>JBGGNE010000257.1:0-33034 GCA_041287705.1 Methylacidiphilales bacterium | reverse complement strand
AGGCGCTGAAGGAGAGATTTCGATCGTGGGCTCCGGCCTAGAAGCTCCGGAAAGCAGAGCTCTCGCTCTCGAGGTGGCGGAGGAATCTGTTGTGCTGATAAAGAATGAGGGCCAGTTGCTTCCTATAGACGCTGCCTGTATCAAACGTGTGCTGGTTACCGGCCCCAACGCTGCGGAAGCGCGTCTGGGCGGCGGCGGCAGCGCTGCGGTTGCGCCCTTTTACAGTGTAAGTCCGCTTGCTGGAATTCGGGAAATATGCGGCAGCGAGGTCGAGGTGCAATATCTGGAAGGTTGCAGCCTTGTCGGTACGATGGAGCCTATTCGCGAAGACTTTCTGTTGATGCCCAGCGCATGTGGAGGGCAGTTGGGCAGCGTGCTGGCGGAGTACTTTGCATCGCCTGAGATCGGAGTTGAGCCAGACAACGTGACCACGGCGTCTCAGATCGACTTTTCCTGGGGATGGGCGTCGCCCGCACCCGGTGTGCAGAAAGGGCCATTCGCCGTGCGCTTTACTGGCAGGCTGAATCCGCCCGTTACGGGGCTTTACCGGGTCGGCGTCTATGCACAGGAAGGTTGCGTGCGCTTACGAATAGGAGGCGAGATCGTGCACGATGCCTGGGACGATGATGCGGAGGGCAATTTTGAGGAGAAGTATCAGACCCGATACTTTACTCTGGAGCGTCATTTCGTCGCTGGTGAGCCAGTCGATTTCTGTCTGGAATATGGAAAACGCGCCGCCCGTGCCGGCCTGCGCCTCGAATGGGAAACCAACCTCAGCCTCAGTTCCAGTTCCGGCGTGACGCCGGATCCTTTAGCTGACGGCGGTGTCGGCGCCGGGGAGTCGGAATCGCCTGGCGCAACAGAGAGTATCGGATCTGATGCGAGATCAGTTTCGGCTGCTGCCCGACCATCTTCACTTTTGGAGAAGGTTGTGCAGGCGGCGCGTTTGGCGGACGTTGTTATAGTCTGCGCGGGTCTCTCCAATCTGTTTGAAGGCGGCTCGCATGATCGCTCCGATATTAATCTTCCGGAAGCTCAGCAGAGGCTTATTGAGGCCGTAGCCGCAGTAAACCCCCGGACAGTTGTGGTGCTGAACAACGGCGGGCCGCTGTCAGTTCCCTGGGCAAGCCAGGTGCCTGCTTTGCTGGAGGCGTGGTATCCCGGTCAGGAAGGGGGACGCGCGCTCGCTCGAATTCTCTTTGGCCAAACCAATCCCAGCGGACGCCTGCCCGATACAATGGCGCATCGCCTGCAGGACCACGACTCGATGCGTAACTATCCCGGCGACGGAAAGCGCGTGAAGTACGACGAAGGTCTGTTCATCGGCTATCGACATTTTGATCGCGCGGGAATCGAGCCGCATTATCCTTTCGGCTTTGGCTTGAGCTACACCACGTTTGAAATCGGCATACCGCGCCTTGCCCGGACAAAAGTCTGCGCCTGGGAGGGCCTGGAGATAACGGTGAGAGTTCGTGTTCAAAACACAGGCAGGCGAGCCGGCAGGGAAGTCGTGCAGCTCTACGTGAGCCCGCGTAACGCCCCCCTGGTTCGCCCCATTAAGGAACTTCGCGCTTTTCAAAAAGTGAATCTTTCGCCATGTGAAGAAGCGGAAGCGACGTTCTCTCTCGGGGCTCAGGAACTGGCTTACTTCGACATGGATTCAGCCGCATGGATTGTGGCGCCTGGCGAATACGATATTCTGGTAGGTAACCATTCCCGCAATCTGAAGGGCGTTACTATGACGGTAGAGCAATATATCCGCAGATCTGTTTAACACACCTGGGACCGGAAATCAGATCGTCATCAAACGCGTGATGACGATCGTTCAACCACCTCGGACTGAATCAGTACGGATTCCACCTTTTCGCCGGCTATTTTCTTCAGCAGTAACTCCACGGCTTTTTGCCCGGCCTCGGTCATGCCGGAGGTGATGGACGTGATTGGCACAATGCACGCTTCTGCGAGCGGGGAATCATCCACGCCGATTACTTTCACCGCGCCCGGAACCTGAAAGCCTCGGTGCACCAGCTCGTTGATTACCCCGACGGCCTGAGAGTCGCTCTGGCATACGATGCCGTCGAAGGGGATATCGCGTCCAATCAGTTCCTTGGCACAAACAGTGCCGGTGCTGAGCCGAAAGTCCCGGGCGTTGACGATCAGCTTGGGATTCAGCTTGACGTTACGCTCAGACAAGGCTCGCACATAGCCTTTGTGCCGATTCTCCACAACAGGAAAGGTCGCGATCATGCGGCAACCCTGATCCAACAGATGCGTAGTGGCACGAAATCCCTGAAGCTCGTAGTCCGCGCCCACATTGTGCAGCATGGAGCGAGTTCGGTCGGATGAATCGCAAAATACGCTGACGATCGGCAGGTTTTGCTCCATCTCGTGCAGTTTGGCGATCAGGCTTTCATGCTGCACGCCGCCGACGATAAGGCCGTCCACCTCACGCTTGAGCTGGTCATCACATGCCGCAAGGAACTCTTCGTCCGTCTTGAAAAAGCGCAGCCACATTCGGTAGCCGCTTCGTTCCAGACCCTCCGCGCAGCCGCGCAGAAGCCGATCCGTTACTTCGCTGCCCGACTCGCCAAAGTGGTGAAGGAAGATGCCCACAGCTCCACGTCTCCCGGCCTTGAGAGCAACGGCCAGGCGATTGGGAATGTATTCCAGTTCTTTCGCTTTGGACAGAATTGCCTCGCGCATCTTCGGGCTTACGCCTGTTGTGCCCAGCCTGTCGTTGAGGACTTTAGAAACCAGAGTATAGGACACTCCGAGATCCGATGCGATCCGTTTGAGTGACGCCATAAAGCGGAACAGGATGACATATTTCAGTTGTCTGGTCAAACCATTTGGGTGCCGCAAGCATAGATAAAGTCGCTGTTAATGGATGTGTGGTTTAAGGGTTGACGCTCACCGCCAAATAAGATCAAATGTGTGATATGGCTTCTGTTCCTATCAAAAGGCGGCGTCCGCTAACGGCCAAAGTCGGCGTCCTCGCAGTCGGACATCATGTTTACTGGCCGCAATTTGACGGTCTCCTCGACGAAATGCATCGCAAGCTTGGTGATGTGAAGCGCCGCATCCTCTCCAACAACGTCGAAGTTGTGGAATTCGGCATGCTCGACAATGCGGCGACGGCCTATGCGGCTGTTCCAAAGATCAGGGCTGCGGACCTCGACATGCTGTTTGTCGATATGGCCACGTATGCGACCTCTGCCACCTTTGGCGTACTGTGCCGCCAGCTGGATATACCAATCATTCTGGTGGCCGTGCAGCCGCTGGCTGCGATGGATTACCCCAACGGTTCCACCTACATGCAGCTCTGTAACGATGACTTCTGCTCGGTGCCGGAGTTTGTTGGGGTCGCCATTCGTTTCGGTCGGCGACCGCCGCCCTTCATTCTTGGACATGAAATCGATGATCCCACCGTCGATGCTGAGTTTCACAAATGGTGCCAGATTGCCAAAGTGCTGCATGACCTGAAGTATGCGCGTATCGGCCTGATGGGGCATGTACTGGAGGCGATGTTGGACATGCATACCGATCCTACTGCGATTACCGCGGCGTTTGGACCTCACGTAGTGCTGCTGGAGCCGGGCGATGTTCACAAGCACTACCGCCAGCCCGATCCTGGCGAGGTGCAGCGCTGGTCGAAGCAGATTCTGGAGTTCTTCGACACGCCTGACCCGAAGTCCGATCCGCTCACGGAAAAGCTGACCGATCGTGATCTGGAAATTGCCGCCCGGGCGGCTGTTGCCCTGGAATCACTGATTGCCGAGAAGTCCCTGGACGGTCTGGCGTATTATTACGAGGGAGAGCCTGGCTCGGAGCTGCGTACGCTTGTCACCAACTTCATCGTGGGTAATTCCATCCTGACTGGCGCTGGTTTTCCCATGTGCGGAGAGTTTGACATCAAGACATGTATCGCGATGCTGATTATGGACAGGCTCGACATTGGCGGAAGTTTCGCGGAGTTCCATCCGGTCGACTTTGCCGCCGACAGCGTACTGGTGGGACATGACGGGCCGCATCACGTGAATATCGCCCAGGGCAAACCTGTGATCCGCAGCCTGAAGAAGTATCATGGCAAGCCAGGTTCGGGTGCGGGTGTGGAGTTTCAGTTAAAGGAAGGACCGATTACCATGCTGAGCATTGGCCAGACGGCGCGGGGCGGCTTCAAGTTTGTGATCGCCGAAGGTATATCCGAGAGGCGGCCCATTCCACCCACCGGGAATACCAATACTCACGGTGTGTTCAAGCCCAATGTGCGCACCTTCCTGAAACGCTGGGTGGCTGAAGGCCCTACGCATCACTTCGCTCTGGGAGTTGGCCATCACGCCGCGGAACTGGTCGAAATCGCGAAGATCCTGGGGCTGGAATACGCGATTACGACGCCATATGAGGAGCTGTAATTCATGATGCTGGAAGGCGATGGAGATCTGCATGGCTTCTGGATCCAGAACGAGCGATCGAGGCTGCGCCCCGAAGTAGCTGAATTTGTTGCACTTGCCTTGACGGTGCTTTCTGCGCCCTGTGAATCAAAGGTTTGATATTTTAATTTCTGTTATGTCGACCACTAACCGCCAGATTCTACCCCAGGCAACTCCGCCATCGGGCTACCATTTTCGCGATGTCCAGTTGGAGCTGAGTCTCAAGCCGTTCTGGGACAATACTCCGGAAAGCCGCGATGCCGTATGCAGGGAGCTCTTTGAGCAGTGGCGTCCTCTCGTCAGATATGCCGGCACGGTATCCGTGATGCTCTGGATAGGCGATGGGTCCGAAATTCTGGAGTATGAAGGGGATATGAATACCGCCTTTGAATGGGGGCGATACCACGGCTGCGTCAACGCTATCGGCCACAATGCCATGCTGGGCGCCAAAGACAGTGGTCGGGCGGATCACGACGCTATAGGCCTGGACTCCAAGCTGCGCGATTCCGAAGCGCGGGGCGTCCACCGGCGGTCCTATCTTTATCGCCCGGAACCAGCCGTCTTTACTTACACATGGCTGAGAGATCTAGTTGCGACGCTTAAGGCCACAGGTGCGGAGGTGCTGGGCAAACCAGTGCTTGTAGGCGGCACTTTTGATATTGGGCCAGAGTTTGCACGCTCGCGTTTCAAGTACGAATGGCATCCGGAGATCTGCGGAGGCGGCTCGCTCTTCGGCGGCAAGTTTATCCGTTGCGATGCGTTGCTGCATGCGGATAGTCGCCGTTATGCAGGATTTCCGGATGGGATTCGGGAGGGGACGACGGTTGGCACATTTCTGGGAAGGCAGAGCCGCTGTTTCGTTGCGGACTGCGGCTGCGATTTTCTCTGGTTCTCCAACGGCTTTGGCTTTGCGCTGGAGCCATGGGCTCTTACGGGCGCTATCTTTGACGGAAGTGCTTTTTCCGCTGGCAGGGCGGAGGAAACAGCATCCAGCATTCTTCAGTTCTGGCACGACTTTCGCGCTGAACTGCCTGCTTTGCCGATTCGCACGCGTGGTACCAATCTGGCCACCGGCATTGACATCGGGTCGGATGCGTCGCCATTAAGGGAAATCTATGCTTTGATTGCCCATGTTGAACCACCAGTGAATTCACCCTGGGCAGCTCTGGACGGCGACATCGGACTGGAGCTTTCCGGTTGGATGTCGCACATCGCCCGAACGCCGGGCAATGGGTTCCGCTACCGCTTTTATACGCATGATCCCTGGTGGCTTAACAGTCCCTGGCTGGATCGCTACCAGCGCCAGCCGTATGACATTTACCTGCCGCTCTCGGTCAGCCGCGTACTCCCGGACGGCAAAGTGGAGCCTCCCTGCGATATATCGTTTCTGACTGTGGATGACTCGCACGGGTGCATGCCGCCCAGCGTTCCGACGGAGGTTATTGCCCATGTGCTTCATGCCAGGGAATTTGTGCCGGATGCCCCGGGGCCCGTAGTGTGGGTGTATCCGTTTGACGCCTATCACGACATTGTAAAAGGCACGGAGGCGGCTCCTGGTCTGCCGTTCTTTGGCGACTGGTTCGTCAGAGGGCTTATTTCTCACGGCGTTCCAGTAAATACGGTAGCTGACGCAAAGATACTGGGAGGCATTGATGCAGAATGCCCAGGAGCGGAAGAAGGACATACAAAGGGAGTTCTGCCCGGGCTTTCGGGTTCCGTACTTCTTGCGCCAGTTCTGCCCGGCGCAGCCACAGCACGATTGCTTTTGCATGCTCAGGCTGGCGGACGTGTTCTCTTTTATGGTCCGCTGACAGAATGCGAGGATCTGCGGCACATGTTGCAACTCTTTTGCAGCGAAGAGCTTGAGGGAGATTTCGCCATCGACGAGATGAACATTCGCCATCACTCGCTGCTTAGTGCAGGCGCCTGGAGCGAGGTGAGGGGAGGAGAGGCGATGAATGGAGATGTGGCCAGTGGCAAGGACCACGGAATGATTGCTGCGACATTAAAATCCGACTCAACACTGCAGGGCGGCAAGCAGAGAATTGCGGGCGCATGGCGCCGGCTTCCCTCCGGCGGAGTGATAGCGTGGGTGCGTGGATCGCTTTCAACATCCGAGTATCATCCTGAGAATCCAGGGCCCGTTAAAGGTCCGCGGCTGGAGGACCTGGATGCGAGAAGCTTCATTACCAGTGGCGATATTGCCCGACGAATTCTCTGCTATCTGGGTCTGAACATCTCGTTTGACGGCTCAAAAGGTCGCGCCCCGGTTCTGACTATACATCGGCATCGCAATGCCTATGTCTTTTCGGGCTACCAGCCGGATGTTTCCGTGGCATTGCAAATCAGTCTGCCCATGGGTGCACCTGTGTTTCCGGCTCAACAGAACATGGTGGAGAGCAGTTTGTTGCACTATACCGGCCCTGCCTGGTGGCACCATGTGTGCCGTGCTTTTGTGCGCCAGGAATCGAGAAGCGCGGTAGTTTGTCGCGTCCTGCCCCCTATTCAGCACGGTTACAACTCGCGTCTGCTCGTTAGCGGATTGAAGAACGCAGAAGTCAGGTTCTTTCCGGAGCCCGGAACCGAAACCAGCCTGGAGATTCTGTTGCAGCCGTTGTTTCCCTACTTTCAGGGGAACTTTCAAGTTCCCAACTGGGTGCATTCGCCGGAGGGACCGCACGTGCTTGTCTGCGGAGTAGAAGGTGAGCTGCTCTTCTCATGGTAAAATATAAGTGAGGATTCTCCGGAGAATCCTAAAGCAAAATTCTTGTACATCACACATGTGATGTATTGCATTTCAGCTCTTCCAATGCATTAATTGCAGTCGCTATGGCCGTCCTCTCAATCCCTGCAGTTTTATCCGGCCGGCCTCATTGTGGAGTCGGGACTGCGGCGCGTGGTTTGAGCAGAAGCGGCTTCTCTCTGGTGGAGGTTACTCTGGCAATCGGGCTGGTAGCGTTTGCCATTGTGGTCATTTTCTCGCTGATGTCCGTGGGGCTTGCTACGCTGCAGGAGGCCAACCGGCAGATAGTCGAGACGGAAATTTTTAACACTGTGGGCTCGGAACTGTCTTCTACACCGTTCGATCAGTTGTCCACCTACTGTTCAGCGAGGTTCCCTGTCTACTTCGACAATGAAGGAGTGGAGACCACCTCCGTGCCGAACCGCGTTTTCACGGCGCGCTACGAGATAGCAGCGCCAGAGGGGGCAGGCGAACTGCGTCGCATTACTGTTTCCGTCGGCTACCAGCATGATCCCACGGAGACAGGCTACAAACCCACGAAGCGGACGTTCCTCATTGCCAATCGAGGTCTCTAATCATGTGCTGCTTAACTGGATTCCTGGCCTGGTTCTGTCGCATCGCCCGAATGGTGCAATCGCGCAAGGCATTTACGCTCATTGAGCTGCTGGTGGCCACGGTTATCCTTCTTGCGATCATGGCGATAGTCATGCATCTGGTGGGAGGAATCGGGCAGATCTGGAAGTCGAGCACCGGGAAGATCTCCGCGTTTCGCAACGCGCGGGCTGCCTTTACCACGGTGAGCGGAACTCTCAGCCGCGCAACCCTGAATACCTATAACGATTACGTGGATGCAAGCGGGAAGTACCGCACTGCGACGGCAGCGACATTCTTTCCACAGCAGTTTGCACGCACTTCCGATCTTCATTTCATCGCCGGACCGGCAACGTCAATTGTGCCGGGAGCGGTCCAGACCACAAATCCCGGGCACGCCATCTTCTTTCAGGCACCGCTGGGCGATACGAACAGCGACAACCTCTCGACACTCAATCGCTCGCTCAATTCAGTTGGCTTTTACATTCAGTACGGATTACAGATAGACACCAACGTAGTCCCGCCCTGGCTTCAGCCACTGGCCGAAACCAAACGCAGGTACCGCCTCGTCCAGTTTGTCGAGCCTACGGAAAACCTGAAAGTCTATGGTTCCACGGCAAACACTGCGTATACGCTCACCTGGCTGCAGTCTTTCAAGACTCCATTTGACGCCGCACAGCAGCCGCGCGCCCGCATCCTGGCGGAGGACGTGACGCTGCTAGTGCTGCGTCCAAGGCTGTCACCTAAGGATGAGGAAGCGGCGGTAGTCAAACTCGGCGTGCTATATCCGGCCACGGCTCGAGGTTCCATCCTGAGCCCAAATTATCACTATGATTCCCGTGCATGGCAGGATACTTACCCTGCCGCTGCGCGAGTAAAGGCCGCACCTTCTCCCGTGGTACGCTCGGGTATCATGCGCAATCAAGTGCCGCCGATCGTGGATGTCGCCATGGTCAGCGTGGATCCTCAGTCACTGGCCCGGCTGGATATGTCGACGGATACTCCGCCTGCATTGCTTCAGGTCCCCACGGGGTTATTTGCAGACAGCTCGAAAATGGATCAGGATTTGCAAACCTACTGTGGGCAACTCAATGCGGCAGGAATCCGCTACCGCCTGTTCCGCACTTCGGTGACTGTGCAGGGTTCGAAGTGGTCCACTGATTAGATGCTGGCCAGTCACAGCCTGAGGGTCTTCGAGCCGATCGTTTACGTGCTGATTTGCTTCATCCGGCCCAAATGAGTCGTCTTCCGCATCTGTCAGCCACCTGTTGACCCTGAATGCCAGCGTGAAATCAGACCAGTCATTACCTGCGTGCGGATCCTGCTGGATCGTCTCATAATGTGTAGATTATGTGGCGGAGGCTCCTTTGAGTGTCACAGTTGCAACTTTTGCTTGAGTCAATTTCGGGCCGGGCCTAGAAATAACAGAGACTCAAGTGTTACTTGCCAGCAGAGGTCATCTCTGAAGCAATGGTGCCCTGCTTTCACACGTCTTTTCTATGAACGTAAACATGCGCGGATTTTCGGACTGCAGGTGCTTTAAAGCAGTTGCGGTCGCGGCGGCATTCGCGATTGTGGCGGCAGTGGCAGCTCCATTACCGGTATTTGCCGAAGATGTGCTTTTCTTTGGCAACAGCTTTACTTCCAGCAACAACATTCCGCAGATGGTGCAGGAAATCTCTGCCAGCAAGAATAAACCGCTCACCACCACCCGCGTAACAAAAGGCGGGCAGGGGTTCAGCTACCATCTCTTAAAGCCTGCCACTGACGAAGCGCTTAAGAGCAAGCCCTGGGCGTGGATCATTCTGCAGGATCACAGCCTGGGAGCCACCACTGCGGCCGGTAACCGCGGCGATTTCATCACCAACGGCCAGAAGTTTTACGAACGTATTGTAGCCGAGTCTCCGACCGCCAGCATTGTGCTGTACGAGACCTGGGCGCTCTCCGCAAAGCATGCCAGCTTCAAGAGCGCAGTGGCTCTGGCTCCGGGAAATCCAGTCACAACACCGAGCGCCGCCACTCCTTCCAAACCTGGTGACGCCAAGGCCGATATGGAGGATGAGGAAGACCCTTCGGGAGCGAAGAAAGGCTCGGTAAAGACTGTGCTTTTTGCAGATCCGGCAGAGATGTATGGACAGATTCACGCCAAATATGGCGAGCTACAGGTGATTCTGCAGGCAAAGGATCCCAGACGTAAGGTAGTCATTGCGCCTGTCGGCACTGCGTTTGCCAAATGCGTTAAGGAACATCCCGAGATCGACCTCTATGGCAAAGACCTCAAGCACCCCAGTTTCGAGGGCTCCTATCTCTCCGCGCTCGTGATATACGCCACTATCACGGGAGACAGCCCAGTCGGCGCGGTGGTTACCAAGAAAGTGAATCCCGATAGAGCCAGGGTATTGCAACAACTGGCGGCCGACATTACCAATACCCATGGGACGCCGGCACGCGCAGTCAGGTAGCCAGTTCAATGGGCCGGCTGATTTCCCTGCGTTCGACTGAGGCCGGCAGGATGAGTCGCTTAGTGGACGATACCTGCTTCGAAAAGGGCTACGGGCAGCACTTCATGCTCGATATTCCATCCCTCCAGAGAGATCACCATGTCCCGTTTGCGTGCCTGAAAAAAGCTTGGCCGTACTGGCCTGTATGGCGACGGTGCACTTCTCTCCCGGCAACAGAGAGATGTAGTTGTTGGTGGAGTAGGCAAGAAGGATTCGCGAGTTGTCGGAAGCATTGCGCAGGGGCAGGAAGGTCATTAGCGCAGCGGTATTTTGCCTGTTCACCAGATCTACGATGATGGTTGCCGTTTCGCCTCCTGCGGTAATGTGTGCGCTTGCTTTCGCGGTTAGCTTTACACGCGGCAGGTCGTTCAGACCCGGATCCACCTGGATCCATTGATTGTCTTTGGATTCACTGCTCCAGCGGGTAGGGAGTTCCTCATCCACAGCGTTCTCCGGCGCATATTCCGAATGGGATACCGTAGAGGCCGAAATGGGCTTTCCCGTCGCCAAGTCAGCAGGCGGCTCCAGTGCGGCCGGGGTGATCGAGACCTGAGTGCTTTGCCCGGCCGTGATCCCCATTTTTCCGTTTCCCGCCGGGAAAGCGTTCTCCCATCCATTACAGGTCAAGGGATAGGTGCTGAACAGGCTGATGCGCTCAGGTTCGGACACCGCGGCAAGCCAGTTGCACCTCCCTGCGCTACAAAAATAACTGGAGTGATTTCTTTGATCGGTTTTAGCTGACAAGAGATCATTTATCCGCTATATCCTCAAACACTGCTAAATGGACGTCTCTCATCCAGTCTCCTGTGGGCAATACTCTTTGATGCCTAACTGCGCACCCAGGATGAAGAAGATGTCTGTCTGACGACTTCCGAGTACGAGATATGGCAATTGCTACAGCACCAGATCCAACGCAAAGGTATTACGTTACCCATGAGGGCAAGATACGCGGTCCATTTGAGTTTCGGGTGATTGAGGCGCTGGTATTGGCTGAGCAGTTTCCCGCCGATGTTTCGGTTTCGAGCTTTGGTGGTCCCGTCTCCAGTCTGGGCCTGGAAAAGTGGGTTCCCCTTAATTCGATTTCAAAGGAAGCGCCATTGGTATGGCCGCCGGAAATAACGCCGCCCACCTGGAAATCTCCGGGCGTCTTCCCATGGATGGTCGGAGCTCCGACAATAGCACTGATATTAATGGCAGCGGCGATTCGTTTTAACCCGCCTGATTTTATTCGCAACTGGAATAATCCGCCACCCGTATCCAAGGCAGCCAGTAGCATTACGCCGCCCGCAACCAATTCCAAACCAAAGGGCAGTACAGCTACGACGCTTATTAAAGCTTACAATGGACGCAACTACCGTGTCTCGAATGACACAGCTCTCCGTTTAATCGCCAAACGAGCGCAAACAGACGCCGAATCGGCATCCATAGACAAAGACAAAAAGGAGCTCGATGAGTTAAACTTGGAAATAAATACATTAAAGAGTTCTATTGATAAAAGCAGCGCATTTTCCGTCGAATATCTCAATAAAAAGGTAAATACTTACGACGTAAATAACTCGTTGCTTAAAAGCCGGATTGAATCCTTTAACAGCACTGTAACTGCTCTTAACGCAGAAATAGCATCAGTGGGAACCGCGGAGGACTAATCCTTATGGCGCTGCTTGCTGAAGGACAGGTCATTCGCGAAACGTACGAGGTCGAGAGATTTCTGGGCGAAGGAGCTTTTGCTGAAGTCTACAGGGTTAAACATCGCTTCCTTGGCAGGCAGGCAATGAAGGTCTTTAAACGGGGTGGAATGGATGTGGCGGAGATAGAGGAGATGTTAGGAGAAGCCATTATGCTTTCTCGCATCGGCCATCCGAACATCGTCCGCGTTTTTGACGCCAACGTCCTTGAAGCCACCAGGGGACTGCATGGCTATTTTACGATGGAAAACGTTCCCGGCGGAAGTCTGGAAAAATTCTGGCATTCCTACCGAAAACAATTTGTTCCCGTTGATACTGCGCTCGAACTCATGAAGCAGGTATGCAGGGGGGCTGTCGGTCGCGCATCGGCAGCACCCACCAATCGTACATCGCGACATCAAGCCACAGAACATTCTGGTGGGATATGAGACGGAAGGACTGCGCGCCCGCATAGGAGACTTCGGCCTTGCGAAAACGGTGAATCCTCTCACGCTGCTTGCAACTTCAGCGGGAACTCCGGCTTTTAAGCCGCCGGAAGCTTTTTCGGAGAACAATGGCGATTCCTGTGCGGCGGACGTTTGGGCGATTGGAACAACGCTTTATCTTTTGCTGACGGATCGGCTGCCATTTAGACTGGCAAAAGACTGGGGCTGGAACAAAAAGAATCTCGTGAAGGAAAGAGTGAGGCCGGCGTCCGACATCAATCCCAACGTAAACGTTTCACTCGATTCCATCATTTCAAAGACGCTGAACTTTCGAGCGGAACGACGCTTTCAGAATGCTTCAGAGCTATTGGACGCGCTGGATTCGTGGAAACCAGGGTTTGAAGCGATCAACAAAGCGGTTGATGTAAAGGAATCGCAAACGCCCAAAACGGCTTTAAATGTTGAGCATTCTTCGCCGGATAGGTCAGAAGCCGAGAAAATGGCACAAAAGGCTATCGAGCTTAAAACTCTTGGGGAACTGGGCCAGGCTGCCGATGTTATGGAAGAAGCGTTCAATAAATGGCCTGAGCTTCGCGGTAAATATGCTGGTCATGTAAAGCTTTGGAGATGCGGCATAAGCATGTAATTATGGATACTCTGAAAACAGAACGCGAAAAAGAACGAAGGCTGCCACCGGAATGCGCTCCGTTGCTTAAAGCCGCGCACATCAATATTTATCGCGAGAACAGTTTCCGAATTACCGGGATTCCTGCTGATGCTTCTGAAAAAGATATCAAGAAGCATGCGGATAAGCTGAAGATGCTGGAGGAACTGGGTTACGCGCAGAACGCTAAGCCGCCCGCATTTGCGCTGGATCCGAGTCCTTCCGTGGATCAGATCCGGGATGCCATGCAGCGGATTAAGGACCCGGAAGATCGTCTTGTGGATGAGTTCTTCTGGTTCTGGCCCAAAGGACCGGGAAAAGGTACGGATGACCCCGCGATCCAGGCCGTGCTAAATGGTGAGGCGAACAAAGCCCAGGAGATCTGGGTAGAGATGGAGGCCAGCCCCGAGCACAATTACATCGCCTGGCACAACCTGGCCGTCATGTACCATCTGATGGCGCTCGACTGGACGGTTGTTCATATCACATCAAAAGTAACCGAGGAGCACGAGCGCGTCATTGTAGGCTACTGGAAAGATTCCTTTGCCCGCTGGGAAAAAATAGCGTCCGACGACCGCGTCTGGGATGCAATGAAAGCGCGGATTAAAACCCTGGATGATCCGCGTCTTACGACCGGCTTTGTCCGGCGGTTCTGCAGCACCCTTCCCGAGGCGCTGGATAAGATCAATGCGGAGGTTGCTCTACGTTTTGGTGAGCAGGGGAGAACCGACTGGGCGAAGATCCACATCGACTTCATGAAGTCAACCCATCAGGGGATTGATGACGTCGAGAAGACCGCTGAGCTTGTACTGGCTCCCACCCGCAAGCGCATAAGACAGCACCTGAAGGCCGCCATCGAAGACAGCGAAAAATCACCGGAAACCGGGACGATTATAGCTCGCCGGCTGGTCGAACAATGCAAGCCGCTTCACCTTCTGTTTCAGCTGTTTCACGGAGTAAGCTCACCCCACACAACAGAACTTTTCGATGATGTAGCTAATGCGCTCAATAGCTGTATAAGCGATTACAACATTAAGACTAAGGACTATTCACATAGCACCGAACTCTACAGGGAGGCATTAAATTTTGCCACTGCGGAAGAGGTCCGTAAGCTTATTGAGTCCAACATCGAAATAAGCGAGCGCAATGCGCGCAAGCATGCACTTGCACCCATATTCACCAGAGTTGATGAACTTCTTGAGAGCAAAGAAAAAAATAAAGAACGGCTCAAGAAGTTCAATAAAATATTTATGCCGCAACTGATGGAGCTCCTCGAGAAGGAGCCTGCTTCATCAGAAACGATTACGATGGTATGTGACAAGTTTGCAAACGCTATAGAAAAAATAGGAATTGACGCATATAATATAGAAAGAGATTATGCAACCGCAGCGGCAGCCGGCCGAATTGCCCTCAAACTCATTCAGGATCCCGAGGATAGAGAGCGCATTGAAAACAATCTTAAACTCTTTGAAAAGGAATTGAGTAACATTCAGTGTCACTATTGCGGGAAGAATGTGTCAAACCCGGAATTTGCCCATGATCTGCCCATGCATGGCGAGGTTGAACACAGTTGGGGCTCAGTGAGTTACAGCAAAAAGACGATCAGGGTTCCCCGATGCTTCACATGCAAAAATCTTCATGCGCAGGAAGATAGTGTCGGCTGGGTAGCCGGCCTTGGAGCTGGTGCGCTGGCGTATGTATTGTTTGGGGTTTTTGCTTTATTTCCAGGTATTCTTGTTGCCTGGCTCGCCAGCACTGTAGCCCAAGCAATTATGCAACGCAAAACCGGCTTGAAACCTTATACTAAGTATCCTCCCATAGAGGAACTGCTAGCCAAGGGATGGAAACTTGGCCAAAACCCAGGAAAGTAAGGATAAGGAATAAGATATGGATATACCATCTGAACTTAGAATTAAACAGCCTGCTTTTCCTGATCCTTTGGACCTGGCCAGGGATCTGGCCAACAGCTTACGCGAACAAAGCAAAATGGATAATAATCACCCTGCCTCATCAATGCCCATGGAAATCCTTAAGGTCGCTTATCCCAGGGAAACTTTGGCTATCGTCTTTAACATATGGCGGATTAAATCCCGTATGATGGATACAGTGTCGAAAGAAGCGAAAGAAGAACTTACGAAAGAGGATGTAAGAAAAATAAATCGCTACCTGGAATCCATTTACGACACTTTTGAACAGCTGGGAATATCCGTCATCGACCGCACGGGCGAATATTTTGATTATGGGTTGCCCGAAAAAGTAGTGACGGCAAAACCCCAGGAGGGAATAAATAAAGAGATCGTTATTGAAACCCTGCGTCCCACCATTACATGGGGAGGTAATATGTTCCCCGGTGAGGTAGAGATTGCCACTCCCATCACAAAGACCGATAAAGGAGAATAATGAGCCGCACAACTATTGATTTTGGGATCGATCTTGGAACAACCAATAGTGCGATCGCCGTTCTGAAAGATGTTGCCACCGATATCATCAAGAATAATGATGATCAGGATGTAACTCCGTCAGCCGTCAGCTACGGCAAAAATGGACAGGTCTTTGTAGGCACACGGGCCAAGAATGCCATTATAGATAAACCCAAAGATGCTTATGTTGAATTTAAGCGCAGAATGGGGACGGAATATTCTTACGGGTTTAAAGCCAGCGGATTAAGCAAGAAGCCGGAAGAGCTATCGGCAGAAATTTTGCTTTCACTGCGAGCCGATGTTGCGCGCGCTACAGGGGAGGAGATTCATTCGGCGGTCATCACCGTTCCGGCGGCATTCGAACTTCATCAGTGCGATGCCACCCGCCGGGCTGCGGAGCTTGCAGGATTTAAAGGAAGCCCGCTGTTGCAGGAGCCCGTTGCAGCATCCCTGGCGTACGGCTTTCAGATTGACTCCGAAAAGGCATACTGGCTGGTCTACGATTTTGGTGGTGGAACCTTTGATGCCGCGCTGATTAAGGCTGAGGAAGGACTGATCAATGTCGTCCACCACGGTGGAGACAATTTTCTGGGTGGTTCCGATATAGACTGGGCGATTCTGGAAAGAATTATTGCGCCCCGCCTGGCTGAAAATTACGACTTGCCTGATTTTAAGCGTGGCAATACGCGTTGGGAGCGCGAGTTGCTCAAACTGAAGCGATCAGTGGAACTGGCCAAAATCGAATTAACTAACAAGAATACCACAACATTAGGCGACTGCGTTTTTGAAGATGATTCCGGCGAAGAAGTAGACGGAGAAGAAATTACGCTAACTCGCGATGATATCCTCGAGATTACCGAACCCATTATCAATAGATCGATGGATATATGCCGTAAGGTACTTCAGGAGAAGAACCTGAGTCCTGGCGATATTCAAAAGATGATACTTGTTGGCGGACCAACCAAAGCCCCTTACTTCCGTAACATACTGAAAGAAGGTCTTGGCATTACCATTGATCATAGTGTAGATCCTCTGACGGTGGTAGCTAAAGGCGCTGCAGTATTCGCGGGCACGCAAAAGGTACATGCAAGGCACATCAGGCCCGCGCAGACCGGCGAGTTTCAGATCGACCTTAAGCATAAACCAATTGGGCATGAAGTTGATCCTATTGTAGGTGGAAAAGTATCAGGAACTTCAGGCGAAAACCTGGAAGGATTCACCATTGAGTTGGTTAACGGCAAATCGCAGTGGAGAAGCGGACGGATTCCGTTGAGAGCCGATGGGGCATTCATGGTTAACCTGCTTGCCGAAAAGGGAAATCGCAACACTTTTGGTATAGAATTATTCAACTCATCAGGATCTCGCCAGAAGACAGTGCCTGATCATTTGGTTTATACAATTGGTGCCGTGGTTGAAGAGCAGCCTCTCATTAATTCAATGGGTGTAGCTCTGGCTGGCAATGAATGGGAACAGTTCTTTGATAAAGGAGCAGGCCTTCCCATGAAGCGCAGAAGCAAACAGCCTTTCCAGACGACACGACCGCTTAAGGCGGGAGACACTGGGGCCGCGATCATTATCCCGGTTGTAGAGGGAGAAAATGAAGCTGCGGACAGGAACCGGCTGGTAGGATCATTTCACATTTCGTCAGAGATGATCAAACGTGATTTATCAGCTGGCTCCGAGATTGAAATCACCCTGAAGATAGATGAATCCAGAATCATTACCGTAGTAGCCTACGTGCCTGCCCTGGATGAAGAATTCGAACATCAGTTTGATCTGCGAAAAAAATCTATTTCCGCTGAAGTTATTGAGAAAGACTTTGAGAAGGAGCTTGAGCGTCTTTCAGCCCTTACAGATAAGGCTGTGAAGGCCGAAGATGAAGACGCTGAAATCGAACTAAACGACCTCGAAGTTTCTGATCTTGCGGATGACATAAGGGAATCCATAGAGGCGGCATATGGTGATCCTGATGCGGCGGAAAAGGCGGAGAAGCGCCTGCTCGAATTTAAAATCAAGCTCGATGAGATCGAAACCCGATTGAAGTGGCCGACCTTGGTCAAGGATGTTAACGACTGGCTGGATAGCTTGCAGGAAGTTGTGGATGATCATGGCAACCGTGAGCAGGAAAGTCGCTGCGACGATCTGAAAGATGATGTTACTGAAATTATTGAGAAGAAAGACGCAGAACGACTGAGTAAGAAGCTAAGGCAGATTAGAAATCTGCACTACGAAATACTTCGTGAACAGCCTTCTTACTGGATCTATCGATTTAGAAGATTGGAAGGCCGCCGTTCAGAAATGTCGGATCTGGATAAAGCCGAACATCTTTATAATATGGGTCGCCGCTACATGGAGCAGAATAACATCCAGGGTCTGAAAAATGTAGTAGATCAGCTCTGGGATCTCATTCCTGACGTTGATACGGAAGAAGACCGCCATGGCTATGGCTCGACTCTGACCCGATAAACCTATGGCTCCCACGAAAGCGCGTTCAGCCGAAGAGATTGTTCGAAATTATTCTCTTCGGCTCAGGCTTGCCCGCTCTGCGGAGCTTGCTTTGGCGGGTAGCCTGTTAAACGCCGAAGACGTATTGATGCCAGATGGCAAGATACCGGAAACGGCGGAGGAGCTGGACTTGCTGGCAAGGATACTCGTCAGGCAAGAGCGATATGCCGAAGCTGAAACAAGGTGGAAGGATGCTTTACGAATATCTAAAGATAAAGACTGCTATCAGGAAGCTCTGAATTCGTTGAACAGTTATGTGAAATCTGTTCAGAAGAATAATAAATTCGTAATGCTCCTCTCTACTGCCATCCTGGTGATCGTAGTTACTGTTCTTGTTTATATCTTAATCAGGCAGATAGCTTTTTCTGCCGCGGTTATTGAATAGGTGCCAGAAGGCGCGCGGCCCGCGTCAGCATACGAAACCAGAAGCCGCGCTTGGCGAAATCCTGCGCGGTGATTGGTTTCGATCGGGCAAAATCTGCCTCCAGCATCTGGTGTATTTTGCCCGCGAACGCTTCGCTGACCACTACCACAGTGAGCTCGAAGTTGAGGCGGAACGAGCGGTTATCGAAATTCGCGGTTCCGACCGTCGCATAGCTGTCGTCCACCAGCACCACCTTTTGGTGCATAAACCCGGCCGTGTATTTGTGGATATGAACTCCCGCATGAGTCAGATCTACCACAAACGACCATGCGGAAAGGCTGACGAGCAGGTTATCAGGTTTGGCCGGTAGAAGAATGCGTACGTCCACCCCACGCAACGCGGCAAGTTGCAGGGCGCTGATGAACTGTTCGTCTGGAACAAAATAGGGGCTGGCGATCCAGAGCCGTTTCGTGGCGCGATTGATGATATGGAGAAAGAAAAGCGTGCATGTCTCCAGCGGATCAGCCGGGCCGGAAGACAAACACAGTGCTGTGCAGCGCGATTCCGTATCGGCGGGCTCGGCCTCCCAGCGCAGCTTGAGCAGGTGACGTGTGGCCCAGTGCCAGTCTTCGAAGAAAGCGAGCTGTACACCGGGAACCACCGGCCCGGTGACTTTCACGTGCGTATCACGCCATGCGCCGAATATGGGATTTAGCCCCAGGTACTCGTCGCCCACGTTGTGACCACCTACCCACGCGTAACGTCCGTCTACCACTACGATCTTGCGGTGGTTTCGAAAATTCAGCTGCAGCCTGTTGGCGCGCCACTGGC
The DNA here is from genome assembly GCA_041287705.1 of Methylacidiphilales bacterium. Taxonomy (GTDB): domain Bacteria; phylum Verrucomicrobiota; class Verrucomicrobiia; order Methylacidiphilales; family UBA1321; genus LW23. Next base: position 13,875 of record JBGGNE010000257.1, on the reverse strand, counting down.
TGGTATTAAAGGGATGAATGGCGGCGCCAGCTGCGTGAAGTTCCTGCTGATACGCCTTGGAAAGTCCGTTGCTGCCGATCTCATCATACAGCACATAGACGCGTACACCTTCCCGGGCCTTTGCGATGAGCCGCTGTTGCAGGTCGCGGCCCAGACCATCGTCATGAATAATATAGAACTCGACGAGGATGTATTCTCGGGCCGCATCAATCCCGTCAAAAATAGACTGAAAAGTAGCTTTGCCATCAATCAGCAACTCCACCTCGTTGCCGTTGGTGAAAGGCTGTTTGGCGAGTCGCTCGACCAACAAGGCCTTTTCCCGATCCTCCCCGTGCAGCAGACCGCGTTCGACAAGCTGCTCGCCAAATCGCATGGCTACGGGACTGGTCTTCAGCATGTCCTGCCGCCGGCGCCGTACGTACCCGTGAAACTTGCTGCTGCCGAATATCCAGAATGCCGGGACACTGACATACGGAAAGATGTTCAGCATCAGCACCCAGGCGATTGCCCCCTGCGATGTGCGCACCTCCATCAAAGCGCGCAGGGAGGTGATGAATCCGGTAAGGTGACCCAGCGCGACGATACAGGCCCAAATCATAATAGGTGGACTTCGAACATCCGAGTCCAGGCCTTCATCCTTCCACACAGTCCTGTTCCTGGCCAGCCCATTGCAGACTTTGCCAGGAAACATTCTTGCGCCGCACGCTCCATCTTACCTGCCGTTGCCGTCCCCCTCCGTACCAAAGACATCGTAGCTGGACATATGGGAAGGGTCCTGGCTCGTACTTCCGTTGGGGGAATAGCTGGGAGTTGTATGGTGCTTATCGTCCTTCTTATCCTTGGTATAGAACTGCTCTGACTCATTGTTACGCCCGCGGGTTGCGTTGAAGATGGAAAGATCCATCATTCCGCTGCCACTATTGCTGTTGCCACCGGAGGGACCTTCATTTCCACCACCGTTATTGCTGCCGCCACCGTTGGAAACGGGCACAATCTGGAAGAAGACGGGTATGTTGCTGAATGACAGGCTATAGTTGGGAGTAGAGCCAAGCGTACCCTGCAGCAGTGTATACGCACCAGCCGACTCACCCGGAGTGCGTGTCAGGCTGCCGCTAAGGGCATCGCTGTAAGCCAGTTGACCCGAAGTGATGGAGTACGTAAAGGCGGGATCAATCTCTCCGACGTATTTCTCCTGGCCGGGATTGGCCGTGACGGTAAGAGCACGGGGAGTGATGCTGTATCTGGCGCTGCCCGGCAGGAAACTCAAGATGTAGTTGCTGCCAGCGGCCAGCGTTCCCTGCGTGTAGGCGTAAGTGCCAACGTCCAGACCTCCAGCCCTGCCCAGAGCACCCGTGAGCTTGTCCGAGCCAACCAGCCCGTCGCCACCAACAGAGTAGCTGAACGTGCCGTCCGCAAAGCCGTAGATACGGCCCTGACCAAGCAGGGGAGTTACGGTAACGGGGCGCTGTTCAATGGTGAACATCACGGGATTGAATGTTACGAGATAGCTGGGAGGAGCCGACAACGTTCCCTGCGTAATCGCGTAGATGCCGGCATTTTCACCCGCAACACGCTGGAGTTCGCCTGTCAGGCTGTCTCCAGGTACCAGGGAGCCGCTCGTAATGGAGTAGGTCAGGCTGGCGGGGTCAAGATTACCGTAGACTTTGCCCTGGCCAAAGTTCGGGGTAATGGTAATCGGCATGCCGTTGATCAGGAAGTTAACGGGGGTGCTGGCAAGGGTAAACGTGTAGTTGCCGTTTGTAGAAAGGCTGCCCTGTCGGATCTGATAGGTACCAGCAGCTTCCCCGGCGTCACGAGTAAGGCCGCCCGAGAATACACCTGCCGCCGTATCGCCGGTTGCGATCCCATTGCCGCCAATCGCGAAGGTATAGGAAGCGGGATCTGCATCGCCATACATCTTCTGCTGGCCGGAATTGGGGGTAATGATGAGCGAGCGCGGAGTAATGCCAAACGTACGGCCCGAGGTGAAAGTCAAGTTATAGTTACCGCTCGCAGCAAGGGTATTTTGCACGATGGGATGGTTACCTACATCGGGGCCGCCGGTGTAATTCAGTGCGCCAGTGAGGGTTTCAGCTCCCGCCAGGCCGTCGCCGGTAATGTCGTAGGTAAGGGCAGGATCCATTTCGCCATACATTTTGGTAATACCCGTATGAGGTGTAACAGTGATATCGCGCTTGGAGATGTTGAACTTGATCCCGGAAGTAAAGGTCAGGTTGTAGTTGCTGGAGACAGTCAGGCCGCCCTGAGTAATGTCGTAGGCACCAACATCAGGTCCACCCACGTAGGCCAGCGCGCCGCTGGGCGTTTCAGATGGCGCCATGCCGTCGCCGCCGATAGTGTAAGTCAGCGTGGGATCGGCAAAGCCGTACTTCTTGCCCTGGCCGCTGTTGGGCGTTACCAGGATGTCGCGGGCGCTGATGTTGAATTTGACGCCCGTGGTGAAGACGAGGTTGTAGTTGGGGTTCAGCGCCAGGGTGCCCTGGGTGATGTCATACGCGCCCACATTGGGCCCGCCGGCGTAGGTCAGCGCACCGGTGATGGCATCCGAGAACTGCAGGGTGCCGGTCTGGCTGGAGGTCAGCGCGGGATCGCCAAAGCCGTACTTCTTGCCCTGGCCGGCGTTGGGGGTGATGGTTATGGTGCGCTGGTTAATGGCGAAGTAAACAGGGGCTCCGGAGAGCGAAATGCTGTAGTTCGGATTGCCGAGATTTCCCAGGGTGAAAGCGTAGGTTCCCACATTGGGTCCGCCCACGTACGAAATGTTACCGCTGAGACTATCTGCCCCAACCATGGCAGTAGTTGAATAGGTGAACGCAGGATCTGCATTCCCATAAATCTTGGACTGCCCCGAATTCGGCGTTACGACCACGGAGCGCTGGTTGATGGTGAACATAACCGCGCCATCAAGAGTCAGGTTATACTTGGGATTGCCAAGAGTACCGAGCAGGAAGGCGTGCAGGCCTGCGCCGCTGCCGCCCGAATAGGCCAGATCACCCGTAAGAACGTCGCCTGTGAGGAGAGAACCCATCGAAATGGTATAACCAAATGGTGTAGGATCCGCATCGCCATAAGTCTTGCTCTGGCCGGAGCTCGGCAGAATGGAGAGATTAATTGGCGCGTTCGTGAGCGACCACAGCGAGGAGGGGCCGCCGGCGATGCCCACGTCGTAGGTGCCAAGCGTGGCATTGGCTGTCAGGCTGTAGGAGGCCTGGTTGGAGGCGTTTAGCGTCTGAAGCAGTGTGCCGGTGGCGCTGGCGCCGCTGCCGGGGACGGTGATAGAAATCTTTCCTCCCGAAAGGTTGGCGATGCCATCATTAGAAATAACTGTGACTACAAGCGGAGCGCCAAACGCCTGCATCAACTGCGCGGACTGGCCGGAACCGCTCGCGGCCACATAGGCAAAGCCCTGAGACTCAAACGCGCCGATGTCGGATTTGCCGATCGGACGAGCAACGCCGCGCTGATCAACCCCTGCTACCGCAAGTGTCTTACCGCGTGCCAGTGCGGGACTGCCGGGTAGGAGACCCATTGTCCATGTCGGTCCACCGTGGTTAGCCAGAGGGGATAACATCGGATCCAGGCGAGCGGCAAAGGTGCCGACCTGGGTGTAGGTATCGGGAAATGCCCCCGGATCGCTGTTGATCGTACCTGCAATACCCTCGCGCACTCCTATCAGATTGTTTCCATTGTCCGTAAAATTGCCTGAAAGGATATCAATGCCGCTGGCTAAGGTGTTGGGGGTTGTGGAATTGTTGGCCACAATCGTATTTTCCAGAGCCAGAGTTCCGCCCGTCTGGCGTACGATACCGCCTCCGCTAACATCAGCCAGATTGCCTGTGATGGTAGAGTTCCGAATTGTCATGACCGAGCCCGTCGTGATTCGAATAGCGCCGCCCGCACTGCTTGCATGGGCCGTAGCCGTGTTTTCGGTAAATGTAGAGTTCAGGACATATTGGGTGCCCTGGGTAACGCTGAGTCCGCCACCTGTTTCCGACCTGTTTCTATAAAACAGGGAAGAGTCTATCGTAAGAGTGCCGCCTGTGCTGCTGTAGTAGACACCACCACCGTTATCCTGAATACTATTCAGATCTTTCATCGCCACGTTGCCATCAAAGGTAGAGCCTGTAATGGTAAGAGTAGGATTGCCCGAATAGATACCGCCACCCGAATTGAAGGTGGAGTTATTCAGGAAGGTGGAATTCGTGACCGTGAACGAAGGAGAATTGCTGAATACAGCTCCACCATTCGTTACCGCAACGTTGCCAGAAAATGTACTGTTAGAAATGGCAAGGGGTACCAGTGTATCATAAACAGCACCGCCCTGGCCTGACGTCGACGTTGTATCATTATTGGTAAATGTACCACGATCTATTGTCACCAACGGAATGATACCTCCACTGACAGACAAATACAGGGCGCCACCATTGCGAGTTGCTGAATTATTGTCAAACGTAGTTCTTTCAATAGTGGTGTTAAGAGAAGAAATGGTGCCAAACGCTCCACCATCACTGGTGGTACTCGTAGCGTTATTAAGGGTGAAGTTGGAATCACGTATTATAGTTGTAGTCGCTCCAGTGGTGTAGATTGCTCCACCTCGAGCAAAAGCCTCGTTGCCAGAGAATGTGGTATTCGTAATGGTAAGCGTACCGCCGTTAGTGAAAATACCGCCACCGTTCGAAGTTGCGCCGGTAATCTTATTATTCCTGACAAATGAGTCCGAAATGGTAAGGACGCCACCAATCAGATAGATGCCTCCACCGCCAGCTCCTGAGTTAGTTGCAAAATTATTATCAATACGGCTGGTGTAGACATTTATTGTAGCTACGGCCGCGACATTAATGCCACCGCCGGCCCCGGCGCCAGTTGCAGTATTGCCGGTAATTGTTGAGTTGTAGATATTGGTCGTTCCTGTCGTTGCAAGGATACCGCCACCAGCTGAGGCAAGCCCATTCGTGATGTACAAACCGTTGAGGTTAACTGTATTAGCAGCGGGGTGGTTTGTCGACATGACGGAACCAATTGCGCCACCATTGAGTTCAATCACAGGGTTGGCTGCAGACCATCCCAACTGGCTATTGCCATTAATGTTAATGCTACGGCGAGTTTGAAACCCGGCAGTATTGCCGGTGGCGTTTGTTATAATCCATCTTCCAGTACCAGAATTGTAGCCGGCGTCGCCCGCTGAAAGATTGAAGTTGATGTCCGTGTAACGATCGCCGGACATTAGCCCATAACGCAGAGAACCAGCGATAAGAGCGGGATTGAAACCAGAAGCGCCTATACCCGTAAAGTCAAGCGTGTTGGTCACTACATAAGTGCCAAGATCGCGAGTCTGAAAAGCGCCGATATCCATGGATCCGGCAGTACGACTCAGGCCGCGCTGATCTACAGAATATGCACTGCTGCCTGCTCCGATAAGCGGGCTTGCGGCAAGAGGCATCATGGTAAAGGTAGGTCCACCAAAATTGCCCAGCGCAGAAAGCTTAGGATCGTTAGGCCCCGTGCTGATCAAGGTAGAAGTGGTAAATCCTAAATTTCCGCCATTCAGCCAATCCACAAAGTTGTTACCCAGATCATTAACCGAAGATCCTCTTACAGAATTTGAATTACCCGAAGAACCTGCTGCATTGAGAGCAATTATTGAGTTCCTGATATTAACAGTGCCCGAATTTGCCAGACCACCAGCAACGTTGCTTCCACCATTAGTTGTATTCCTTGCAATAGTCACACTATCCAGATTCAGCGTGCTGCCTGTTCCAGTGGAAATACCAGCGCCGGAATTTGCCTTATTGTACGCGATGGTAGAGTTATAAATGGTGCTTGTTGCGGTATTAAAAAGACCACCACCACCAACTCCTGTGTTGTCATAAATCAGAGATCCGCTAAGCGTTAGAAAACCCGCATTTGAGATGCCACCGCCGTTGCCGCCCTTATTGCTTTGGATGGTGCTGTCGATAATCGTCACCGTGCCTGCATTATAGACGCCGCCGCCCTGCGCGGTAGTCCTGTTGCCGTCGATCATTGCGTTGGAAATAGTAACGGTATTTCCTGTGGCAATGTTTATGCCGCCACCCGCAACTGTGCCATCAGTAAGCACTGAGCGCGTCAGGCGAATATTGTTGATATTGATGATGCCGGAGCTCGCAACAACTGTTGCTGTTGAGATGAGGTTGTTCTTGCCGTCCACAATAGTCAATGAATTGCCCGCACCACGTAGCTCCAGCGACTTGCGGATGGTAATGTTCTCCGAATATGTACCAACGCCAATACTTACAAGTCCACCAGAGGCAACCGCATCAAGGCCGTTCTGTATCTTGCCCGTCGAAGAAATGTTAACCGTGCTTGCAGTTCCCGAGAGCGTGGCGCCCGCTTTAAGCGTAATAGCCTGATTCAGGAAGAGCGTCGGCGCGTTCAATACGAGACCAAACGTTCCCGTATTGCCTGTCGAATTGATTGCCTCGTTAATCGTAATGGAATTGCTGGCAAGCAGCGTTACGGTGCCGTTATTCAGCGCCGCTACGATAACCGAGGCGTTAATTGTGGAAGAAGTGGGATCATTAATCGTGGCGGGCGGAACAGTGTCCGCCACCATGCTCCCTGTACCGCCGGAGGTGACCACCTCCAGGTCCACGGGATCCAGCAGCCAGTTGCCTCCATTTGTAACCACCGTGGCCGCCAGACCAATATTCAGGTCGTGCCCGGACGTTTCCACATTGCCGCCGGCGCCACCGTAGATTCCCTGCGCAGAAATAAAGCCATTAAAATCCGTAAGACCGGTGGACCAGATAACGACCTTGCCGCCATCTGCCGAGGAACCGGAGGAGGACGTTGCATCCGCCTTCACTTGCGCGCCCGCTTCCACGGTAACGCTCTTGGCCTGCTCCATGGTGCCCTTGCCCTGCCAGTCGCCGCCCACCAGTACCGTGCCGCCCTTGCCGCCTTTGCTCCGGGATGCGGAGGCATCCAGCGAGGAACCGCGCTTCAGCTCAACCTTTGCCGCCGCCACGCGAATCTCGCCGCCCGAGCCGTCCGGATTCACCGCGCGCACCTGGCCGCTGTTCACCACGCGCCCGCCCGTCGAAGAAAGATACACGCGCCCGCCCTCGGTGCGCGAACCGTTGGCGCGGATCACGCCGCTGTTATTGATCGCCAGGGCGTACTCGTTGCCGCCCGCAGCCTTAAGCTCCGCCACTGCGGCGCGCACCTTGCCCGTGTTGATAACTCCCGTTTCGCCGGGTGCGCCCTTTGCCCCAGGGCTGATAAACACGCGCTCGGCGCCATCGCTCTTGATGAGAACTTCGGTTCCGGCCGCCAGCTGTACGCGGCCATTCTTTGCGGTAATTTTGCCGTGGTTTTCAACCTGGCGGGCGATGAGGGTAACATCGCCGTCGGTGGCCTTGATTTTGCCGTAGTTGATTACTTTAGCCGTGCTGTTTCCGCTAAAATTGAGATCGCCGCCCTTCATGAACTCAGCGTTGGAGACGTCGCTGGTGCTGGCAGTGAAACTTGCTGTATTAATGCGTCCTGTCTTGCCGACCACAACGCCGTTCTTGTTGACCAGATAAACGCGTCCGTTGGCATTCAGGCTGCCATCAAGCCGGGAGACGCTGCTGCCAGTCACACGATTCAGAGTAGCCGAACGGGAGTTAGGCTGAACAAAGGTCGTGGTTTCACCCTGTCTGATACTGAAGTCGTTCCAGTGAATTACCGCGCGGTCGCTGGTCTGTTTTACCGTTACCTGACCGCCCTGTCCGGAGATGTTGACCGAGCCTGTCTGCACGGTACTGCCGGAGGGATTTCCATACACCAGTGGCAGATGCAGCGGGAGACCTATCCAGGCGACGCACCAGGCAGAAAGAAGCTGCACGTACCAGCGGCGGGGAGATAAAGCGCGGGTCATATAGGGAGAAATGAAGGGAAAGCGGCTGAAAAGAAGCGGTGAAGGGAGTGCTATAGGTGCTATTCTTATGCGTCCCTAGCAATATGGCGATGTATAGTAATAGCTTTACTCTAACTCGGATCAAAAACAAGGGGAAATATTCATTTCGATACAATTGCCCATCGCAATTATCAGCACGGTCGAAGCCACAACTTGCCAAAATGGGATCTCGCCAGCTTGATAATACGTCCGTTCCCAGAAAAAGGACACGTGATGTAACTCTCTGTTCTGAAGTTGCTTAGGATAGCTGCAGCAAACACGCTGTAATCGCCATTTAGTTTGGACGTTACTGACGTGGCAGCCATGTGGTTCCTGATAACTCCCTCCGGATTTCGCTACAAATCACTGCTGTGATAGTGGCGAAAGCACTTCATTGCTATACTTGTGCTGTGTCTTTGGGGCAGTTTCCAACCTCTTTGTTGTTGCCATATTGTGTGACAACAGTATAAATAATTGGCATTTTACGCTTAACGCTGCCATGCTGTTGCACGCGTTTTATATGGCGCGCGGCATTGCCCATTTTGCTATGATTAATTCGTATATGTTGCTGGAAAAAACCAGACGCTGGGTTCTTTTAGCGGTTCTTTGCTGGACAGGATGCGTCCTGCCCGGAGGATTGGGCGTGGCGCAAGCGCTGGACCTCTCCGGCAAGGTGTTGGACCAGGAAGGCAAGCCGGTGCAGGGTGCTCTGGTTGATATCTGGACTGCTAAGCCAAGAACTGGCACTGGCTACATGTGTCCCTATTGCTATGCAGACTGCGAAAAAGAGGCCCGCACTGATGCCTCGGGAGGTTTTGTCATCCTGGACGTGAACCCTAAGTTTACCTTCGGCTTACTGATTGCAAAGCAGGGCTGTCAGCCTCTCAGCGTCCCCACAGCGGACCCAAAGAGCAACCCCACCGATCGCGTTTATACTCTTCAGTCTCGTCCTGTTAAAGAAGAGCCAGGCAAGATCATTGTGCGCGGGCGGGTGCAGGGAACTGATGGTTTGCCGCTAATGGGAGCCAGTGCGATGCCATGTGCCTTTGTAAATAAAGATAACTCGGAGTCCCTTTTCCCTGTGAAGGGCGATAATCTTGCGCTGACCGACGAGCAGGGAGAATTCGCGCTTGTTCTCGACGAGGTTCCGAACAAGGTGGCGTTGAGAGTACAGATTTCTGCGCCCAATCTGCAGACCAAATTCGCGACGATCAGACTTGAGCCGCAGGCTGGTACTCGTGCTCCAGGGGATCCGCCACCATTGCCGGCTTCGCTGACAGATATCCATATGAGCCGTGGCGCCATACTGCATGGTCGCCTCATGCGTGAGGGCCAACCTCTCGCGGGTATCAAGATCGGCCTTGTACAAGTTTCTAGGGATCCTCGTACCTTTACCGGGCAGTTGATCGCGGTGACCAATAAGGATGGCCATTTTGGTTTTGCCCAATTGAAGCCTAATACAGAATACTATGTCTACGCGCACAGCGATTCTCGTGATGCGCTGGGCGGCGCTATCTCCGAGATCAAGAAAGTCTCCACAGCATTTCAGGGAGCTCTGCTTGATTCAGGAGAGCTTCTGGTGGTGTCTGGGATCACTCTTAAAGGTAAGATTACGCTGGAGAATAGTGGCAAGATTCCTGAAGGCTCCCGGGTAAGTGTAACGCGTCCGGGTGCCTGGGATGTTTACCCGGCGCCAGTCGCGGAGGACGGAACTTTTGCGGTTACAGCTCTGCCAGGGGAGCAAATCTCGCTTGTGCCCAGTGTACCGGGTTATTCGATGTCTCCAAAGTCCGAGTTCTACAAGGACAACGTCCAAGATGACATGGTGCGGATTCAGTTAACCGCAGGCGAACGCAAGGATCTTCCTCTCAGTTATTATCAGAAAGGCACACCAACCCCTGGCTATATCACTCTGCGGGCACGCGTGCTTGCACCGGACGGCAAGCCTGCTGAGGGCGTAATGGTTATCGCAAATGCGCTTACAAAGGGCGAATCACCGGAAAGCAAGCTCCACTGGATAGTCGAAGGAGACCTGAAATCCCGCAACCATATCCCCACATCACCCACTGGGCCGGATGGCACGTTATTTATTAGCCTGCCGACTGCGGAGCACCGCGCTAATCTGCTGCTTTACAGCCGCAAGCTTGGCTATCGCCGTACCGTGCTGTCAGTTCCAGAGCCACCAAAGATTCCGGGAGCAGATCCCTCAGCCGGAGCAGAAGGGACGAGCCTCGTGCAGGATATAACTCTGCACCCATGGCAGACTATCTTGGGCAAAGCCTGTTGGAAGAACAAACCTGCGGCGCAGATGCGCATCAAGCTAAATTATTCCTGGCAAAGCGAGGGCCAGGAATTTGGTATCACTCCGGGCGTGCGCGAAACAGCTACGACGGACAATGACGGCAATTTCGTTTTCAATAATGCTGTTCCCGGACCTGTGTGGATAGGCCGCCTTTCGTACACGAAGGGCGACGAGTGGCTCGGGCTGGATTATGTTGCGGTGATTGTGCCGGAAGGCAAACCCGTAAATATCGTGCTGGGCGGCAGTGGCGCTATTATCACCGGCAAAGTGGAGATTCCTGCCGGCATGCGCACCAGGATGAAAGCACCGGAAATAACTGCAAAACGCGTGGGTGTGTACGAGCCGCTTCCGATTCCTCCTGCCGACAAATGGAAGATGTCGGATTACAATTTCTGGCACCTGAACCAGCTTGCCGCCACCGTTGAAGGTCAACTGTACCAGCGCAAATTCTTTGCTAACACAGGTGTTATGGCGAATGCAGACGGTACCTTCACCATTGATAGCCTGCTCCCAGGCGAATATCAGCTGGAGATGAAGGCAGATGTGGAGGATGACAAGGACTGGCAAAGCACCTTCAAGGCGCAAGCAGCAGGCACTGTAACAGTGACAGAAGCCGCCGCGAAGGATGGTACAGAACTGAAGGCGCCACCCTTTTCGGAGCCGAAGTTCAACAAATATGTGGAATCCGCTCAGGATCTAAAGCCGGCGATAGCCAAAGGCGAAGCACCTCCACCGTTTCAGTTTGCTTACACCGATGGCAACGGCAAGCCCAGGACTTTTACGAATAAGGATCTGCATGGCAAGGTAACGGTGCTGATGTTCAACTACGCGTTGCCCTGTGACATCCGTACTATTGCCGCCATACAGCGCTATCTCAGCACCAGCCTGCCTGCGGCGCAGCAGCTCCAGTGGTTTACAATCATTCCAGGCGATAAAGAGCCGCCGGCGGCGGATGTGGTTGCCGCTTTCGACAGTCCCTGGCCGCTGGTTCAGAATGCGCCGGGCAACACCGTTCGTGAGGTATTCGGCATGGAGCCGCGTAACTCAGGAATGGTGGCGATTGGTCCGGACGGTAAAGTCATCTTCAGCGACATACGGCCCGACGTATCTGCATACCAGTATTTCCGGCCCGCAGATGCAGAGCCGGTGATTTCCTCCATTACTCCTGTGCTTCAGAAGCTGGCCGATCAGATTCCCAGGACGCCAGCGGTGTCTTCCGGACAGACGCCTCTCCCAATTGCCTCTGCCGTTGTGGAGAAATCGAAACTGCCGCGTCCAGACATGCACGGCATAGTGGTAGATGAGCAGGGCAAACCGATCGATGGTGCTCATGTGGAGATCTACCAGGGTCAGCCCAGAACGGGTTCATCCCAATATTGTCCGACCTGCTACCCCGACTGCATCAAGTCCACAACGACTGACTCCGCAGGTAAGTTCACCATTCCCAGCCTGGATCCGATGCTGACTTTCAGCATGTACGTTTTGCTCCAGCCCTACATTCCTTGCTATGCAAAGTTAACGGATCCCGCCACTACTACAGATTCCGAACGTGTAAAGATTGTAATGAAGCCGCGCAAACCGGAGACACTCGCCGGCCCCAAGATGTTTCGCGGTAAAGTGGTGGATGCTTCAGGCCGTCCCGCGGCAGGCGCGGTGGTATGGCCAAACTGGTACTACTTTAAAAATGGTGGTGCCCGAGCCGGATCTCCGATTGGAGATCCATTCTGCGTTACAGACAACAAGGGTGAATTCGCTCTGTTGATTTCAGATCTCGAAGTTGATCAGATATCTGTAAAAGCACAGGGCCGCAACCTTGCTCCCAGGCACTTCCCCGCGATGAAAAAGAGCGAGCGGCAGATCCTGAAGCTTAATGAAGGGGTCGCGATTCGCGGTCGTGTTCTCAAGACTGGACCGAGTGAAAATACCAGTCTCGGCGGCATTCCTGTCTGTCTTATTTCCCGGGACCGCACGAACTCTCAGGGCTTTGAAGAAGTGATTACAACCACCAACGCGGACGGCACCTTCTACTTTCATAACGTTGCGGACAAGCATGAGTTTAACCTTTACGTTTCCCGGGCTGTTGCTTTGCAGCACGGCATTGCGCCCACTGTGGAGTTGACGACTGGCAAACCCGGATCCATCTCCACAATCGCAGATATCACCCTTAAACCATCGGAAATCCATACTGGCCGCATCACACTGCCCAGTGGAACAGCGTTCCCTCCTCGCGGAATCGGCCAATCGGGCGAGGAAGGCTCGGTAAGCCCATGCGTGAGTCTGAATGTGGAAGGGCACTGGTCTGGATTTAGTGCGCCGGTGGAGCCGGATGGAACTTTCAGGTTTCCCGGCCTGCCCGCAGAGAGCCTTTCCATTGATGTCGATATGCCTGGCTATCTCCTCAGCCCGGAGTCGCCCTTTTATAATAAGAGTCTCCAGGAGGTGGATAACACGAGTATCGCCTATATGGTTCCATTGGGTACAAATCCCACTCCGGCAGCCAAAACCAAGGCGGATGCGTTGCTCGCCACATGGGAAGATTACAAGCCCACGGCATCGGAACTGACGCTCGCGTTTTATAAAAAAGGAGGACTGCCTCCCGGGCGTCGCATGCTTACAGCGCGCATTCTGGATGCAGACGGAAAACCCGTGGCTAATGCAGCCGCTGCTGTGGTCCTGCGGGAGACTCCCCATAATTTTTCCAAAGGTCTGAGTGTCACAAACGGCAGGTTTCGCAGCCGAATGAGCAGTATCGACTCCAGCCTGCCTGGAGAATCCTCCTCGGCGGATGGCCGCTTGGCTATAGATGCTCCTGAGAAAGACGCATCCATTCTGATCATTGCCAATCCTCCCGCAAAAGGTGAAGGAGCCGAAACTGCTCCGGCACCAGGTTCTACCGGGTATCTGTGTCTTCCGGTTGCGGAAGTTCATGGAGACCTGCGACTGAAGCCGTGGTGTGAGATTACGGGAGTCGTGATGCGTCAGGGCAAGCCTGTAGCCAAAGCAACCGTCGATGTTAACCAGGAGCACGGGTTTGAGTCGCCCGATAACTGCCGTATTTTCAATGAAGTCAGCAATATAGTGACGAATGAAAAGGGTGAATTCAGGGTGCGGGGGGTTACAGCAGGGCTCTGCAAAGTAAGTGCCAGCGATGGCGATGTTTCCCTGGGTGATCACCCCGTTGTAGCCAGTCACGAGGAAATCGGTCACCTGGAAATAGGAAAAACCGGTGCTGTGCTGGTCTGCAGAATTCTGCTGCCGCTTGATAACTGCAAACCATACAAGTGGCAGAATACCTCGATCATGCTGAACGGATGCATGCGGCCCAAACCAGATAGTGACTGGGACTTCGGCGAACAGCGCCGCTGGGACATCACGCCAGAAGGGCTTGATTACCATCGCAACAACGTTCTATGGAGTGCAAATAAGCTGAAGGATGGAGTCTGCCGTTTCGAAAATGTTCCCCCGGGATCCTACTACTTGCATGGCTGGTTCAATATCGATTCAGGCGCTGTGGACCCGTTTAAACTGGGTGAGAAGACGTACTCTATGTCCATACCTTCGATTACCGTCACGCAGGAACAGGCAGCAAATGGAGCAACCGTCATCCTGCCGGACGGCAAGGTGACAGAGCGGA
>JBGGNE010000256.1:0-9017 GCA_041287705.1 Methylacidiphilales bacterium | reverse complement strand
TCTTTTGCAGCCGCCAAGGCAGTGCGCACGCACACGGCTATTACGCGTGGCAGTGTCTCCGTCGGCAGCGTGAGTGTTCAGCTGGCAGAGAAAATTTTCGGCAGCCTGCAGGGCCGCAAAGTCATGGTCATCGGCGCCGGTGATACCAGCGAAAAGACAGCGCGCTCCCTGCTGAGTCGCGGCGTTCATTCCGTCATTGTAGCCAATCGCACTTACGACCGCGCCGCCGTTCTGGCCAAATCGCTCGACGGCCGCGCTGTTCGCTGGGAATCGTGGGAAAACGAGGCGCTGGATATGGACATCATTATTTCCAGCACCAGCGCCCCGCACTATGTCCTTACGCGCGAGAAGCTTTCGCATTTGCTGGCACGCCGCCCCGGCCGTACACTATTCCTTATCGATCTGGCCGTGCCACGCGATTTCGAGCCCTGCATTAACGAGCTGGACGACGTTTATCTCTACGACATGGATGATCTTCAATCGATCGCCAAGTCGCACCTCAACGAACGTCAGGGAGAAATCACGCATTGCGTGGAAATTCTGAAGCCGCATATCGAGCGTTTCTGCACCTGGGCCGATCGCCAGGAAGAAATGGCTCGTCAGGAAACAGTCGCGCAACTGGCAGCTATGGCCGGTACCCCGGCGACGACTCAGGGAGCGGGCACTTCATCACTGGATTCAGAACCGAAACGCACGTCCATCATTCATCCTTCGGTTGCACTTTCGGCTCCCAACCACTCCCGTAACCACCATGAAGCCGCGTAATTTCAGCTAAATCTATTGCCTCAGGACTTCTGGGCAGTGATTCGGCTCTGCTGTTGCGCATTAGCATGCTTGTGTCGAACAACGTACCTTCTCTTTCTTTCATCATCGGCACGCGCGGCAGCGCTCTGGCCCTGGCACAAACCCGCATGATGCAGGCGCAGCTCGCCGAGCTGCATCCCTCTGCCAGCTTCGAGCTCCGCGTCATCAAGACCACGGGCGACACGCTCTCGGAAAAGAATCTCGCCCCCTCCCCTCTGGGCGGTGATGGCAAAGGCGTATTTACCGCCGAACTGGAATCCGCTCTGGACGCAGGCGATATCGATATTGCAGTCCACAGCCTCAAGGACTTGCCTACGGAGATCCATCCGCGCTTTGTGCTGGGCGCTGTACCCCGGCGCGAGGACTCCAGGGACACACTTGTCGTTTCCACCCGCGTTATTGAGCAACAACGCGATCTCATCCCTGGTTTTCAGGTGCGCAGCCTGTTTGATCTGCCCAAAGGCGCGATTGTGGCCACGGGCAGCATGCGCCGGCAGAAGCAGCTTCAGCGCTGGCGTCCCGACTTCCGCTTCGCCGATATTCGCGGCAACATTGATACACGCCTGCGCAAGCTGCGCGAGAATACCGAGTGGAGCGCCACAGTTCTGGCTCAGGCGGGACTCAACCGCCTTTCTCCCTCGCTGGAAGATGGTATTGCCCTGCCACTTCCGCAGGATCTTTGCGCGCCGGCCCCCGGCCAGGGCGCTCTGGCGATACAGGTCCGTGCCGGCGATGAGCGAACGCTGGCGGTAACCTCAAAACTTCATGATCCCGCTACCCATGCGCAGGTGGTGGCGGAACGAGCGTTTCTGCAGGGCCTGGGCGGCGGCTGTACGTGGCCGGTAGGCGCGCATGCCGTGGTGATTCCGGGCACAGTTGAGAGTTCCCCATTAGATCACACGGCTTCGAATATAGCTAAAGAATCAGGAGTAGTTTCCGATAGTCTATCCTTAGAAACGCTTCGCATCGAACTCTACGGTATCTACTGGAAGGGCGACGAACCGGAACCCCGCAGCGGGCGCGTTCAGGGTGACTTTCACCCCGCAAGCGCTCAGAAAGACGCGGAGGCTCTTGGATTCCGGCTGGCCCGACTGCTTATGCCTGGCGGCTAAATGTGCGGCGTTCGCCCAGCGCCGCCCTCATTTCGACGCGGGAGTTCTAATCTCCTTTCTCATCATGCACATTTGTACCACATACATCGGCCTCACCGACCTTGTCGAAAACCACGCAACAGAACCGACTGAGCGCAATTTTGACTATCAGATGGCAATGCTCCAATGGGTTACAGAGCGGCTTAGCTCCGTGCCCAATCTGCTGATGCTGGATTGCGAAATGAACGTGGTGGCGCTGACCACAGGCACCTTCCGTCCCGCCATCGCCGTGCGTGTGCGAGAAAGCCTGGTTGCCCCTCAGAACGGCAAAACCCCGCCCGCTATGGTAGAGGACGCGCTGGCAGCCATCCGCATTGCACTGGTCAGCGCCGCGCGAAAGATTATGCGCGAAACATCCGCCGCCGATTTCGCCGCGTATATCCTGAGATGCGCCAACAATTGCACGCAACTGCGCGCCAATGCGTTGCGCCGGCAGATCACCCAGACCGCCTCGAGCCTGGAGTCGCTGCGCCGCAAGCGTATCCTGCTTGATCAACGGGGCGACGTGCCTCATTCTTAGGCTTCGCCCGGCGCAATGCACGGGCTGTCCCTGAGATTCTGATGACATCCCCCGCATCCCCATCCGCCGCAGGCACTTCTTCACAAGCTTCCGCATCCGCCTCCTCCTCCCCCGCCAGTACTACCGGCATTGCCTATCTGGTGGGCGCCGGTCCTGGTGATCTGGGCCTGGTCACGCTTCGCGCCAAAGAACTTATTCAGCGCGCGCATCTGATCATTTACGATTACCTGTGCAACCCGGAGATGCTGCTCTGGGCGAAGCCCGATGCACAAAAGCTGTATGCCGGCAAGAAATCCCGCGCCCACACACTGACACAGGAGCAGATCAATGACGCCCTGGTGCAGGCAGTGCGCTCGGGCAAGGTGGTAGTTCGGCTGAAGGGCGGCGATCCCTACGTGTTTGGTCGTGGCGGTGAGGAAGCGGAAGCTCTTTATGCACAGGGCCTCGCCTTTGAAGTAGTGCCGGGCGTTACCTCGGCGATTGCCGCGCCGGCCTATGCGGGCATCCCCGTTACGCACCGTGACCACGCGTCGGCTGTCATGTTTGTCACGGGGCATGAGGATCCGACAAAGGAAGAGTCCTCGCTGGACTGGCCGTTGCTGGCGCGTTTTGCCGGCACGCGCGTTTTCCTGATGGGCGTGGAGCGTCTGCGCGTTATTACAGAGCGGCTGATTGCGGAAGGCGCGTCGCCCGAAACTCCCGCGGCCCTGGTCCGGTGGGGCACGACGGTGCGCCAGGGAAGTCTGGCCGGTACGCTCGCAACTATTGCGGATCTGCGCGAACAACGGGACTTCAAGCCGCCCGCGATTCTGATCGTTGGCGGTGTGGTAACATGCCGCGAAGCCCTGGGCTGGTTCGAACGCCGCCCTCTCTTCGGACAACGCGTAGTGGTAACGCGCACCCGCGAGCAGGCCAGCGCGCTAAGCGACCTTCTTCGCGAACGCGGCGCGGATGTCATCGAGATCCCCACTATTCGGACGACAGCGGCAAAGCTCCGCGACGCGGACCAGAGTTGGCTGGAGGAATGGACCGCAGCCGCCGCGACCGCAAAGCCCGAGTGGCTCGTGTTCACCAGCCCTAACGGCGTCGAATTCTTCATGCGCACCTGGCTGGAGGTACATAACGGCGATTTGCGCGGATTGCAGGGAATCCGCATCGCGTCTGTCGGCCCGGGCACGTCAAAAAAGCTGGCGGCCTATTATGTGGGAGTGGATAAGCAGCCTGCAACCTATACCGCGGCGGCTCTGGCGCAGGCTTTTGTCGGGGATAATCCCGAAGGTCTTCGCGGCGTACGCATTTGTCTGGCGCGGGGCAATCTGGCCAATGCTGAATTAACAGAGTCACTGCGGGCAGCCGGTGCGGAAGTGCGCGAACTCACCGTTTACGAAACAACTCCCGCCACCACGAGCGTGGGGGCCGATCCTGCATCAGCGGAAGCTGCCGGCAGTCACCAGGCGCGCTACGAAGCGGAAGGTGCGCACTGGATCACCTTTGCCAGCTCCAGCGCGGTCGAAAACTGGGAGGCGCTTGCCCTGAAGACGGAAGGTCCGCAGCCGCGCGCAATCAGCATTGGGCCAGAGACATCGAAAGCCATGCAGCGCCTTGGCCTTACCATCGCGCGGGAGGCTTCGACAGCGACTGTTGCGGGTCTGGCGGATGCTGTGTGCGAGGCTGTGCGGGGGGAATCAGGAAGCGTAAAGACGCCTCTCTGAAATTTATTTTCCCAGAGCAGATAATCCAGCGTCCGTTAAATATTATCATGAGTCTGTAATTTGCATTTTGACGGCGGCGAGATACAGTGTCGCATACACCGGCTATATCGGTTGTAGCCGCTGCACAACCCTACATTCATATGTCCTGGATCATCATTGTGGTAATCGGGCTGGTTATCTTAGGCTTTATAGCGGCAGGTGCCTTCTCCGGCGGTGGGGGCGTTACTGATTCCTCCATGCTTCCTGATGACAGTCAATTGACCGAGGAAGAAGAAGCCATCGCCTACCAAAGGGCAAAGGAGACGCGTGCCAGAGATATGGGCTCGTCTTCAGGCGAAGCGGGCAGCGTAAGCGGCGGCTTTACGGCGGGGGATGCGGGTGGCGGGGACCTTTCCGGCAGCAACGCCGCGTCCGGCAGTTCTCCTTCAGCATCCGAAACGTCGACCACCGCGTCGTCGACAGCGCATGAAAGCGCGCACTCAGCCTCATGGTTCAGCTGGGGTTCATCCTCGGACAGCAGCCACAGCACCAGTACGGGCAGCGATTCCGGGAGCAGCTGGGGTGCGGACAGTGGCGGCTCGGACAGTAGTAGCAGCAGCAGCGACAGCGGCGGTGGTGGTGGCGGTGGCGGCGATTAATCCAGACCTGGTATGTTAGACCTTGCCGCGGGGCTGCTTTGTACCGAAGATAATTCAACATGAGCGGCCCAAAAGTTCTGTCCCTGCAAGCAATGGAGTATAAGCAGGAAATCTGCGAGAACACAGAGAAGTGCGAACGCATATTGGCCCGTTACCGCCGCCTGGCCTATGAGTATGCCGCGTTACTTGGTGTTCTGCAGGCCAAGGGCAAAGATATTTCCGGCTACGATCAGATTGCTGATGCCGAGCAGGTTACGGAAGAAATATCCCAACTGATGGGGCGATGGGAATGGGAACTGGCGGACAAAGCCTGCTTCAGACACCTCAATCGCGCGGAGAAAGCCCTGGCGCTTGCCAAAGAAGGACAGCGCGATCAGGCCGAGACCTTTTTCCGGGATCTGGGCGAAGCGACGATGCAGCAAAATGCGGTTCGCTGCGACGTGGCGACTCTGGAAGCCATGCTGGCCGGTGTCGCGCCTGATGTAACAGCCGGCCTGGCACCCACCCTCTCTGCCATTCGCACCGCTCGTGACGCCATGATGGATCTTGCCACGCTCGGTCCCAGCGACGGTCTGCAGCTCGGCGAGTCCATGAAGCAGATTGCAAAGCTGCGCGGCCTCGTGGCTTCCGCCCGGGATACCCTGCATCAGGAATCCTCGAAAGGCCACGCCCAGAGCGTGCTGGATCAGCTTCGCGGTAACAACGCCGCCGCAGGTTCGGCACCCGGCCTGCAGCAGGTTCTGGCCGACGCGGCTGTCAAGCGCGCTCTGCGAACAGGAGGGGCTACAGCCGGCGCATTGACATCACCTTTGCCGGCAGCGGCTGCCCCAACGCCCCCACCCTCCGCAGTTGCGGAGCTGGCCAGGCTGGATGCTTTGCTGGCGCGCATCGCGGTGCTGGCCGATACGACCGCGTGGCAGGGCATCGCAAAGAAAGCCCATGCGGTGCGCACTGAAGAAGACACCTCCCGCCGTCGCATGCTGCTGGAAGATCTTATGATGGAAGGCGGCCGCCTGCTCAAGCAGCTGGCTGAGACCAACACGTGGCGCGAGCAGATCGGGCTCTTGCTGGATCGGCTGTCGGCAGCGCCGGCGCATACGGAAATCACGGCGATGCGTGCGAAGCTGGACGCCGTGTTGCGCTCCGGACTGGTGCAGCCCTGCGGCCCTCTGGAGCAGGAGGTGACAGCAGCAATCGCCAAGGCGCGCGAGGCAGAAGATCGTCGCGAAAAACGCCGCATTGTCGCAGAATCTCTGGCCGAACTGGGCTACGAGCCCATCGACGGAATGGAAACGGCCTGGATGGAAGGCGGCAAGCTTGTGGTAGCCAGGCCAGACGAAGAATACGGCGTGGAAGTTGTTGCCAACGCCGACGCCAGCAAAGTGCAAACCACCATGGTCCGCTTCGCTGAATCCACAGAAACAACCGAGCGCCAGCGCCTCGCAGACGAGGAACGCGAGATGTCCTGGTGCACAGACTACGCCGAAGTTCGCCGCAAAATGGCGGCAAACGGCCTGCGAACCGCCATGGAAATGCAGCTACCCAGCGGCCAGCACCCCGTCCGGGTCGTTGTCGCCCCAGAGAAAGCAAAGAAACGGAGCCGCAGCAGTAAAGCGGGCGGCCTAAAAGCACGGGAGATGTAGTTCTGCCCGGGAAGCGGAACTGTTCAGGTCTGACTCAGTTCCGTCCTGATTTCAGCCAGAATCTTGCCCAACAGATTCTTTCCCGTGCCCTTTGCGCCGCAGCCCCAGGTGTAGTCGCGGGGCGAGGCTTCAATGATTTCCTCATCTCCCGTGGCCAGCAATATTCGACGCAGTTCTGCGTGCTGAGCGAACTTGGCGCGTACGCCGTCCTTCATGATGCCGAGCTTTACCGCTTCCCAGTCTGTTCGAATGGGTACGGTGCGCCGCCTGCCCAGCGAGCGAGCTTTGGCCGGAGAAGCGGCAACACGGACTCGCTCTTTCTCAATGGGATCCAGGAATTTTTGTGCCTGGAAATAATGCTCCACCGTAGGCCACTCGGCGTCATCCAGAGTAAAGGGATAAGGCGCAAAGTTTGAGAACTCGCCGTTTGGGTTATCCTTCCCAAAAAATCGGATAGCCATAGGTGATCATACTAACAGCGCTCACAAGTCCATTTCAAGATATGTTTGGCGTGCACGCGGTCAACTTTCCAAACGCATAAAGATAAGGGAAATCCCCTCCGAAACTTGGCGTCTTCGTGTCTTGGTGGTGAAAATCTCCCCTGTTTCTCACCAACCACTTAACGCCAGACCAGGCTGGCGCAGGCTGTTGACGGAGAAGTCTCGTGCAGGCGAGTCAGATTCAGCCAGCCATCCTGGGAGAGACGCTGCTGCACGGCCTGACGCGCTAACTCTGGCTTGTTGCAATCCGCGCTGAGATGGCCCAGATAAATATCTTCAAGACCAGCAGTGGCTACCTGCGCCGCAACTTCCGCCGCAGCCTCGTTGGAGAGATGGCCGTGGCGCGAAATGATGCGCTGTTTTACGGACCAGGGCCGCTTGGTATCGGCATGCAGCATGCCCATGTCGTAATTGGCCTCCAGCACCAGCGCCCTCGAGCGCTTGACTCGATCGACCACAAGCTTGGTGGCGTAGCCCAGATCCGTCAGAAATCCGATGCGGCCAAGTTTATGCTGAAAAGCGTAGCCAACAGGGTCATAAGCGTCGTGCGGAACCGCAAAAGTCTCTACTTTAACGTCACAGTACTTAAGAGTCGCCCCGGTATCGAACAGAATGTAGTTCGTAAAGTCGGGCATCAGCGGCTTCAGGCATTGGGCGGTCAGTTTGTTGCAATAGACGGGCATATTGCGCTTTTTGGCCAGCGTTGCCAGTCCGCACACATGATCGGAGTGCTCGTGTGTGATAAAAACGGCGTCGATATCGCTTACCTGACGACCGATGGCGGAAAGACGTGTATCAATCTGGCGGCAGCTAATGCCGGCATCCACGAGAATCCGCGCATTTTCCGTTTCAAGGAAGGCGCAGTTTCCCGAGCTGCCGCTGGCCAGAATGGTGAAGCTTAGCATGATGAGTCAGCGCGGTACGAGGCGCGCAACGCTGCGTTTGTCCGACAGATATTGAAGCCGATTCCCGGCGCTGACACTTCGATTCGGGGCTCATCATACCGCATCCTGTAGATGCGGCAAGTCTGCACACCACTAAATGCAGCGTGACGCCGCCCCGATCCCAAGACGGGAAGCAGCGTCACTGTCTCGAAACTCTTACAGACCGCGAAGCCCCTGAACGCGCAGATATCCCAGCACGCTTGCGGTAACTTCTTCCACGCTCATGCGGCTGGTATCGATGACCACGGCGTTATCGGCTACGCGCAGCGGTGCGGCTTTGCGGGCGCGATCTACAGCGTCGCGCAGCTTGATGGAATCCACAACGCCTTCGCCCAGGCGGCGGCGTTCTCGGATTTCCGGGTCGGCATCGATGTAGAATTTATGCGGCGTATCGGGAAAAATGCTGGTACCGATATCGCGGCCTTCCATCACGAGCGCAGCGTGATTGGCCAAAGCGCGCTGTAAGTCTTTAAGTATCAGGCGTACTGCCGGGATGGCGGCGACGAGGCTGACGTTCTTGGCCACGCTTTCGTCGCGCATATGCGACAGGGGATCTTCGCCGTTGACGGTGAACTGCATTTCCCCGTTCTCCAGCCAGGACTCGATGCGCCAGTTGCCGATGGCTTCGGAAATTTGCGCTTCATCCAGCGTGGGCAGTTCCTGCAACGCCACCCAGGTGACGCCGCGATACATGCACCCTGTGTTTACGTAAGTGAAACCCAGATGATCTGCTATGCGCCGCGCCACGGTGCTTTTGCCGGAGGCGGCGGGTCCGTCCATCGCGATGACGGGGAAAGGTTTCGATGCTGAAGATTGCTCGCTCATTGTTTTGTAGTGGCGCGGAGATTAGACAGATGGGCAGCGCGTGGCAAGCACGACGTCGCGGATGTTGCTTTGGCGTTCTTAGCTGGCGCTCGAAGATTCCCCTTCCCTCTCCTCCGCCTGGGCACGCTTGCGGCTGGCTTCTTCCAGCGCGGCGTCAAAAATTAGTGTAGCGAGCGGCTGCGTGGCTTCGTCCAGGGCGCGTGTCGCGGCTTTCAAATCGGCAAGAACGTTGGATTCCAGCGCGGCTTCCACGCGGGCCATGCGGCTGTCGATCTCGGCG
>JBGGNE010000255.1:0-4699 GCA_041287705.1 Methylacidiphilales bacterium | reverse complement strand
TGGTGATGCACACCAACCACCACAGCCATTCAAGTCATTTCAGTTAGCCCAGGGATAATAGCTCTGGTTATTTCGATGGTGGAAGTTGTGGCGCTTCAGCTGGTTGCGAATAATTATAGAAGCGGTTCAGTCGAGCGGTTTTTATTGATGGCTATTGTAGCTACGAGATCAGGGGAAATCGTAGATGCATTTTCACATAGGAAATGCCATGCTGCCTCTTCCATAACTTATCAGGCTCACCTGCGCGTGTTTGCTTTTTCTAGAAAAAGGAGAAAAATAGAAAAGCGGAAAAAGGGTAAGCAGGTTCAGCGGAGAAGCCCGCCCGCCCACCTCTTTTCTGCGGTAGACAGGAGTGAACTCTCGCAGTAACATGAAGGTAACATAACAGACACACTCACACGCATTCCCAGACTTCCCGGCCTACCCGCTCAGCTCCCCGCCGCTCCCCTCTCCCCTCTCTCCGGCGCCTTGTCGCAAAAATTTCGAAGAATTCGTCTTCTCCTTTCAGTGAAGTTGCCTTAAGCTTTGTCTCTCCCCTTTTCATAACGCCGCACGCCACACATGCCCTCTGTCAACGCCGTCGAAATCCGTGGTTTATCGAAGCGCTACAGCCTGCCCTGGAAGCGCAAGATTCTGGTGGCGCTCAGCCCCCTGGATCTGGATATAAAAGCCGGCGAAGTCTACGGACTGCTCGGACCCAACGGCTGCGGAAAAAGCACCACCATGAAGCTCATGCTGGGGCTCATCAAAGCCTCCGCGGGCGAAGTCAAAATATTCGGCGAACGCGTGCCGTCGCTCGAATCGCGCCGCCGCATGGGGTTCCTGCCGGAGAATCCGTACTTCTACAAGTTCCTTAACGGCGACGAAACGCTGCGCTTTTACGGCAAGCTTTCCGGCCTAGGCGGCAAGCAACTCACGCAGCGCATCGACGAGCTGATCCACCTGGTGGGGCTCGAAAACGGCCGCGATCGTCCCCTCAGCGCCTACTCGAAGGGCATGCTGCAGCGCATCGGCCTGGCCCAGGCCCTGCTGCACGATCCCGATCTGCTGCTGCTGGATGAACCGACCGCAGGCGTCGACCCCATGGGCTCGCGCGATATCCGCGACCTGATCCTGCGCCTGCGCAAGATGGGCAAAACCGTCGTGTTCTCCTCGCATCTGCTGGAGCAGGTGGAGGAAGTGGCGGACCGCGTGGCGATTTTTCACCTTGGCATGAAGCTGCTGGAAGGCACGCTGGACGAGCTGCTGACCGATACGTCCCGCACCCGCATCATCACCTCCGGCCTCCCGGAATCCGCCCACGGCGCGGTAACGGACGCACTGAAGGCCCAGGGCGCCACCAGCGTGGAGCTGTCGCGCTCGCGGCACTCCCTGGAAACTCTCTTTATGGAAACCATTGAGCGTAAGCGCGCGGAGGCCCGGGAAGCGGACGCCAGAGCCGCCTCTTTTGGTAAGGGTAAAGATAATTCATCTGCTTCCGGTACTGCCACATGATCGGTTTCTTCCTGCGTATTTTTGCGATAGCCCGTATTACTCTTCTGGAGGCCATGCGCCAGAAGGTATTGAATATTCTGGTGCTGTTTGCGGTCATTGCCGTAAGCATCTCCGTCTTTCAGGCGCAGTTCAGCTTTGAGGAGCAGATCAAGTCGCTTAAGGATTATTCCTTTGGTGTCATGACGGTGTTCGGTCTCTTCATAGCGTTGATCAGCACCTCCTACATTATCCCTTCGGAGCTGGAGAACCGCACCATCTACACCATCCTGGCCAAACCTGTGCGGCGCACGGAGTTCCTGCTGGGCAAATACCTGGGCGTCGTGTCTCTGCTGGCGCTGGTAACCGCGCTGATGTCCGTTGTTTTCCTGATTACCCTGTTTGTTCAGGAGCAGATGATCATCGCGGATACCACAACGCAGATCAGCAAGCAACAGATCTCCCAGGTGGATAAGGATCAGCTTCTGGATCGCGCGATTAAAGATATCTACAGCCGCACACGTACCACCCAGGTTTATCAGTCGATATTGCTGGTGTATGCCCGGCTATGCATTGTGGCGTCCATCGCCATGCTGATCTCCACTATTGCGTCCTCCGCTATCTTTACGGTCTGCACTACGTTCCTTATCTATGTCATCGGACATATGGAAGGCTACGCCCGCGAAGTCATTATGGATCCCACGGAAAGGTATGGATCTTTCTTTAAGGCATCGCAGGGTGTCGTCTCCACACTTATTCCGGATATGCGCCAGTTTGTGGCCATTGACGAAATGAGCATAGGTACGGAAGTCAGCTGGGTAATGACGATCGGCATGCTCTGCTATACCGTTGTGTATGTTGTACTGGCCATTACCATGGCGGCCACCCTCTTTAGCGAGAGAGAGCTGTAACCCACGTCCCGCATCCTCATGCTGCCGCCCGCCCACGACCAATTCGCCGAGAATGAGCTGCCCGAGGATCCCTCGTCGGCGGATCGCGTGTGGATCTCGCGCTGGGACGGGCCCTGGTACATGCGGCCCTCGCTGCGTCTCGCGCTGATCCTGGCCGTGCTGGTCAGCATCAAGCTGCTGGCGGAGGTGGCCCTGGAGGCCAGCCAGCGCTCGGCCGGTTTCAAGACGCTCACACCCATCAGCATCAGCCTGCAGGATCGCCTGAGCCAGAACATGATGATCTCCCTGCTGGCGGGCCTGCGCGGCGTGGTGGCGGATTTCTGCTGGCGCGACGCCACCGACGCCTGGATGGAAGAGGACTGGGCGCGTCTGCGCACCGATCTGAATCTTGCCACCACCCTGCAGCCCAATTCCGACACTTTCTGGGGCATGGGCGGCTGGCAGATGGCCTACAATATCGCCACCTCCAAGCGCAACGATCACAAGGAGCCCAACAAGGCGCTGCGCCTGGCCAATGAGCGGAAGTGGATCGATGAAGGCCAGCGCATGATGGAGCGCGGTCTGGTGATCAATCCCAACAGCGTTTACATCATGGTGCAGCTGGCGCAGCTGAAGATGGAGAAAAACAAGGACCCGATCGGCTGCGCGGAAGCGTATGAAAAAGCGTCGCTGATGCCGGGCGCCGCCGAGTACCTCACGCGTCTCCCCGGCTACAGCCTTATGCACAGCGGCAAGGATAAGGAAGCGCTGGTCTACTGGCGCCGCCTGTGGGCACGCTTCCCCAGGCACGATGAACCTCTTTATCAATGGCGGCGTATCTTGCGTGACATCAAACGGTTGGAGGATAAGCTAAGCGTGCCGCAATACGAGCGCCTGCAGGTGGACGAGACGAAAGTCCGCTAAATCGCCGAGATCCGGGGACCAGGGGCCAGTGGCCGGGCACCTTTCGCTGCATATCGCACACCGCACGCCTCTTCCCCGTTTCGCTGATCGGCTTACCGGGCTTCCAGGCAGCCTCCCGACGGGCTTTGCGCCCGCCGGGGCCGCACTACTTTCACCACATTTTTCACCCGCCGCCGCCATTTCATCCCTCTTTTTTCTCCATTATGGCCGATAAATTATCTTCTGGCGCACTCGCTTTCCCTCGGAGAAGCATGAAAATGAAAGACATGTACGCATTTTCTTGAATACCTCGCCAGCACGCAACAATCTATCTCGCCAAAGCATCTTGAGCCCTCTAGGGTATTGAGTGACGCATGGCAGCAAAATTGGCGCGACGCCTGCCGAGGCAGAGACTGGCCGCAAGCCCCCTGCGCACACGATTCGCCCCCCCGGATCGCAACATTTTCTTTCTGAATAGACTATAAACTTTTAGCAATATAAGGTTGTAAGGATGAGATTTGGAATCTTTGCCGACGTACACAGTAATCTGGAAGCCCTCGAGGCTGTTCTGGAAGACATGCAGGCCCAGGGTGTGACCAACACCGTGTGCCTGGGCGACATTGTCGGCTATAATGCCAGCCCGCGAGAGTGCCTGGAGATTGTCCGCGCCCTTGGCTGCCCCATCGTAAAGGGCAACCACGACGAGGAAGCCTCGGAACAGCGCGAGGTGGAGCACTTTAATGATCTGGCCCTGGCCAGCATCAAGTACTCCCGCGCCCAGCTGACCAAGGAGCACAAGGAATTTATCCGCGCACTGCCGCTCACCCGGCCGGTCAATTCCTTCACCATTGTGCACTCCACGCTGGATCAGCCCGGCCGCTGGGGTTACGTCTTCTCCTGCCTGGATGCGGAAGCCAGCTTCCAGTATCAGAAGACCAACCTGTGCTTCTTCGGCCATACGCACGTGCCGCACGTGTTCATCCGCGATACCCGCGTGCACGAGTTCTTCTATAAGAAGATCGACCTGCAGCCGGACAAGAAATACTTCGTTAACGTAGGCAGCGTAGGCCAGCCGCGCGACAATGACTGGCGCTCCGCCTATGTCATCTACGATTCCACGTCGAATAACATCGAGCTCCGACGAGTCCCGTACGATATCGCGAAAGCCCAGATCAAGATCAAGAATGCGGGCCTGCCCATGCGTCTTGCCGAGCGTCTTGCCAATGCCGTCTAAAGAAAGCTTCTGCTGCAATGCAATGATCTGATCGTACAGGCTGATGCTGCTGCTACCATTAAAGCAGCTCGCGATATCCCTAAAAGGAGCAATGGCGCCATGCCTTGCTCCTTTGTCGTTTGTCAGACCCTGACGCTGTTTTGTTCAGTGCTCCTTTTCATCACTTCGCTTTTCGTTTGCAGCTACTTTTCCCTTTCTCTTT
>JBGGNE010000254.1:0-7731 GCA_041287705.1 Methylacidiphilales bacterium | reverse complement strand
ATAAAAACTGGGCTCGATTTTGGGATGAGAGCAAGGCGCGATTGAGGGAGTGCATTAGAATAATGCATGACTGAAAGCGCAACGCTGCTATCGCCCAAAAGCGACCCAGGATTTGTACCAATTAACGCCTGCGATTGGTCTAAGTCGTCGATTTTGAGATGAGAGAAAGGAGGAATGGAGGGAGTGCATTAGACTAACGCGCCGACCGGAATTCCAACGCTGCTCTCGCTCAAAAGCGGAGGGTCAGGTTGCACAGGTTATTTTCCGGAGATTCCTGAGCTCAGGATAAAAAAATCCTGCGCGCATGAAGCTCATCTTGATCGCTCATTAGAATCGGGCGTTGGGCCAGTGAGCTTCAACCGTCTTGAACCACTCCCGAGCCATAGACCAGACCATGGCCGGCATAAGTTGGATGAACACCATCCCAACTCCAATGATCGGCTGGAGTTGTTTGGGAGGCTTTGTCAAATGCTTCCTGGTAGAGGATCACTGATAGGTTATATTTAGCCAATTAACCAAAGGAGCCATAGGCTGTTAGTCACAGCAGCTTCAGCCTGGCCCGTGCTGCCCAGCAATCCTTGAACGCCACTCGGGTATCCGCAGCCTTTTGCAGATGCATCCGGGCTTTCTCCTTATGCTGCGAGCCGGCGCCTGCATAGTACATCCCGATTTGATAATGGGCTTCGCAGAGGTGCTCCTGTTTTGTCTCGGCATTGGTCTCCGCATTTGCTTTGGCCAGCAGATCGGATTCGCTCAGCTGTCCTGTAAGGTAATGGCCCAGAAGCACATGCCAGTCTGTCTTCGGCTTAAGGTCGGGGCCCGATTCATCCACGGGCTTACCCATTTCGGCAAAGCACTTTTTGATATACTCGTACTGTTCATAGTATTCGGCCAGCGTTCGCTTTTCCTCGGCTGCCACAGTGACTTTCATTTCCTCCAGTATTTCCCTCTGTCTGCCCAGACCGGCAAGGATACTCCACAGCCGGTACTCGATATACATATTTGCTCCTGCAAACTCCTCCGAGCCGCGGGCTTTATCCATGTAATAAAGCGCTTCCTCGTCGTTGCCACCGGCACAGAAAAGCGCCAGACCCAAAGCCTGGCAGTTCTTTCCGTCAGCCTCTTTCTCCGATTCCACCACAGTATCAAAATCCTCCACAGCGCCCGCGGAATCTCCGGAGGACAAACGCAGCCAGCCGCGTCTCAGACGCGATACCCGGATGTCATCTTCCATCGCAATCGAGCGATTCAGATCCTTAAGCGCTCCCGATAAATCTCCCAGCTCTTCACGCGCACACCCTGAAAGATAGTAAGCGCGCGCCATCGGCCGTGCAGCATTAATCTGCTGAGTAAGCCGGATAGCGCCCTTGAAGTCCTTATAATTCATCAGCCGCACCGCCTCCTGAAGCATCTCCTCAATATCTGCCTCACTCGGTGGCTCCGGCTTGCGCTGGTACATCGTTACCCATGCATACAGAATGCCGCCACCCGCGCACATGAGCAGCAGGAGAAGAATGTATTGGGCATCCGGCATATGCTTGAAGAGTAAGACTGACTCGGCTAAACGGTCTCACACTGGACCATGCCCGGCGGATAATCAATCTGTGAAATGGCGGCGGCACTCTTCTCGGAATGATATCCAATAAAAGGATGTCTACCAGCTAAAGAGTGTAATTGTGTAACGGATTGAAAACTGGAATCTCCTGCATAAGCGGTAAGAATAGATAGAGATGGCATCTGTTGCTTCGAACAGCCTCCTGTATGAATCTTATCAACGGATATAACTTATGAATCCCTCCTTTGCGTGAAGTTGTCAGGTCCAGTTGCTTATTCTCTTCATCTTTTCGCCGATTTTATGCATCATTCCGTCAAACATGATGACCGCATTAGCCGCTGAGCCGGTAAACGTTGTTGCTGCGCATACTTTTGAGATTGGGAAGGACGATTTTCTACTGGATGGAAAACCGTTTGTCATTCGCTGCGGGGAAATTCACTTTCCCCGTGTGCCGCGCGAATACTGGGAGCACAGGCTGGAGATGTGCAAGGCGATGGGACTGAATACCGTGTGCGTGTATCTGTTCTGGAACTTTCACGAGTGGCAGGAAGGCGTTTTCGACTGGAGCGGCCAGGCTGACGTGGCCGAGTTCTGCAAACTGGCGCAGAAGCACGGGCTATGGGTTATACTTCGGCCTGGTCCATACTCCTGCGCCGAGTGGGAAATGGGGGGCATGCCATGGTGGCTGGTAAAGCACGATACTAATGTGCTGCGCACAACGCATCCTGCCTTTCTGAATCCAGCAGTACGCTATATTAAGGAAGTTGGCCGCGTTCTGGCCCCCGTGCAGATTACCCAGGGCGGACCGCTGCTTATGGTGCAGGTGGAAAACGAATATGGCTCCTTTGGCGGAGACGCGGAGTACATGGGCGCATTGCGGCAGGCAACTATTGACGCGGGCTTTGATGTTCCTCTCTTTGCATGCAATCCGCAGGGAGCACTTGCCAACGGATTTCGTGGCGATCTCTTTCAGGTCGTCAACTTTGGCGCCCATGCCGCACCCCAGGCGTTCGAGGCGCTGCGCCGCTTTCAAACGACAGGCCCCCTGATGAACGGGGAATACTATCCCGGCTGGTTTGACACGTGGGGCGGAATGCATCGCACCGGTGAGGCCAGGACAATAGTGGATGACCTGGATTATATGCTGAAGCATCGCCACTCCTTCAGCATTTACATGGCGCACGGAGGGACTTCATTCGGTATGTGGGCAGGCGCGGATCGTCCCTTCAAACCAGACACATCAAGCTATGACTATGACGCCCCCATCAGCGAAGCCGGTTGGGTTACGCCCAAGTTCACCGCCATTCGAGAGCTCTTTGCGAAGTACCTGCAGGCCGGTGAAACACTTCCTGAACCGCCTGCCGCAAATTCGGTGATCTCGATTGCAGCATTCAGGTTGACGCATATTGCCCCACTCTTCGGAAACCTGCCTTCCACTTGCCTAAAGGATGAAGTACCCCGCACCATGGAGTTTTATGGTCAGAGCCGCGGATGTACGCTGTATCGCACAAATCTGTCAGCAGGCCCGGCGGGATGGCTGGAAGTAAAGGAAGTGCATGACTATGCGTGGATCTTCCTTGATGGCAAATATGCGGGAGTAATGGATCGCCGCAGCAAACGTTACCGCATTGAGCTGCCTGAACGTACTGACTCCACACACCTCGATATTCTGGTGGAGGCAGTTGGCCGCGTTAACTTCGGTGTGGAAACATACGACCGCAAAGGACTTCATGCACCCGTTACTTTCACAACCAGACCAGGCGCTCCGAAGGCACCTACCGACGAAAAGAGGCCGGACGAAGTGAAGAAACTATCAGGATGGGAAATCTTTCCCATCCCGCTGGACAACGCTCAGTTGAACTCACTTCAATACACCAGTGTTGCGCCATCAGCGCCGCGCCTTTCTGCATCTGTCCTCCTTGAACCATCGCCCGCCTTCTATAAGGGGGAATTCGAACTGCCCAAAGCAGGGGATACATTCCTGGATATGCGCCCATGGGGCAAAGGCGTGCTCTGGATCAATGGGCATTGTCTCGGTCGCTTCTGGAATATCGGTCCCACGCAATCGATGTATTGCCCGGGTCCCTGGCTCAAAGTGGGCGTCAACGAGGTAGTCGTCCTCGATTTGATGGGACCAACCGAACCGGTTCTGGCTGGTATGGAAAGCCCGATTCTGAATGTATTGCGGCCAGAACTCGACTTTGCCCGCAAGGTCCGGGCGACCGGTTCCTTCACATTGGAGGGCTCGGTACTTGCTGCAGACGGCGCATTCAGGGCAGAAATCCAGTGGCAGGAGAAGTTGTTTACCGCTCCGGCCAGTGGACGTTACCTCTGTCTTGAGGCGCTAAATTCTCACGATGGCAAGGAGTTTGCCACAGTTGCCGAGATGGATGCCATGAACGAGAAGGGAGACATTCTGTCCAAGGCTGACTGGAAGATTCTGTGGGTCGACAGTGAGGAGGTTAGCGCAGAAGCTGCCGAAGCGGAAAACATTCTGGACGGCCAGCCTGCGACCTTCTGGCACTCCGAGTACTCGGAGCGGCAGCCAGGGTTTCCCCACCGGGTTGTCATCGATCTTGGGCGCGAGCAGGCACTGGGCGGAATCCGCTATATGCCACGTGGCGGGGGCGTCCACGAAAATGGTCGTATCAAGGATTACCGCATCCACATCAGTGCGAAACCTTTTGGGCTCCATACTCAGGCGTAGATAAATGTCGATATCAGGGTGAAGACTGTTATGATAACCATGGTAACAGTCGCGGCCCATTGCGGGAACACCGATTTTACGGAGTTCATCAAACTACTGATTAAACGTTTAGATAAATGACACAATCGCAGCTTCTTTAGAAACGAAAAACGCTCTTCCCATGCCGTAGCAGGCCAGTAAAGTCAAAAATGAATCTCATGAGATCCGGCCTGGATTCAAAAATTGACGGCGTGGATGTTATCGAACCTCCGGAAAATTGAAGATCTCTTACAGATGAAGTGTGTTGGATATTAATCAAATATACAAAAGGACGCCTCTCGCTAAATGGTAGGTACTGGATTAAGTAAGTCTTGACAAGAACGTGCTACATTGTAACTGTATGGGTAATGCGGGAAAGTCGTGTTCCTTGCGGGACATGGGCTGATAGCACTTACTCAACAGGCAACTATGCGTTTCAATTTTTCAAAAAATCTGGCACTTAAGAGGTCTCGCCGCCCCAGTGGTGAGGGAGACGGCCGGTTATCACAGGCAGATTTGAGACACGTATTTTTGCTGGCGCTTCTCAGCGTAGCGAGTGTGTTTGGCATTGCCCTAGCGGGGAGTTACGAGAAAGACGGTCTGGATGATGCGTGGAAAGCGAGTCGTTCGATGGCGACTAATGTGGTTGCGCCAGAGGCACTTATTGGCTGGTGGCAGCTGAATGAAACGAATGGGCTTTCAGCTGCGGATCGGAGTGCCAGTGCGCTGCCGCTGACGCTGACTGCACCTGATGGTGCGTTGGTGCCGCCTGGTGCGAGTGCGGAGGGCGGGACGGTGTGGCGTCCTGGTTTATTAGATAACGGGGCAGCTTTGCAGGGTGCGTATTATTTTGTGGCACAGGTTCCTGGTGTTTATGGACTGGAGGCAGCGGCTGGGTTTACGTTTTCGGCATGGGTGAAGACAGAGGCCGTTGCGGCTTCTTCGAATGATTTTCAGGTGATCGCACGGTGGCGTGATGCCTCGGGTTACGGATGGGAGCTGGATACGGCGGCGAATGGTCAGCTTCGTGCCCGGTTTGATGCTGCAGGTGGAGCTAACCAGGTGGTACAGGCTGCTGTGGTCGAAGGGCTGGTGAAGGACGGCGCGTGGCATCAGGCGGCGGTGTCGTACCTGCCTTCGACGGGTGAAGCGAAGATTTATCTGGATGGGAAACTGGAAGGGACCAAGCTGATTGTGGGCTCTTTTGGACCTGCGGCTGCGGAGTTTCGTATCGGCGACAAAGGCTTTGGTTCAGCCTGGAAAGGTTCGGTGGATGAGGTTCGGCTATATAAGAAGGTGCTTTCGGCGACCGAAGTGGCGTCGCTGCCGGTGACTTATTCGGATCTGGATGGGGACGGCCGCAATACGCTGCAGGAAATGCTGGCGGGCTCAAACCCTGGTCTGCGCGACTCCGACAATGATGGGATTCCTGACGGGGCCGAGGCTGTGCTGGGTCTGAACGCAACAAATGCGGCGGATGCGTCGCTGGTATCAGCTTCAGGACTGACGCGTTTACAAGAATATCGTCTGGGAATGGATGCCGCGAACGGATCGGCGGGCGGTGCGGTGGCGCCGACACGTTTGACGGGGTACTGGCCGTTTGAGTTGAACAGCACGAATGTCTCCGCGGTGATAGGTAATCCGAACTATGTGCTGGATCACAGCGCGAGCGGTTTGCCTGGTGCCTTGCGCGGTGTTCCATCGGCAAATCGGGCACAGGTGTTTGGCCCTGGCAAAGTGGGCAGCGCGCTGGTGCTGGACGGCAATGGTCAGTATGTGGAAGTAAATCCTTCTTCAACGGCAGTGCTGAGCGATTACACGGTATCGGCCTGGGTAAAGACTTCGGACACCGCAGGTTCAAACGCGATTTTTCAGTGGATGGACGCCAATGGACTTGGTTTTGAGCTGGGCGTGACGAACATGGGCGCGGCACGGGCTCGCATTGATACGAGCGCCGCAACGCAGGGTCAGGTCAATCAGGTGGTGCAGAATTGGTCGGGCAGCGCGAAGCTGATCGGCGACGGGCAGTGGCATTTTGTGGCGCTTACGTATGTGTCCGGCAGCCGCACGGCATTTCTTTATGTCGACGGCGTGCTGGAATCGACCCGGCAGATTGCGGGAACTCACGGCGTCACAGCGCAAAGCATCAAAATCGGCAGCGGCTGGAACGCTTCCTGGAAAGGCAGCCTGGACGAAGTGCGTCTGTGGGATGTGGTGCTGACTTCGGATCAGATCGCCGCACTGCACCAACCTTCTCTGGCGGGATCGGGGACCGGCACGAGCGGTGGCGGAACGACAGCGCCCTCGACAACAACAACTCCTGCGACGACGGCTGGCGGTTCAATTCCCGCTTCTTCAGGTTCAACAAATGCAGCTCCCAACGCGGTACCCGCAGAAGCACCTGTCGGCGATCGTCTCGCGGCCGTCATCAAACATCGCCCGCAGATCAACGGCAAGCTGGATGGCTCGGTGCAGCAGTTGCTGGCGGAAGACGTTACTTTAAATAGCGGCGCGATCATCACGGGAGATCTGCTGGTGCCTGGCGTGCCTCAACTGACCCAGAACGGATCGGCCAGCCAGATGTCCTTCGGCGGTATCAAAACCGGTACGGGAGCGGCAACGCCGACGAACCATCGCCTGACGCTCAACAGCAACTCCACGCTGCGCTACCTGGCGACGCGCATCGACGCGGTGACGCTGCCCGTCGCAGAAGTTCCGAAGAATCCAACCGGCAACCGCTCGGTCAACCTCAACGGCCCGAACGATCCCGTAGGCGACTGGGCGACGCTCCGCGACCTGAACTGCAATGGCAATAACGGCACGCTGACGGTTCCCGCAGGTGCGTACGGCAACTTTAACGCGGGTGGTAACTGGGTGCTGAAGCTGGGCGTCGCAGGGGCAACAACGCCCGCGCTGTACGAGTTCCAGTCGATCAACCTCAACAGCACGGCGACGTTCCAGATCGTGGGACCCGTGGAAATCCGCCTGAAGAACAGCTTCAACAACAACGGCATCCTGGGCGATCCGGCGCATCCTGAAAACCTGGTGTTCAAGATCAGCAACGGCGGGGTTAACCTCAACAGCGGCAGCAAGATCTACGGCCAGGTGATCGCTCCCTCCGGCACGGTTAATATCAACGGCAACACGCTGCTCTCCGGAACCGTGCGCGCCGATCAGCTCACGATTAACAGCGGCGGTGAACTGCGCTACACGACCACCAGCGCCCCGCCTGTACCCGTCGTCGTCACCGTGTCTCTGACGGCTCCCGCGGCCGACGCTCTTCTCCAGGCGCCCGCGCTGGTACAGCTTGCCGCGACCGCAACGGCCAGCTCCGGCACGATCGCCAAAGTGGAATTCTACGCCAAACAGCTCACTGGCAGCGGCGAAGGCAACATCGTCCGACTCGGCGAAGATACATCCGCGCCCTACACGTATAGCTGGAGCAACGTCG
>JBGGNE010000253.1:0-57496 GCA_041287705.1 Methylacidiphilales bacterium | reverse complement strand
TTAGGAACGGCTCGGCACTGCGGCTTCCGAAGAGCTTGCAATATCCTGGGCGCCGACCTGCTCCAGAACCTGTTTTGCCATCTTGATCT
Source organism: Methylacidiphilales bacterium (assembly GCA_041287705.1). Taxonomy (GTDB): domain Bacteria; phylum Verrucomicrobiota; class Verrucomicrobiia; order Methylacidiphilales; family UBA1321; genus LW23. Next base: position 57,407 of record JBGGNE010000253.1, on the reverse strand, counting down.
GCTCGTTGCTGGTGGTGTGTACCGAGAGCAGAATCTGACCCTCGCGGATTTTACCTTCGTACTGGCGGGCTTCCAGTTCGGTCATACCCAGGCCAACAAGGGCGCCGGTAAGACCGCCAACACCTGCACCAATCGCGGCACCGCTAAGAGCGGCAAGAATAGGCCCCGCGGCGATAAACGGCCCCACCCCGGGGATTGCCAGGCTGCCAATACCGATCAGCCAGCCCGTCACAGCGCCTACAGCACCGCCGGTGGTCGTGCCGATGGTGGCGCCTTCAGGTGCTTTGGAATTCGTCTCCAGCTTCAGGTCGCGGGGGTTAGTCGCGTCGGAGCCAAGAAGCGAGATATCGGAATCGGAGAAACCTGCGAGACGCAGACGCTCCACGGCATTGTTGACCTGGGCCTGATTGGCTACGACGCCATAAACGGATGTGCTCATAATGATTGTAGAATTAGAATTAAAGTTGGATCGAGTTGTGAGTTGAGTTATTGCGTTTGGAGTGATCGATGAAGATTAATGCTTCACCGAAAGCTCATTCTTTACGGGATATTTGCCCGCATTCTTCTTGGCCAGTTCTTCAATGGCAGCCTTCTCCTTTTCAGAGCTTACAACGCCGCGCAGATGTACAACCTGCTTGTCTGTTGTAATGATCTTTACGTTGTGGGCGTAAGTAGAAAGATTCTTATCAGCAACAACTGCTTTACGGATGTCGGACGTGATCTTGACATCGGCTTCAGCGTTGGACTGATCAACCGGGTTCAGTTCCTTTTCCTTGTTTACCCCGGAGTTATCCGCCGCGGGAGGCGCTGGGGCAGGATCGGCTGCCTGCAGAGGTGCACTCACAAGGAAGGCTGAACCAACAATACTTAGTAATGTAGTTACTCTCATGCCCTAAATTTTAGCAGCGTCCGTGCCAGAAAATTTTAAAATCTCCCAAATCACTTTCCATCAACAGCTTACAAGTTATGAATGAAATTCATTTAATCACCGGGAGCCATGCACACCAGTAAATTCGTGCCAATTGCGATTAAGAATGAACGATTTGCAAGATGCAGTTCCGCTAGACAATGATACGGTTTTTCTTATCGTCGTCGGACATAATTACTTCCTCTTCATCCGAGCGGCGCTTCCACACCTCCAGCAGCAACATAGTGATGGTCAGAAGAACCGGCCCCAGAATCAGCCCCGAAGCGCCAAAGACAAACAGACCTCCGACGATCGAGATAAATACAAGAACGGTATGCTGCTGGAGGCGTCCCGCCACGAAAAGCGGTCGCAGCAGATTATCGATCGTCCCCACCACCAGCATTCCCCACGCGGTCAGAATCATCGCCTGCCCCCAGTGCCCCGTGGCCAGAAGGTACAGCGCCGCGGGAACCCACACCACAAACGCACCAAGTACCGGCACTATTGCCAGCAGCGTCATCACAACGCCCCAAAGAAACGGCGCCGGGAGGCCGAGCCACCAGAACATGAGCCCGCCCAGAAATCCCTGTACGCTCGATACCGCCAAAGTGCCGTATACCGTCGCGTAAATTGTATCCGAAACGCGGCGGAAGAGATCATCCATATCCTTATCGCGAAGCGGCGATAGCATACAGAGCATCTCCAGCGCTTCCTTGCGGTCCCGCAAAAAGAAGAACAGAAGGTAAAACGTCAGGCAGAAAGTCAGCAAGCGCGAAACCGTACCGTTCACCATCGTGCCCATGCCGCTCAGCCTGCCGGCCGCATCCTTTTCGGCACCGGCCAGGTCCATCTGCTCGCTCACTGTGCGGATGATCGGCCCGACTGTGGGGTGCGCTTCCAGATCGCGTCGCCACTCTCCGGTTGTCACGCTTTTAGAAACGAATTCCGCGCCGTTGCGTGCCTCCACGACAAGCCGCTGCACGACAAACGCGGCAGGGCCGGCAATCATCACAACGATAAGCGCCACGGCAATGAGAGCCGCAAGGCTTCTATTCTTCATTTTCCCCTCCAGCCATACCTGAAGCGGCAGAAAAAAGACCGCAAATGCCAAAGCCCAGGCCAGTGCCGGCACAAACGGAAAGGCCATCCAGATACAAATGCCAAGACCGGCTGCCGTCAGCACAAACAACACGAGCGCCTTCATACGCGAGGGCGAAGTCCAGTCCTTGGCGGCGGGCGCTGCAACCTCAGCTCGCTCGGGCTGATTTGTAGATACATCGTGCATGGGGTTAACCTAACACGTAATCATTAACCTGCTCGCTGTTAATAGTTATCTGCCTTCAGTTTCTAAATTTGCACGTGTGGCACTAAAAAAGCGCAAGGGTTGTCTCCTGGAACTTCTATATTGCAGCATCTGCTTTCAACAGTATCTTTGCTGCAAACTTACCTATCGCGACGACGAAATGAGTGAAATTCCTCAGGCTAACCGGACAATCAACAACGAGCTGACCTGCGCAAAATGCGGCGCTATTCTCAAGTTCAAACCGGGCACGCTTAGCCTGGTCTGCGACCACTGCGGCCAGGAAAACGAGATCGCCAAGCCCGATGCCCATAATCGCATCGATGAGAATGATCTGGAGGAATTGCTCGCCCGCGGAGTGGAACAGGACGAGAAAATGGAGGTCGCCACCGTGAACTGCAATGCGTGCGGTGCCGTGGTAACGATGGATCCCCACGTCATCTCCGACAAATGCCCCTTCTGCGCCTCCAACCTGGTGGTAACCGGCGGCACCACGTCTTCTCTTCACAGACCACAGTATCTCCTCCCCTTTTATATTGATAACACCAAAGCCCGGGAAAACTTTAAAGGCTGGATAGGAAGTCTGTGGTTTGCCCCCAATGATCTGGCCGGCTATGCACGTAACGCAGACGAGCTGAACGGAATGTATCTGCCCTACTGGACGTTTGATGTTAATACATACACCGACTACACCGGCCAGCGCGGCGATGCCTATTACGAAACCGAGCATTACACCACCCAGGAAGACGGGAAAACCGTTACACGCACCCGCCAGGTAAGAAAGATCCGGTGGTATCCTGCCTCCGGAAACGTCGGTAACACATTCGACGACGTACTGGTGGAAGCGACAAAGTCGCTCAATCTCGACAAGCTGCGTGAGCTGGAGCCGTGGGATCTGAAAAAGCTGATACCCTACAACGACAAATTTCTCAGCGGTTTCCGCACCGAGACTTATCGTGTTGACATACGCACCGCCTACGGCAAAGCCAAAGAGCGTATGTATCCCACCATTGAGGCCACCATACGCAGAGACATAGGCGGTGACGAACAAATCATCTCGCACGTCTCTATTGATTACGAGTCCCCTACCTACAAACACGTACTGCTGCCCGTGTGGATAAGCGCTTACCGTTATCACGGCAAAGTCTACCAGATTCTGGTAAACGCCCGCACCGGCGAAGTCCAGGGAGAACGTCCTTACAGCGCCATCAAAATAGCATTTGCCGTCTTCTGCGTGCTGCTGATCATTGCCATTATCTACTTCATTAACCAATATAACCAGGGGCACTACCGGTAGAAGCTGCGAAGCCACTTCGCGTCATTACGGCCGGTACAACTGAGACCGCCCTGTCCAGGGATCCACCTGAATGACGCTGAAGTTGGACGGCAGGGCCGGCAGGCTTTCCCCTCTTTCTGTCGTATAGAGGGAGAGGAACCAGAGCTGGCCGCTTACGGAGAGGTCGGTGGTTCCATCCGGGTGGAAGAGGATGCGTCGGGTTTCGTAGGAAGTACCGATGCCGGGTAGCGGGATCTGAGGATCAGTCGCCGTCCAGCTTTTGGCGCGGCCGGCCGCGAGCAGCGGAGAGAGTCCGGAATCGGGGCTCATGACGACGCCGTCAGGAAGGTCGACGACGCGGCCGGAGGGCTCGGCAGTTCCGTCTTCCCTGAGCTGGAAGTTCTGGAGGTGGCGCCAGCCTTTTTCGTTGTTGTAACGGTAGATGCGGGTTTCCAGAGTCCGGTTAACGGAGCGGGCAAGCTGGCCGGCAAGATGCAACTGATCAAGCGTCTGCTGCGTCGCCTGGGTGAGGCGCATGGCCCGAAGCGAACTACTGATTGAGGGCATCGTAAGGACTGCCAGCAGGGTGATCACGATCAAAACTGCGAGGAGTTCGATCAGGGTAAAGGCGGACGTGGTGCGGGTGCGCTTCATGGCGAGAACGTGGTCGAGCCCAGGATTCGGATGTGGTAGAACCCATCGGCAGATGGCGCGGTGGCCTGAGTGAAGTCCGGCAGCGAGGAGTCGTTGGGATCGATGTAACGCTCGAAAGTTGAGGAGCCACGCGTTTCCCCCACCACCTGGTCGCGACCTTCCACCCACTGGTCGCGCTGAGTAGCGGGCACCTTTTGCAGGGTCTGCACTTTATAGTGAACCGTGTAGGTGTTGGATTTGGTGGTGAGGCGCGGGTAGAGCAGGCCATAGGGGCTCTCGCGCAGATTATCACCCGTGAGCCGGAATCCGTCGCCGCCCGGCCCGCCATTATCCCACCAGTTGAGAACGGTGCTATGGGTCGGGTTGGTGACACCTGCAGGATAGGATTTTCCAGTGATCATGCGGGGCACCAGCGGAATTTCACAGATCTCCGAAGCGGATCGGAAGATGTTGCCCGCGGCAAAACGCGTTTCAAAACCTTCCAGGGTGCCGCCGGATTCGTCGGGATTGATTTCGAAGCGAAGCTCGTAAGGATAGAGCTGGCCTTCTTTCCAGCTGGGTGTCGTGCTGGTAACGCGGGTGGATGCCCGGCTGGGAACCGCCATGAGACGCGTGCCCTTCAGCACAGCATACAGCCCGGTACTGCGACGAATATTGGTGAAGGGCATGATCTGGTAGTTCATGTTCACCTTGCCTGCCGAGGAAAACGGCTCGCTGATGGCATAAGGTTCCACTATCGGCATAGTAAACCAGTCCAGAAAAAGGTGGTCGGCGGGGCTGGCAAACCCGGGATGCGTAGCACCGCCTGCGGGGTTTGGGCAAAAAAGCAGTGTCTGCCAGGGCGCAACACTCGCGGTATTCGAGGGATCGATACCCGTTGGCAGCGAGCCGAACATGACAGCGGAGGATACCTGCCGGTTAGGCGAAAAGGACTGGCCGGTTTCCGCCTTGTAACCGCCCTTGTCGTTGGCGGCGTTCCAGTCCGTACCGCGCGAGAAGTAACCGCCTCCGAGGTTCAGGTAAATGTGCTCGGGGTAGGTAGTCGTCTCGCTGTTGCCTTCGTCGGGCTTGTTGATATAGGCACCGTCTTCGATGATGCCCGTCATGGAATCCCAGTCGCCGGGCTGGCCTTTGGTGTTCATAACTCCATTGGGGCCACGCCCCATAGCAGGCGTCACGTTGCTCTGATTCGTGCCTGAAGTAGAGGAAATGTAGCCCTTCTCGCCATTTGCGTACCAGGCACCCAGATGGGATTTTTCCACCAGATAGCCCGAGGTCGACTGACTGTCCATCAGTTCGTAGGTGTTTGACGCCAGTGAGTTAGCGGAATAGCCGCCATAGGTGCTGTCGTAGCCGTACTGGTTCCAGCCGAAGTAAGTACCGCTGCGAAGGCCGTGAGTGAAACGATACTTCTGAATGCCGTTACTGCCGACGTTGTTATAACCGGGGCTGGCGGTAAAATAGCTTGCCGGGACGTTGCGTGTCGCCGCCAGGACCCGCAGATCACCCTTGGTAGGACCGGCGCCGTCCAGTTCGACGGACCGCACGACATCCCCCGGCCGGATGAGGGCCTGATACCACGTGTTGTTATTCACCACATTCACGGAGGCGATACGGTTGCCGTAGTCGCTGTCAAACTGATTAGGCGGATTTGTCCAGGTGGTAGGCTTCAGGATTCGGGGAAGCGGAAGGCCCATTGCCTGAGGATACGTAAGCGTCAGACGTTGCACCAGATTGGCGGCGGAGGGCGTCACGTCCGGTGGATATATATCGATAGTGATGGTACCGCCCTGGAAATCAAAGGTGGTCGATCCGGCCGGAATACTTGGCGTGGCAGCGGTGCTGGCGAAAGGATACTGAGTGATCGGATTAGTGCCGAGCCTCTTGGTAGCGTCCGTCGCACCGTTGTCGTATCGGAAGAATGTCTGAGGGCCTGCAAGGAAGCCTGTAGCGTGGCCGCCGCCAACCTGACGCAGCCGCGCCGTGGTCGTCATCGTGGCATTTGCCGGGAAGTTGAGAGAGCGGGAGTTCCCGCCGATCGTGACTTTCAGAGCATCCAGTCCCGAAATCACGATCTGCGCTTTCGGGCTGTAGAACGGAAGCCCGGGTGATGGAGTAAACGGCTCCAGGAGAAGCACCGCCTTCATGGTGGAAGCATACGGAGTAGGCGTGGCGGGATCGAAACCAACAGGGCTCGGCAGCGCGTTGGTTTCCGGCGCTACGGCGAGATCGGAGCGATAGAATACGAGCGCAGCCTCGGAGATGGTGAAGAACCTGCCAAAGCCATTCGTGTTGTTCGGCAGTCTCAGCGGAACCACCTGGCCCTCACCTTCGCTCAGTTGCTGGGGAATGTGATCGTATGTCGGCGAAAGAGCGTTGTTGTTGTTATTCACTCCGCTTCGGACCAGATCAAACATCTCCGTCAGAATCTGTCGCGTGGTGCTCTGACCGTATTTGCTGACAAAGCTGTCGCCGTAGCCGGGGATAGGCAGTGCGGCAAGCCGATCGAGATAGTCGTAGATTTCACGGTTACGGGTCACGTTATTCCAGTCCGCGTTCGGCGACTGACTGCTGGGGGCCGCTGCACTGATAAGCGTGCTGCGCTGAAAGTGGTACGCCTTGCCGCCAATCTCGGAGCAGAACGCCAGAAGCTGATCCTTGATATTCCGTTTAGTGGCATCAGCCTGCAGGGGCCACAAAGTAATGCGCGGTTTACCGAACAGATTGACCTCGGGAGCGCGATTGCGGGCCGTGAGAAAGAAACGCGCTTTCTGCACCATGCTGTTGCTGAGCGTTGGTGCGGTTTTGTCCCGCACACCGCCAGTGGAGGTTGAGGCGTAAAACATCTCGTCCAGCGTCGCGTAAAGCCGGTCCTGATCGGGCGTGATTATGGTAATACGATCCGTTGCAGGCGTAGTCGCATAGTTCTTGTTGGCCTCAGTGCCGCCACGGGTTCCGCCGTCCGCCACGCGAGGGGTGATGGCATAGTACGGCTTGAGCGCGTTGGCGAGCGTGGTGCCGTTCATCGCGGAGGTCACAGGGAAGAGTGAGCCCAGAACCGTGCTCAGCGATGTTGTGGCGGGGTGACCCGGAAAGCGCTGGAACTCGTTCTGCACCGGGATGGAGGTCGAGAAGTTCTGCTCCGTTTGCGTATTGGCCCAGGGGCGATCCCAGTAGGTTCCCTCGGAGGCGGTGTTTACGTTGAGTTTGCAGCTCTCGTCATCGGTCCAGAACGCGACACGGGCAACGATGGGGTTTGTCGACGAAGGCATAGTGGTGGGATCGGTCGAATCGAACGTTACCACTCCGCCCGAAGAAGATTCCGGCACGGCGAACTTACCGTTCTCCAGAACGTACAGCCAGCGGACAGGCATCGGAAGACGCTGATCATTGGACGCGCCGCCAGGCTGCACAGTTCCGTTGAGCACCGAGGTGTAGTCGAAACCCGCAACGCTGTCAGTGGTCGTTGCAGCCTTTGCTCGGGGATCCACAATCGGGAATATGGTCGCGCCGTCCCGGCTCACCGGGGCATTCAGATCAGTGAAAACACCCTTCATGGAGTCCCAGTTAACGGGCGGCATTTCAGCGGCGGCGTTGAAGGAGTTCCCCTCCACCAGCAGAGAGCTGGAGGAATAGAGCTTGTAGAACTTGGAAGGATTGCCCGCCGCATCGTACGTCCGGATCATTCCCGGCTGGGAAGCCCAGGCCACCGGCGCACCTGCGCTTGTGCCCGAGGTAGCTTCGGCAACCTGGGAGATCGCGATCTGCACCACGGAATCGCTGAACTGCCGGGAGCGATTGCCGTCCACGTACATCTTGGAGCTGCGCGCCTCCGTGGTGATACTGGTGAAAAGCGCGATAATGAGCGCCGTGACCAGGACCAGCATCGCTAGCGTGATGATGAGCGCCATACCTCGGCGGTTCTTTTGGCGAGAGGCTCCTGAGAAAGGGGTGCGCATAAAATTGGCTGCCTTACGTTAATGTACCACTGTTGAGCCGTTGCTGAATGGAATGCCTGCTTCGGAATCGACTTATGAACGCGGCAAAAGTGTCGATTCTGGGAATGTCAGAGCATTATCTGATTTCGAAGGCCCGGACAGGTTAGAGCGCCTATTGTATTCTAAAGTAACAAATCGTCAATGACTTTTCGATGGCATTGCATCTATCGCCTGCCTATCGTTGGAAAACCGTTCCTCAGCACTGGATCTACGCGGGAGAAGCGGCGTACTATCTCCTGCAGCAGGAATTACAGGCCTATGAAGAATTCCCTTTCATCCTTGACGTTACCCCCCTCACCCGCCAAACGTCTATTGTCTAGTGCCGATACATATAGATTTCCACCCCATGATTTACGCGCATCCTTCAAACAATTGCCCGGTTCCAATCCGCAATGACCGGCGCATCGCTTCTCTTTCCACCCATTCCAGACAGTATTGATATGACCAAAAACGAGTCAGCTTCACAGACCAGTTTCAAAGATTTCGAGGGCACAGTTCATCTTGTGTTTAGCTCCCACTGGGATCGCGAGTGGTATTTCCCTTTTCAGAAGTTCCGGGGCAAACTCGTCTCGGTGCTCGACCACATTCTGGATGAACTGGAATCGGGCAGACTCCCCGCGTATCAGATGGATGGGCAGTTTATCCCCGTGGAGGATTACCTGGAAATCCGCCCCGAAAAGGAAGCTTTACTGCGCAAGCTTGTAGTGGAGGACCGCTTAAAGGTGGGGCCCTGGTACAACCTGCCGGATGAGTTTCTGGTAAGCGGGGAATCCCTGGTACGTAACTTCCTGATGGGCATGCGCCGCTCCGAAGCATTCGGCGAGACCAGCAAGGTCGGCTGGCTGTGCGATATCTTTGGTCACAACAGCCAGATGCCACAGGTGCTTACTCAGCTTGGCATGAACGACGCGGTACTGTGGCGCGGCATTGATACCAAACTGAGCAATCCTTTCCAGTGGAAGAGTCCCGACGGCAGCACCATCCTTGTTCATCGTTTTCTGGAAAACGGCTACTGCGATTTTGATTTCGACGTGCGCAAATGCAATATTCCCGACGCACGTCCCACCGTGGATGAGATGGTGGAGAGCGCCGCCGCTTACCTGAAGAAGACGCAGCCAGCCAGTACAGCTCGCACGCTGATGTGGTTTGATGGCGGAGATCATATCGAGTTCGATCCTGCGGTCCTGGAAGTTGTCTCTAAAGTAAACCAACTGGCCGGTCGGGAGCTGATCCGTATTTCCAACCTGGATGATTTCATGGAAGCACTGCGCACGGAAATGGTCGGTGCTCCCGCCGATATGACCGTGACGGGCGAGCTTCGTGAGCCTGCCAGTATGGATACCAAAGGCTGGCTCATTCCCGGCGTTGGCAGCAGCCGCATTCCTCTTAAGCAGGCCAATCACGCGGGCGAAACCCTGCTGACGTTGTGGGCCGAACCCTGGTGCGCCGCAGCGAACTTCTCGCTGGGCATGGAGTACCCGACAAGGGCACTCGAGCTCGCCTGGGAATACCTGCTGAAGAATCATCCGCACGACAGCATTTGCGGTTGCAGCACGGACGACACCCACGCCGCGATGCCCTACCGCTTCGAGCAAAGCCGGCACATTGCTGAGTTTCACCTGAGCCATGCCCTGCGCTCTCTGACGGCCGCAGCAACACGGGAGTACCTGAAGACCGGCGATATCGCCCTGGGTCTGTTTGCTCCGATCGGTGGAACGGAACATCGCTCTCCCGAGGCTTTCGTCCGCATCCCGAAGGACTGGCCGCAGTTCAGCGAATTCTTTGAGTTTGAAGCGAAGCCCTCTCTGCGGATATACAATCTTGAAGGTCGCGAAGTGGCCTATCAGCTTCTGCAGGTCATTCCCACAACGACGCATCTGCGCGTTCCGCTCAATCACTTTCCCGCGCCGAGCAGCCGCCAGGGCATCCGTATCGCGATCGATACAACGCTGACACCTGGTGCGGAGCAGCATTTTGTGCTGAAACGGGCGGAAGGTCCCACGCGCATTGCACTGCAAAACGCGATCGGCGTAAGCCGCAACACCCTGCGCAATGAGCTGGTTGAAGTTCGCGCCGCCAACGACGGCACCCTGTCGCTGAAGGATCTCCAGTCGGGCGCGGAATACCACGGCCTGCTTGCTGTGGAAGATACCGCGGACATCGGCGACGGCTGGTTTCATGGCATCGCCCTTCAGGACCGCGCCTACCTGTCCACGGGTGGAACAACAACGTTCGGCATCACCGAGAATGGACCGCTGCTCGCACGTCTGCATGTTCGCGTTGAGTGGCAGGTACCGGCCGGGTTTGATTTCATCTCCAACAAGCGGAGCGAAAGGTTGGTGCCCTGTGTCGTCGAGCACCTGGTAACCCTGCGCAAAGGAAACGCATACGTTGAAATCGAGACTACCGTCCACAATACAACGAGCGACCACCGCTTGCGGGTGTTCTGCGCAACCGGCCTGGAAAAAGCGGAGTTCTTCTCTTCCGACACTCCTTTCGACTCCATTGAGCGCCCGATCAAACTGCGCGAGGACAACCATCATCTCCGTGAGCTCCAGGTAGAGATGACGCCGCAGCAAAACTGGGTAGCCGCGTCCGATGGCGAGCGCGGTCTGGCTCTGCTGGCGCCCGGCCAGTACGAAAGCGCCGTGCTCGATCAGCCGGATCGCCCCCTCTGCCTGACGCTGCTGCGCGGATTCCGTCGCGCCGTCTTTACCGATGGCAACGAAGGCGGCCAGATTCACGGCGTGCACAAGTTCCGCATGGCCCTGAAGCCGTTCGACGGAACCGTACCGGCCACCGATCTGTACAATATCGCCCAGACGCTGGCCGCGCCAGTGCGTAGCGAATTCCTGGATGTCCAGGATCTGCTCCACATGCCGAAACCGGCAGTAGGAAGTGCGCGGGCTAAAGTGCGCCCCTCTGTCCGCGGCAACGTCGTGGTCTCGGCAGCTTACCATGAAGGCAATCAATGGATCTTCCGCGTCTTTAATCCAACTGACATGCAGGAGAGCGTCCTTCTCTGGGGCGGCGAAACATGGGAAGCCACCGACATGCGCGGCGACAATGCGGTCAGTATCGACCGCAAATCCTGGACAATCGAACCGAGACAGATCGTTACGCTTCGGGCTCGGACAGCCTGATCGCGCTGGCTTAGCACTCCGGCTCCGTAAGGAATCGGGGTGCTTACCGTCAATTCCAATCAAGGCAAGCGGATCTCTGCCTCCGTCCATTCGCCAACGGGAAGAGCATATTTGCCGGCAGCCGGCTCGCCCAGCGGAGTGGGCTGAGAAGCGGCAGCCGGCTCACCTCTGGATCTTGTGGCGGTAAATGTCCATCCTGTCGATTCCGCCAGGCCTTTCACAGAAATGGAGATCTCCGAGGTCTCCTTCAGATCCTTGTCGATGATGGTGCGGCTGATCAGGAGATGGCGGCTTTCAGGGAGAGGTTTACCGTCCAGGCTCGTGAGTACCAGCGTTACGAAGTTGCCGGCTCCGCTTACATCAAGATGCTGTGGACCCTGAGGCGCCCGGTCGTCAAGCTGGCCGGAAATGATTTCGACCTCCGGGGCGGTTACTGTCAGCTGTTTGCGATCCAGGTCTTTTACAATTTCTCCAGTATCGGAAACCAGAGGACTTTTTGGGCTCTCCTTCATCCAGGGTGCGTCGGCCTGAGCGGCCGGCACAGGCCCGTAGGCGCGCCGGATACCGTGCACCGACAGCCAGCCGGGTTTGGGATTCAGCTTTCCACGCATCAAGCCATTGTAGTCGCCTGCATAGTAGGGATGTTCCGTCCAGAGCGTGACCGGTGCTGCGCTGGGTTTGATAAGGCCCTGCCGAAATACATGGCCCAGAGAACGCAGATGATCCTGCATCATCTGGTCGCTCATCATTTCGCCCAGATGCGCGTCGCGATTCAGCTCTTTCGGCGTGCCATCTGCATTGATTTTGGTGCCACCATGCATCCAGGAGAACCACACCAATCCGTCCCAGCCCTGCAACAAGCCATAAGCGACAGAAGCCGCCGGTAACATGGTGCGGAACGGCTTTTCCTTTTCTATCTTCTCGTTGCCCTCGGACTGATTCAGCTCACCTACAAAGAAGGGCTTGCCGGCCAGGGCGTTGCGATTGATCTCATGCAGACCGTCGTCCAGCTTATCGACCACACGCGGGTTGATATAGCCGTGATTCTCGATCCAGTCCGCATTGCGGGCGTGCATGGCGGCCGTGCTATCGCCCCGCCACAGGTTGGAGTAGGTTACAGGAACCTTGCTGCCGGTAGATGCAATCAGCGCCTTCATGCGCTTGAAGTATGCCTCGTCCAGACTGCCCAGAAATTCCGCGCGGACTTCCTTCATTTTAGAATCCGGCAGCTTGTAGAGATCGCATACGGGCAACCCTTTGGCCGTGCAATACCCGTTCCAGCGCGCTTCAAGCTTCTTTTGAAAATAATCAGGGAAGCGGTTGCCGCAAATGATCGCGTACTCGATCGATGACTCGTTAAGAATCTCTATGGTAAGGACCTGCGGATCCTGTCCGTAGGCGATACCGGTGTGGGGATTCACGTGCTTCAGCAGCGTCCCGGCAAACTCCTCCGTGAGCAGTGCGGCGCGCTCATCGATGACGGGAAGGCTTTTGCGCACGTCGATTGCCTTTTTCCAGTTCCACCCATTCAGCTCTTCCACGCCTGCCATCCATGCCTTCTGATCTTCCCCATCCGTGTTAAGAATCTCCACGTCGCCCGGATAAAAATAGCGGGAGAAATGGGTCGAAAACGCCAGATAGATTCCACGTTTGCGCAATGCGCCGCAGAGCGTGTCAAAGCGCTCCAGCGCCGCCGGATCAAAATGCCGTGAGTTCCCCTGATACATCAGCAGCGCACCACTCACCATGCCGGGATTCCAGTCCAGACCAGGCCGAAGCAAATGATGCGGGCGCACGAGATTGACCTGGCACTCCGCAAGGCGGTTGGCGAGCGCGTTCGCCTGCTCTTCGGTAGGGTAGAACGCCACCAGATTGACTCCCCAGAACCTGACGGGCTTCCCTGAATTGTTCACAAAGTGTCCCTCCCGGATGGAGAGAGGCTCAATTGTCTCTTTTTTATCCAATGGCCCAGGATTCTGAGCCGGTAAGGGTGATGCTGCGCCCAGCAGCATGCTGAACGCAGCCAGAAAATAAACCGACCCTGAGCGAATAAATGCGGTTGTATCCATAGGTGCCATGATTACCCCCTGTCGAGAAGGCATAAGCTTACACTGGCCCCTCAAATGGACAAACTCAAGGCAATTGTTTGGAAAGAAAACAATTGACCTTAAACTGAATATCTCCTTATATGGCTACAAGACTGATTGGTGCGACATGCACCTGTTGTCCCAGACCCCAACATTCCCCTGGTTTTTAGCACTTATGAAAAAGCGCATTTCCCTCGTCCTTGCCTTATCCTTTGCCCTGGCAGGCGTTGCCCTGGCCGAGAAGGTTCACCAGAAGTCAGAAGGAGAAGCAGCCTACGCCGGTGACGGCGGCTCGGCCCTTGCCACAAAGAAGATCGAAACGAAGAAGGTAGACGGCGCAGAAGTGGCTCGCGTAACGGGTGCCACCACACAGTGGGGATTTGTAAAGTACTGGCTGGGTATTCCGACTCCCGCAGGTCACGCCGTAATTCGCGTACGGGTCCTTAAGACCGATGAGCCGACGGCCAAATATGCGCTTTATATAGGAGACAAAGGTCCCCTCGCCCTGACCATCCCGGCCGATGCCAAAAACGGAGATCTGGTGGATATCGATATAGCCGTGGACATAGAAAAGGAGTGGAGCGGAATCACGCTGAAGAAAGTCTCGCCGGACACTCTGCCGGGGCCATGGATCGATTCTTTTACTGTGTTGGTGGACTAAATTTATAGTGCAGGCGCTCTGTTGTTATTTGCCAGGGCAAAAAGCAGACACCTGATTGCCAGATCGGGTGCGATTGAAGAGTGTTTGTGCAGATCAGCAAGTTGGATGTCACCGGTGCTCCCACAGAACCGGGTGGCAGATTGAAGCTGAAGGGATATTCACCCCGAAGCGTTTCTTCCAGAGTAACGTCACGTCACTGTCGGTGCAATTGTAGCATCGGCAACAATTGAACGTTGACACAATGCATCTTTTTAATACATTATAAGCTTATGAACCCGTTCAAGCCTGCTTTTCACGGCCGAAACAGAGCGCACCGCAGAAGCGGCGCATTCACTCTGGTCGAGACAACACTGGCGCTCGGTATTCTGTCTTTCAGTCTTCTCACCACGGTGGCCCTGATCCCGATTGGAATGAATACATTTCGAGAATCGATGGACAGGTCAGTCTCCTCCTATATCGTTCAGCAGGTAACCGCGGACGTACGGCAATCCACCCTTGCCGCCACTAACAGTCCTATACGTCGCTTCGACGATCAGGGAAACGAACTGCAGGCGGACGGCGCACCGGCTAATGAAGCGGGTTATGTCTATTACGTTAACGTCGTGCCGCAGGCTCAGTCCACCGTTCCCGGCGGGCAGTCCTCTAAACTGACTACCGTAACGGTCGAAGTCGTCAAGAACCCCAGCCTTCAGACTCTGCAGATTGATGGGGAAGGCCTGGTTGTCAAAGCACCGGGTCTCAACATTACGCGGTTCCCCTTCTTTGTCGCCAGGTAAGCGATCGCGCCATGGCGGCCATTGCGTCTCCCATCCTCCCCCACTATCCCTGCGACGCATGACCTCATCACGTCCGTCCGCCCGGTTCGGCGCCTTCACTCTCGTCGAGCTTATGGTGTCGATGGCGGTGCTCGCGCTTCTGCTGGTGATGTTACTGGCAATAGTCAACCAGACATCCGCAACGTGGCGCTTCACTACCGCTCGGGCATCCCAGTTCCGTCAGGCGCGCGAAGCGTTCGATGTCATCTCGCGCCGGCTTTCTCAGGCGACGCTAAATACCTACTGGGACTATGACGACCCAGCTTCCCCCACTCGTTACGTACGGCAGTCCGAGCTGCGCTACATCAGCGGTCCAGTCAGCACCGTAGCGGGGTCAGCCCCTTCGGGCCGGCAGTGGGTCAGCCATGCCATGTTCTTTCAGGCTCCGCTAGGTGGCGCTCAGCCAGGTCAGACCTCGCTGGCGGGACTTAATACGCTGCTCAACACATTCGGCTATTTCGTCGAATTCGGCAGCGACGCCTCGCTGGCCCCGCCAATCCTGGCCGGTACTTCCGTGCGGCCCAGGTACAGATATCGCCTGTGCGAACTCATCCAACCGACCGACGGCCTCTCCATCTACACCTATACCTCGGGCTCAGACTCGAGCGGCAAGCCTAAAAATCGCACCTATGTCGGGCGTGAGTGGTTCGCGAATTCACTGGCCCAGGCAGATGCTGATCGCCCCGTTCATGTACTGTCGGAGAACGTCATTGCCCTTGTTATTTTGCCCAAACTCTCCACCCAGGAGGACAGCGGCGGCACGGATCTCGCCCCTGCATATACCTTTGACTCCACTGCCACACTGGCAGATCCCAGGCTTAATCCGAAGAACCAGCTTCCGCCCGTCGTTCAGCTTACCATGGTAGCTCTGGACGAAGGCTCCATCCGCAAGATTGAAAACGGTAGTACCATGCCGGACTTTGGATTAAGCGGGCTGTTTACCGACGCCACGAAGTTCACGTCAGATCTCCAAACACTGGAGAAGACGCTCAGCGACCGCCATCTCACCTACCGCGTCTTCACCACAAGCGTTCAGCTTCGCGAGGCCCGCTGGAGCACGGACCAGGCGAATTAGACAGAGACACAGAGTAGAACCATTAGCTCGAGGCCCGGGGAATCAGCCCCGAAATGCTGTGTATCAGGTTATTGTGGATATTGGGGAACGGAGAAATGAGTACCCGCCCGGTCCCTTCGATCACATTTACCAGGCCTTCGCCGGATGCCGCAGAGGTAAGCCAGCCCTTCGTCGCCTTCTGAACGGCAAAGCGGAGATGCGCCTGGCGCGCCACGGCAAAGCTACCATCCACTACCAGCCGGTCGTTCACCAGATCGATCACCTCAATAGGGCCGTGGGCCTGGATCACTACCTGCCCTTTGCCTGAAACCGAAGTCTGAAACCAGCCCTCACTGCTGAAGAGCGCGGTTGCCGCCTGATTACGCCAAGCGCCCACTTCCACCGTGATATCGGAGCACACATAAGCGCCGCGATCGACTACCCAGGAATCTCCGTTCAGCTCCAGCACCATGTACTCGCCAAAGATGGGAGGGCCAAAGTAGATGGTGCCCGTACCGGTATACGTGGGCTTGAAAATCGTTTCGCTGGTTGCAAAAGACTTGAGGAAACTGGCCGCTGTCGGCATGGCCGCCTCAATCTGAATCTGTCCCTGCAAATAGTGAAGCGCCCCTGCTTCAGCTCGAACGCTCTGATTCTGAATGGTAGCCTTGATCATCTTCAGGCCCTGATTCTGGACGATTTCAAAGAAAGCCAGTGAACTGGGAGATCCGGGGGGAAGTGGTGGCGGCATATGCTTTATATAAAGAGTTTAAAAATGGCAGCGAAATTAAGTTCTCAGCCATTTTCACACCCCACCTGCTTTACTTGCAAGCGCAAAGCTTGGTGCCCCAGCCAGCGCGACGCAGGTAGTTACTCGGGCGAAAGTAAAAATCCCGGAGACTCTGTGTTTGAGCTACGGTCGGCCACCGTCTCTGCGCTAAAGTTACTGCGGTCGCAGTGCGATACCCCCCATGTGTGGGGATAGGCGGGACATCGGAATTCTGACAGCTTAAGAAGGCGTAGTTCAACTAAAGGGAGGCACTGCCTGCTTTTAAAGTTGCCTTGCTGGAATGGTGTTCATGGGACGTCTCTGCCGCGCTAGGGGAGCAGTCTGCTCCAAAGCGGATGTTGTTCTGGCGGATCCGTCACTATCCCGCACATCGCAGGTGCCGCACCTTAAAATCTGGAAGCTGACGTACATGTTTTACAATTCACTTAATCCTCGCCGGTGGTATATACAAGCTCTTACGGCGTGGTGCTTCGTGTGGGTTGCTTTGCCAATCCAATGGCTCCACATGCCGGCCATGCTCGCAAATCCCGGTGGCGGAACCGTTGTGGGGGGATCGGCCACTATTTCTTCCGGGCCGGGGCAGGTGACGGTGAATCAGACGAGTAACCGGGCGGTGGTGAACTGGAACAGCTTCACTATAAATAAGGGAGAAACGACCACGTTTGTACAGCCTGGCAGTAAGTCTGCGGTGTTGAACCGGGTGACGGGGGGCACTGCCTCGCAAATTGATGGCAGCCTGAAGGCGAATGGTCAGGTGTACCTGGTGAACAGGAACGGCGTGGTGATTGGGAAGACGGGTCGCGTAAACACGGCGGGCTTTACCGCGAGCACGCACGATGTGGCGAACAGCGAATTCATGGCCGGCGGCGACATGACTTTTCGTGGATCAAGCGGGGCTTCGGTTATCAATCACGGCAAGATTCGTGCAACGGATGGCGACGTAACGCTGATCGCACGTCAGGTGGAGAATACGGGGAAGATAACGGCTCGCAAAGGCTCTGTGAATCTGGCGGGCGGCACGGAGGTGCTGGTAAAGCCTTCGGGTAACGTTGCGGGGCAGCGTGTGTTTATCCGCAGCGCGTCGGGCTCCGGCACGGTGTCGAACAGCGGCTCCATACGCGCCACGACGGCAGAACTGCATGCGGCGGGCGGCAATGAGTATGCGCTGGCCATTAATAATACTGGAGTCATTCGCGCCACGGGATCGCGTACAGAGGGCGGGCGTGTGCTGCTCTCCAGCAAGGGCGGGCGCATTGTGAATGGAGAGGGCGGTACGATTCGGGCGGTAAACAACGATGGCTCCGGCGGCGAGGTGCGCATTGCGGGCGGACAGATTGAGCTGAAGCGGAACTCCACCATCGACGCCTCGGCGCGCAGGAGCACGGGCGGCCGGGGTGGCACCATTCTGGTTGGTGGCGATGCGCGTGGTGCAGGTACTATGGAGCAGGCGTGGTCGGTAACAGTGGAAGCAGGAGCTCAGCTAAAGGCAGACGCGACGCCGGCGGCTCACTCCTCGCCCAACTTCATTACCAGCTTTGATGGGGGCAAAGTCGTCGTCTGGTCAACGGGAACGACGACGTTTAACGGTTCCATCAGCGCTCTTGGCTCGGAGTCCGCATCCGGTAAAGGCAAAGGTAAGGGCGGCTGGGTGGAAACGTCCGGTCACGATCTCGCCATCTCCCGCGACGCAATGGTGATTACCGGTGGCGGCGAGTGGCTGCTGGATCCGGTCAACCTCACCATCGTCTCGACAGGCGGCGCTTCGGGCTCTGTCCCAGCAGCCAATGGGGTGACGGGAGCGGATACCTCAATCAGTTCCGGCGTTATCGTCTCAGCACTCGCGTCCGGAGTCGTTACGCTGCTGGCGACAAACTCCATTACGCTGAATGCGGACGCCTCGTTCACTTTCTCCTCGGGGTTTGATCTTACGCTGGATACGCCGACGATCAACCTGCTGGGCTATATTACAAGCACCGGGGGCAGTGAGTTGAAGGGCACGGCCACCACGGTGAACGTCGGCGCGGGCGGCCATGTGCAAAATGCCGTGGATGTCTCCTCCACGACAGCACCCGCGACCATCAGTCTGGCGGCGGCCACCTACCGCGAGAACGTAACGATCGCGAGCAAGAACCTCACCATCAATGGCGCAGGCAAAGCACTCACCACCGTCAGTGGCGATATTGATACGAATGGAACTGGCGACGGCAGGGTCTTTGATATTACCGGCACCGGCAAGACAGTGACGATTGCGAACATGACCATCACGCAGGGCGTCACTACCGCTACCGAGGGCGGCGGTGGCATCCGTATCGGTACCAGCGGCAATACCGTTACTATACGCAACAGCAACGTCATCAATAACGCTTCAGGAAGCGAGGGCGGCGGTGGAATCTACAACCGCGGTACGCTGTTTATTGATAATTCCTCGGTAAGCAGTAACAGAGCGGGAGGGACAAGCCCGGTCTCCGGCGGCGGCATTGCGCACCTTGAGGGCACTATTACCATCACGGGCTCCCAGATTAACGACAACAACATCACTACCACTTCCTCCGCGGTCAACGGCGGCGGTCTGTATAGTGCGGCCAGCTCTACCGTCAATGCTTCCAACTCGGAGTTCCAGCGCAATGAACTGTCAGCATCCGCCAATGGCTTTGGGGGAGGCATTTTCGCGCAGTTAACCTTTCTTACGCTAAACAATGTGCTGGTGAACGGCAACAGCATCGCCGTCGACACAGGACTCAGCTCGGCCCGCGGCGGCGGCATCTATATCGATCGAAGTATCGTATCGATCGACAGAACAACGGTTTCGGGCAACACCCTCACCGGCGCATTTACCGTCATGGGGGGAGGCATCTATCTGCAGAACACGATAGGCGGTCAGTCGTTCTCCCTTACCAATTCCACCATCAGCGGTAATTCCGCCACGATCACTGGCACTGGCACGGCCTCCGCCTACGGAGGTGGGTTCTATATTACCAACGATGCCGGCTCCATCGCGACCATCACTTCCTCTACCTTTAGTGCCAATTACGTCAGTTCCAATCATACGTCCATAGGAGGTGGTATCATGGTTAATGATTCTGATTCCACCCTCACAATAACGAACGTTACCATGACCGGTAACGAAGCCAGAACCTCCCCGGTCGCGGCCAGGGGTGGTGCTATTCATAATGTAGGCATACTTACTATTCTGGATTCAACGATTGTCAACAATGGCGCGCTGGCGTCAGGCGGCGGTATCCGCAGTTTCGCCAGTGTAACGATAAGAAACTCGATCGTGGCGCGCAATTATCAGATTGGCACACCGGGGTGGATGGACGTGGCCGGCACCTTTAATGATCTGGGCAATAACCTCATTGGCGACGTAGGCACGGCCACCGGCTTTACCACATCCACGCTCATAGGTAACGCGGGCTCGCCGATTGATCCGCTGGTGGCTCCGCTGGGCAGCTACGGCGGTACAACGCAGACCATGGCGCTCCTGAACGGCAGCCCTGCGCTCAATGCCGGCAGCAGCGCCAGTGCTACGGATCAGCGCGGCGCAGGGTACGTCCGCACTGCGGGATCGATCGATATCGGAGCGTACGAGGCGCAAGCGCCCGGCACCTCGCATTTCAACGCCAGTTATCTGGTGACCAACACCCAGGATTACGGTCCCACATCAGCGGCGATCTCCAACAGCCTGAGGATGGCGCTCACCTTCGCGGAGGCTCCCGGCACCGTGCTATTCGCCATCCCCACTTCCGATTCCGGCTACAGCGGCGGCGTCTATACCATACGGGCGGCGGCGGGCACCACGGGCTTCGCGGCTATCGGACGCTCTCGCATTATCGACGGCACCTCGCAGATCGGCTATGCATCCACGCCGCTCATTGTGCTGGATGGCATGGACCTGGGCAGCACACTTAGTATTGATGCCGGTGCGCTGAATACGGTGCAGCTAAAGGCGCTGGGCATTACCAACGGTACTGCGGTTTCCGGCGGCGGCGTTAACATCACTTCGGGCATCGTTACCATATCCGACTCCAGAATATATGCTAACAATGCTACCGGCGGCGTGTCTACGGCAGGTGGCGGCGGTATATACAATGCGGGGACGCTTACGCTTAACCACACGTCGGTAGCTTCTAACAATGTAACCGCCTCGAGCGTTTACGCATACGGTGGCGGTATTTATAACAACGGGGGGATTGTAACTATCCAGAACAACTCCATTATCACTCTCAATACGACGAATTCCGGGTTCAATTTTAGCCACGGCGGTGGTATTTACACTACAGGTGCCCAGTTGATTATCAATGGTTCTGAGATCAGCGGCAACCAGGCGATCAGTGCGGCAGCTTACTCAACCGGTGGCGGCATCTCTTCCCTTGGAACCATTCTTAGCATCACGAACTCCGTAATTACGGGCAACACCGTACGAAGCGCAACAACCAGCTCCACTGGCGGCGGTATCTATCTTCAGGCTTCTGGTACCAGCACCATACAGGGATCCACCATTAGTAACAACAGCGCCGAAGCTCCCGGCGGCTTTGTCTACGGGGGAGGTATCTACACTGGAGTTACGGGGACGTTAAGCATAAGTAATTCCACCCTGAGTGGAAACACTGCCTCAGGTTCAGTGGCACCCGGCGGCGGGATCGCCCTCTTTTTTGGAGGGACTGCCACCCTTACCAATGTAACGATAAGTGGCAATACCGCGACCCGAGGTGGCGGTATTTTCAACGACGGACAGATTACCGTAACGGATGCCACCATAGCCAATAACAGCGCCTCCCTGGAGGGTGCGGGTATTTACAGCAGCAATACTGCCTCCGTCAGGAATTCCATCATCGCCAGGAACTACCTGACCAGCACTCTGGCCCGCTCAGACGCCTCGGGTACCTTTACCGACAGCGGCAACAACCTCATTGGCGACAGTATGGGAAGCACCGGCTTCACCACCTCCACGCTTGTCGGCACAGGCGCGGCGCCGATCGATCCGCTGCTGGCGCCGCTGGGCAACTACGGCGGCACCACCCAGACCCACGCGCTGCTAAACGGAAGTCCTGCGCTCAATGCGGGCTCATCCGTGTCCGCTACGGATCAGCGCGGGGCCGGATACGTACGCACAGCCGGTTCTGTCGATATCGGCGCCTACGATGCGCAGACTCCCGGCAGCTCGCCTTTCAACGGCAGCTATGTGGTGACAAATACGCAGGATTACGGCCCAACCCAGGCGGCGATTGCCAACAGCCTGCGCATGGCCCTTACCTTCGCTGAAGCGCCTGATATCGTGCTCTTCAACATCCCCACCAGCGACTCTGGCTACGGCGGCGGTGTCTACACCATACGCGCGGCTGCCGGCACCACCGGTTTCGCCACCAGCGGGCGCTCGCGCATTATCGACGGCACCTCGCAGACCGGCTATGCATCCACTCCGCTCATTGTGCTGGATGGCATGGACCTTGGCTCGGTGCTCTCGCTCAATCCGGGCGCGGGAAGGACGGTGCAGTTAAAGGCTCTGGCCATCACTAACGGTACTGCGGTAAACGGTGGCGGCCTCCACATCGCCTCGGGCTCGGTAACGATTGGGGACTCGCTGATTTACAGCAACGTGGCCACGGCCGGTGCGACAGCCAAGGGCGGCGCCATCTACAATAGAGGTACACTCCTTCTGGATAACACCTCTGTTTATCTTAACGAGGCGCTCTCCTCAACCATCAACGCTTTTGGTGGCGCAATCTACAATCAGGGCGTCCTTACGATCCGCAATGGCTCCGTTATTCGCGACAACAAAGCGCAGGCCACCACCGGCTACGCCTTTGGCGGCGCAATCTTAAACGATGGCATGGGATATACGGTATCGATCAGCGATTCCACTCTCCAGAATAACCGGGCGATTACAGGGACCAATTATGCGAGTGGCGGCGCCATCTACAACTGGATGGGTACGATCAACCTTACCAATGTATTGATCAGCGCAAACAGCACCTATGTTAACGGCGGTAATAGCCTCGGAGGCGGTATCTACAGCATGGAGGGCATACTGGATATAAAGAACTCTACCCTCACAGGCAATTCCGCTACTGCTACGGCAGCGTTTGCGTTTGGCGGAGGTATTTACAATGAAGGCTCCAGCACGGTTACGATCAGCTTCTCCACCATCACCCAGAACAGCGTGCAGGCTCCGAGCAACGCCTTCGGCGGCGGCATCAACAGGACCGCAGGCAGCTTCACCGTCCAAAACTCCATTATCGCCGGTAACTACATTGTCGGTACACTTGCCCGCAGTGACGTACGCGGAATCTTTGTCGATGGCGGCTTCAACCTTATTGGCGATGGCACCGGAAGCACCGGCTTCACCACCTCCACATTAGTCGGCACGGGCGTGTCGCCTATCGATCCACTGCTGGCGCCCCTGGGCAACTACGGCGGCCTGACGCAGACGTATGCGCTTCTTCCCGGCAGCCCGGCGCTGAATACAGCCAACCCCAGCACACCCGGCAAGACACGTGACCAGCGCGGAGCGGCCCAGTATGGCGGCAGATGGGATATCGGCGCGTTCGAGTCCCAGGGCTTTACCTACACTATCGATCCCGCTACCGGCGGCAATAATCAGACTGCCATGGTGGGCAACGCCTTTTCGCCGCTTACCGTGACCATATCGTCCAACGATGGACTCACCAACTTCACCGGCGGCAAAGTCACTATCGCCGTACCCACAGCTTCCGGCGCCGCCACCGCCACAGGAACGCTTACGGCGACCGTTCTCAGCGGCACGCCCACACAGGCTGTCTTCAGCCTCACTGCTGCAGTAGCTACAGGCACTTACCAGGTGGACGTGGCGGACTCCACATTGCCGCTCTTCTTCACCCTTACCAACTCCGGCATTCCCATCACCCTGCTGGCCAACGCCGGTCAGGGCAAAGTTTACGGCGATGCAGATGCGCTCCCTTACGGCTACAGCATCCTCGTGGGGCCTGCCGTCGTTCTCAACGGCGCTCTCTCCCGGCAGGCAGGGGAAGATGCCGGAAGCTACGTCTTCCTGCTCGGCAGCCTTGCGGCGCTTAACCCCATCTACGCCATAACGCTGGTCGCCGGCCCGGACTATACCATCGCCTCGCGCGCCATAACCATAACGGCAAACGCCGCGGGCAAAACATACGGAGACACGGATCCCTCGCTTACCTGGTCACTCACCAGCGGCAGCTACGCCGCGGGGGACAGCGCTGGCAGCATATTCATCGGCGGACTGGCCCGCACGGCTGGGGAAAACGTCGGGCTATACGGCATCACCCAGGGTACGCTGGCAGCCACCGCCAACTACCAGCTCACCTACCAGGGGAACACCCTCACCATCACCCCGCGCTCCATCACTGTCACGCCCGATTCAGGCCAAAGCAAACTCGCCGGCAGCTCCGATCCCGTGCTGACGTACACCATCAACGGATCACTTGCACCGTGGGATAATGTCTCCACAGTTCTCAGCGGCAGCCTCTCCCGCACCGCAGGGGAAACCGTCGGCGCCTACCCCATAAACCTGGGCACGCTGGCCAATCTCAACTACCTCTTCACCCCCGGCATCATCAACATCTCCTTCAACATCCTGCCGTCTGCCATCGATCCCCTCGTTCCGGTCGCCCCAGGCACTTTGCTTACTCCTGATATCGCCGCCTTCAACGCCACCCTCGGCCGCAACAACGAAGACGAGAAGGAATATCCAAAGCAACTGAGAAGGTCCGGCATCCACCCCCACATCTCCTACAGCCAGCAGCCACACCCCGTCCATGGCATCTTCCATCTCTCCAGCTTTGATGTCCTGAGCGATGGCACCCAGATAACCCAGCCACGTTAACTGGTCTGACGGGAACGATGGCGGCGGTTAATTGGATGTGCGTAGAGTCAGAAAGCAAGAAATGGGAACGATTCAACAATGTTATAAATCGCAATCGCTCTCATCAGCGAAGTTCGTTCCCACTCCGCAGCCGACTAAGCGGCTTTGCTCAGAAGACTTCCGCAGGAATTGCGGATGACCAGATTGCAAGCCAGCCGTTCATGACGAACGGGCGCTTTTTCGTTCTCAAGCTGCTCTATCAGCCTGCGGACTGCCAGTGCACCCATCTCGTGGAAGGGCTGATGCACTGTCGTGAGAGGCGGATGCGAGTAGGCGGCCTGGGGCAGATCATCAAAGCCCACAATCGCCACATCCTGCGGCACCTTCCAGCCTCGCTCGCTGGCGCGCTGAATCATGTTCATCGCAATCAGATCATGCAGCGCCACGATCGCTTCCGGCGGCTGACGCATCGCCATAAAGACGTCGACTTCCTGGCGACCCTGACGCGCGGGATCCCGGGAAGCAACCTCCAGGAAATACTCGGGCGGAATCTCCAGGCCGTGCTCTTCCATAGCAGCGCGGAAGCCTTCCTCACGCTCCGCCACCGGCTCCGTTCGCAGGCAGCTGGCGAACGCAATGCGGCGATGCCCCAGCCTGATCAGGTGAGAAGTCAGTGCGTGAGTCGCCTCGCGGTTCTGACTGCAAATACTGGAGATTTTCTCATCCGCCGAATACTCGTCCAGCAGCACCACCTTCTGGCCTGACCGACCCAGGGCCGCCACCAGATCCGCAGTTGCCTGCTGCGGCTGGTCCGACTGAATGGGCACGAGAATTGTACCGGCTACGCGCTGCTCATTCAGCCGCATCACCTGCTCAAAGGAAGTCGCGACATCATTGCGCGAATTCACCAGCATGATTTGATAGCCGCTGCTTGTCGCGGTGGACTCCGCGCCGCGAATCATCTCCTCATAAGCACCGCGAATGTTGCCATGACGGCAGCCGAAGAACACGAGGAGCTTCTTCTGCATGGCGGACCGCTGTATCGTGACGAAAGTGCCACGGCCGCGGTAGCGAACCAGCAAACCTTCTTCCACAAGATCCGCAATCGCCTTGCGCACCGTAGTGCGGGACAGGCGCGTTTCGCGACAGATATCCACCTCCGGCTGAAATTGCTCGCCATGAGCGATTTCTCCGCTGAGGATGCGCTTGCGAAGCAACGTTTTCGCCGCCTGATAGCGGGTAGAATCGTCGCAATTTTGAAGAGTGCGCGCTGATACCATCAAAGTCGAAATGTTTAAAAAAGATACATCAGCTTTAGGCCAAATTAAACCCGTAGTCCGATGGCGGATAGAGAGCTTGCCAATCGAGAGAAGCTGAAGCTAAATGTAAGAGTATGTTTTCCGTACAAATTGTCAACGACGTTTGGCAAGAAAGGCACTATCTTTTCCAACCGGTACAGAATGGCAACCCTCTCTGAAAGTCCTTTTTCAGACAATGGACCTGTCCGCCCTTTGCTTGTGGTTCGTTGAAGCGTTCACTTAACTATGCCCTCGCCCCTGCCGAAACGACCGACACAGCGCCTCATCGCTCGGGAAGCCGGGCTTTCCATCGGGACCGTCTCCATGGCGCTGCGCTCTGATCCCCGGATCACAGCCGAAGTACGGCGCCATGTCCAGGAGGTCGCGAGCCGAATGGGTTATCACCCGGATCCCAAGCTGTCTTCCCTGATGCAGCACCTGCGTGTGGCGGGCAATGTGGAGTATCGCGAAACGCTGGCGTACATCAGCACCTACGCCAGCTACGATCAGTGGAACTGGGCCTCGCACCACGATTACTACCTGGGCGCCGCAGAGCGGGCGCTGGATCTGGGCTATCACATCGACATCTTTCACCTGGGCGAGCCCGGCATGACGACGGAACGCATGAGTCGGCTGCTTGTCGCTCGCGGAATCCGCGGGCTGCTGCTGGGCGGAAGTATCAGGACTGGCGCGACGCTGGACATGCACTGGCGGCATTTTGTCGCAATAGCATTCGACTATTCGCTCGTATCGCCCAACGTGCATCGGGCGACCTCGAACTATTATCTGGAGATGGCGTCTGTGCTCAGACGGCTGGAAGCGGAGGGTTGCCGCCGTATTGGGCTGAATGCAAACAGCAGCGACGACATAAAGGTCCTCGGACTCTGGCACGCGGCGTACCTGCTGTATCAGGAGCAGTTGCCGTGCGCCCGCCGTATCCCCATCAACTCCTCGCCGGATGGCAAAGGCAGCCTTGTCGCCTGGGCAGGCAGGCACAGGCCGGATGCAATCATCAGCGCGGGATGCTGCGATTTCCCCAGAGACTACGCCGCAGCCACGGGCGGCGAGGCGCCGGCAGGTATTCGTTATGTGAACATGAACATCGCCTACGCCGACCAACGCTCACGCGGTGTGGATAAGCTCTCGCATAAGGTCGGACGTCTGGCGTGCGAGCATCTGGTGGCGCGCCTTCAGCGCAACGAATCCGGCCTGCCCACAGATCCGGAAATTTCCGCTATTGAAGGGACCTGGGTGGAAGACTTCGGCGCATGGAAAGCCGGGCACGAAACCTGGCGAAAAGCAGCATTGCATAAAGTAGCCCGGCCAGCAGCGTACAGACCGGCAGAACACGAGGACAAAGCAACATGAAATGCAGACCCCTGCTCAGCTCGGATTTAACGCTTAAACATCAAATCGCTGGCGAGAAAAGGCGAGTGGGGAGAGAGTAGTGAAACCGCAACCTTCTCGCGATGATCACCAAATTCCTGTTTCCCTCTGCCACTGACGAGGCTCGGTTCCCCAGCAGCGGCGACGCCTGCACCGACACAAGCATCAGCGGCTGCGCCTCACGGGCTCCAAATCACACCGGTGCCTCCAGGATTTTTACGTCCCGCCTGCTGGAGAAATGGACGGATCCCGTAAGCGGCGTGGAGAGCTATCTGCTGTCGTCGCAGCGGGTGGCGCCGCTTCAACAATCCTTCTACTTCGTCAATCCCAGCCTGACCCACGACGGGCGGTATTACTGGTTCTACTGCGGCTTCCCGCCTGCAGGCAATGCAAACCAGGGTCGCTCGCTTGCCGTGGTGGATTTCCACCAGGGCGAGATACACCACTTTCCCGAGACCGGCTTTAGCGACGCCTCGCCGCTCGTGGATCCGGACACTGGCGAGTGCTACTGGTGCACCGGCGTGGAGATTTACAAGCGCCGACCTGAGCCCGATGCCGCGCCCGTGCTCGTCAATCGTTTGCCTGACGAGATAGTCCGCAATCGCCGTCCCTGGCGCCTGGCCACGCATCTTACCTTTTCAGCGGACCGCAAGGCGGTGAATCTGGATGTGGAGATTGGCAGCGAGTGGTACATCGGCCATGCCCCGCTGAATGGCAGCCGGTTTCAGCTTTGGCAGCGCATGGAGCGCTGCTACAACCACGCGCAGTACAGCCCTGCGGATCCGGATTTGCAGCTCATCGCGCAGGACAGTTCCGTGCATCCCATCACTGGCGAAAGCGAGAATTACCCTAATCGCATGTGGCTTATCCGTCGGGGCACCGAGGCGAAGCCCCTTTATCCCGAGCCCATTGGCAATGGATTGGACGCACGCGCCATGCATGGCCACGAATGGTGGGGCCGCGATGGCAGGCACGTCTGGTATATCCACTACGGCCAGGGCGTCGAACGTTATTCTCTGGAGAAGAAGACGCTGGAGCTTGTGTGGCCCTACGATACGCTCTCTCACGCTCACTCTAACGCCGAGGAAAACTGCCTCGTCGCCGACAGTGTGCCTAGTGATCCCAGCAAGCACAAAGTACTCTTCCGCAACTTGCAGACAGGCTGTGAAGTGGCGATCGTTTCTTTGTTACCTCCAGTTGACCCTGCTCTCAGGCGCTATCACGTCCACCCTCACCCGCAGTTCTGCATGAATGACGAACTGATCGCCTACACCACAACGGTGCGCGGCGTGGTAGATGTGGCGTTCGTTTCCGTGGCGCATCTGCTGGCTCACACTTCATAGATCATTACACACATACCAGTGACGAGATGCGCCTGGCGAAGGCCGACATTCCCGTAGCGGGATCCATCCAGTCCGGTGAAGGAGATGCCCATCCACTGCGGCACCGAACTGGTTACAGTTCGTACTGGAGAGTGACAAGGAGAGCGGATGAGGACATAGGCGGACACTTTTGCTTTGGCCTCGATTCAAGAACTTGCAGTATCCCATATTGCGTAATGCCAGAACTCTGATAGCATCGATGTAGCAGGATTATTATCCGCTATCGCTATGTTCAGGCTACTCATTTACGCATTTCATGCACTGACTTTTCTCGCATGGACCACACCTGCCACAGCCTCCCCGGCCGGCACTATGCCAAAGCAGGCACTTCAAACTGCGGGGAACATTGCACAATATGATAGCGATGATGATGATACACTTGCTATATATGGAGCCAAAGGAAGTTTTGTAACAGGTATGTATTTTGGGAGTCAGCCAAAGAGTGTCAACATCATCACCATAGTGGCCTGGACGGTAATTGTACTTATATGGGCCTGGGATTTACGCCTCTTTGTTTATGTATTGATGATGGTCTCGTGGTCCGCCACAGATTCCTGGAATGCGGACAACGGTCGCTACGTACAATCGTCTCCAACTGAGAGAGGTCTTCTATCTCTCTATGTTTGGCGAGACCAGCGACTTCATATCCAGTTGGCAAAGACCAAAGAATCGCTCCCCGCATGGATAGAGGAGCAGCAAAACGCACCGGTCTTTTTTTGCGACGACGCAGATAAGGCTGCCGCCGGTGGGAAAGTGGTTTAGAACCATTTGTATTCGTATCTAATCAAGTTGGTAAACGCAAATTAGTCTGCACAGGCGAAGCGGGTGCTTTTACGACAGGCACTCGCTTTGCCATGACCGTGGAAATCACGTCTATATAGAGCTACGACTGGATTCAAACGCCTCCGAGTGCGGCCCGGGCCGTGCTGACAGCCCTGCCAGGCATATTCCAGCGGCTGCGATCGCGATCCACCGTGTCATTCGATCCCCTGGTGGTGCCGCCTCCAAACTTCATTTCAGCGGGATCGACTCCCGCCGACTGAGGCTGGTCTGGAGCATCTCGTGACATAAAGTATGTCTTGTTTCCGTATTAATAATAGGGATGTACAGATTCTGTCTACTATCTACTTTTCTTTGGCGGCGTGTGGAATAGCGACTATGTTACTCCATGCTGCCGCGGAGAGTTCGCTATGTCTGTGTATTCTTATATTGCCATAACCTGTCCGCATTGCAGCATCAATACTTCTTCATCAATACCAAACAAGCTCTTTATACTAATACTGAACCCATATACTTATGACCACAGCGGATTATCTCATTCAGCGGCTTCTGGATTGGTCTGTACGTCGGATATACGGGTATCCCGGGGATGGAATTAATGGAATTCTGGGAGCGATTGACCGTGCCGGGGAGAAGATCGATTACGTGCAGGTGCGCCATGAGGTGATGGCGGCCTTTATGGCCTGCGCACACTCCAAGTTTACGGGCGAAGTAGGCGTTTGCCTGGCTACCAGCGGGCCGGGGGCTATTCAATTGCTCAATGGCTTGTATGACGCGAAAGCGGATCACCAAAGCGTGGTGGCCATAGTGGGGCAGCAGACGCGCATGGCAATGGGCAGCAACTACCAACAGGAAGTGGATCTGGTATCGCTCTTTAAAGATGTTGCCGGCGAGTACGTACAGATGGTAACGGTTCCGTCTCAGATCCGCCATGTTACCGACCGGGCCATCCGTATCGCAAAGGCAGAGCGGACGGTCACATGCATCATCATTCCCAAAGATGTGCAGGAGCTGACATACGAAGAACCGCCGCGCGAGCACGGCTCCATATTCTCGGGCGTCGCCTTTTGCCAGCCGGTGGTGATTCCGCAGGAAGCCGATCTGCGACGCGCCGCCGAGATTTTGAACGGGGGAAAGAAGGTAGCGATCCTGGTAGGTGCCGGTGCTCTGGGCGCCACCGATGAAGTGCTGGAAGTAGCGGAACTGCTCGGAGCAGGCATCTCTAAGGCTCTTCTGGGCAAGGCGGTTATTCCGGATGATGCGCCAGGTTGCTGCGGCTCGATCGGACTTCTCGGCACTCAGCCGACGTGGGAAATGATGTCCGACTGCGACACCCTGCTGATGATCGGCAGCACCTTCCCCTATGCGGAATTCTTGCCCAAGGAAGGCCAGGCACGCGGCGTGCAGATCGATATTGATCCCAAATCCGCCTCCCTGCGATACCCGATGGAGGTACCGCTTGTCGGCGACAGCAGAGAAACGTTGCGCGCTCTGATACCGCTGCTGAAGCGCAAAGAGGATAGAACGTGGCGGGAGAAGATTGAGAAGAACATTGCCGAGTGGTGGAAAGTGCTGGAAGCACAGGCCATGCACGAGGCCAATCCGCTCAATCCGCAACGCGTCTTCTGGGAGCTCTCTCCATTGCTGCCCGAAAACTGCATTCTGACGGCGGACAGCGGCACCGTTGTCTTCTGGTACGCGCGCGACCTGAAGCTCCGCCGCGGCATGATGGCCAGCCTCTCCGGCAACCTTGCCACCATGGGCTGCGGCGTGCCCTATGCCGTGGCGGCCAAGTTCGCCTGGCCGGAACGCACTGCAATCGCCATGGTGGGCGACGGCGCCATGCTGATGAACGGCATGAACGAGCTGATCACAATCGCAAAACACTGGAGGGAGTGGAGCAATCCCTCACTGATCATCCTGGTGCTGGCCAATCACGACCTCAGCATGGTGACCTGGGAGCAGCGCGTCATGTCGGGTAACCCCAAATTCCAAGCCAGCCAGGACGTGCCGGACTTTCCCTTTGCCCGCTACGCGGAAATGCTCGGCCTGCGTGGAATTCGCGTGGACAAGCCAGAGCAGGTTGCCACAGCCTGGCATGATGCGCTTGCGGCAAAAATGCCGGTCGTCATTGAGGCGGTGACAGATCCCGAGATGGCGCTGCTTCCACCCCATATCTCGTTCAAACAGGCGGTCAACTTCAACAAAGCAATGATGACGGAACCGGGGGCGGTCGGAACCATTCGCGGCGCAATGAAGCAGCTCGTGGAAACCGTCATTCCTCAGGGGGTGTGAGAAGGATGCCAACCTCTACAGCGCCGGTGATACCTCCGGATCTCTCCACAGCAGAACGCAAGGCCCGCCGGGAAGCCAGGCGCGAAAAGGAACGCGCTCTCAGTGTGGGTCGCGCCGCCAAAATGCACGAGACCCGGCTGGCCGCGGAGTCAAATCCACCGCTGATTCTTGCGGAGGCAGCTCAGCGCGAGCTTCCTTTGCTCAACGCAGGCTGCTCCGGCTGGTATTACTGGCACTGGAAAGGCGACGTTTATCCCAGGGAAATTTCTACCACCGCATGGTTCAATTATTACGCGGACAGGCTGGAGAGCGTGGAACTCAACGCACCTTTCTATTCATGGCCTACAATCGCTACGGTTAAATCGTGGATTCGTCAGGCTGGCTCTCACCCGATTGTCTATACGGTAAAGGTTTCCGAGCTCATTACCCATATCAAAAGGTTTGAAGATACGGCAGAACTGGTCCGTGATTTTGGCTATATAGCGGACATACTGGGTTCCCGCATGGGCTGCTTTCTTTTCCAGCTCCCTCCCAGCTATGACTATACGCCTTCGCGGCTTCAGGACATCGTTTCGCAACTGGATCCTCTGCGCCGCAACGTGGTGGAATTTCGGCACAGAAGCTGGTGGAACGAGACCGTCTACGAAGAGTTCCGGAAGCGTGGCATTATGTTTTGCTCCGCCAGCGCTCCGCGCCTTCCGGATGCTCTCGTGAAGACAGCAGATGAAGTCTACATACGCTTTCACGGCACAAAGCAATGGTATGACCACAACTACAGCCCGGAAGAATTAACTCACTGGGCCGATGCTGTACGGGATAGCGGAGCAACACGTGTCTGGGCTTATTTTAATAACGATACGCACGGCTACTCGTTCAAGAACGCAGCAGAGTTTATGCAGATATTGCAATTGCAGAAGCCTGAGAAAGCACTGCCCACGGCTGTTATCTAGTGTGCAAAACATCATCCGTAAGAAGCTTGCGCGCCATCTCCTTATTGATCGCAGCAATGGACGGATTGTGAGTGGCATGCGCCACAATGGTTGAACCGGCAATCAGGCTCATAAGCTGGGGGACAAAGGCGGCATAGTCGTTTGGGCGGACTTCCCTCAGTTGCTCGGTAAGGAAGCGTTCCAGCTGATCGAAATGCTCCTGAATGCATTGGCGCAGCAGGGGCGCCCCGCTGTCCGGACCGAAGTCAGACAGCCCGCGCATGAAGACGCAGCCGAAGAAATCGGGGTCTCCGTACCATTCCTGCAGGGCATCAAAGGTGCTCAGGAGGCGATCCAGCGGCGACGCGTGGTTGGCAGTCACGTACCGGGTGAGGCGGGCATGCCAGATCTCGTTCCGCTGCCGGAAATAGGCCGCGAGGAGATCCACCTTGGACGGGAAGTAGCGGTAAAACGTGCGCTTGGCCACGCCGGACTCCGCAATGATCTGGTCAATGCCCGTGGTAAGCGCGCCCTGCTGGTTGAAAAGGCGCAGAGCGGTGGAAAGGATTCTGTCTCGTGGAGTCTCTGGCATAATGAAAATCTATCAGGGTAGACTAACTTGTCTACATTTGAGTTGACCATGTAGACAGATCTGTCTACCTTAAGTCCGTCAAACACGTAATCCAGAGCCTGAGGTACGTTACCTGCGCACTCCCGTTTCTTCGGATTCCCCAACAAGCCAAGCTCAACTGAAACAAAGGTACTTTCCCGTGAATGCCCCTGCCCCCAAAACCAGCCTGAACACGATCGAAGCCGACGGCGTAAAAATATTCTACCGCGAGGCAGGAACACCCGACGCACCAGTACTGCTGCTCCTGCACGGATATCCCACCTCGTCGCACATGTTCCGCCATCTGATTCCCCTTCTGGCGACGCGCTACCGGGTAATTGCCCCCGATCTCCCCGGTTTTGGGTTTACGGAAGTGCCGGCAGAACGCAGCTACGTGTATACTTTCGACGCGATGGCGCGTACTGTCGGCGCTTTTATCGATGCCCTGAATCTGAAGCGCTATGCCATATACATCTTCGACTACGGCGCGCCCACCGGTTTTCGACTGGCGCTGGCTCATCCGGAACGCGTTGCGGCCATCATCTCGCAGAACGGCAACGCCTATGAGGAAGGCCTAAGCAACGCTTGGGATCCCATCCGCAAATATTGGGCCGAACCAACTTCCGAAAACCGCGAATCACTTCGCGAATTCTCCGGGCTGGAGGGCACGCGATGGCAGTACATGCATGGCGTAGCGGATCCCTCTCAGGTCGAACCGGAAAGCTACATGCTGGATGTCGCGCTGCTTCAGCGTCCGGGCAATGTGGATATCCAGCTTGATCTGCTGCTCAATTACGCCACAAACGTCGCGCTTTATCCCGATTTTCAGCGCTACTTCCGCGAGCACCAGCCGCCTACCCTTGCCGTATGGGGCAAGAACGACCCGTTCTTCCTGCCGCCTGGCGCAGAAGCCTATCGCCGCGACAACCCAAACGCCCAAGTCATCCTGCTGGATACGGGCCACTTCGCCCTCGAGACACACGTGAAGGAAGTTGCCGATGAGATCCTGCGCTTTATGGAAGGTGTTGAAAGTGCTTCCCACTCGCAGCCAGGTGCCGGCAGCAGCTCTTCTTCCTCCCCCGCCCTGCGGCCTCCCCTGCCCCCGTTTACCCTGGAGACAGCAAAGCAAAAAGTGCGTCTGGCGGAGGATGCCTGGAACAGTCGCGACCCCGTCAGAGTCTCTCTCGCGTATACCGCGGACAGCGTGTGGCGCAACCGCTCCGAGTTTATCACCGGCCGGCCCGGGATTGTAGCGTTCCTTACCCGCAAATGGGAGAAGGAAACCGAATACCGGCTCATCAAAGAGATCTGGGCGGTCCACGAAAACCGGATTGCCGTCCGCTTCGCCTACGAGTGGCGCGACTACAGCGGCGCATGGTTTCGCGCCTACGGCAACGAGAACTGGGAGTTCACCGCCGAGGGGCTGATGGCACGCCGTATTGCCAGTATCAACGACCTGCCCATTGCGGAATCCGAGCGCAAATTCCACTGGCCGCAGGGCCGTCGTCCCGATGAACATCCCGGTCTTACAGAACTCGGCCTGTAAAGCTGAAATCCGGCTCTGACCACGAGATCGCGTATCAAACCAATATGCGATTGAGGAGCAACGGAGCAGCGCGGGATTACACTCGAAGAACAGGCAGAATCCCCTTCGCTCGTGCAATATCGAGGCTAAGAGAGCGCCGTCAGCAGTCTTTCCCCGGCAGCGGACAAATCTCTGTAGTTTAATCGGTCCATGGCGTGAGTGTGCCATGCACCGGGTTTTCTGTTGCCGTTAAGTGACGCAATTATCCATTAATTTAATGCAACTAAACGGTAGCGTTCTTACGATCCATCGCTATCGTAGCGGACATGATTTCGTTGACCCGTATCGCGACAGGGCTGGCTCTCAGCATCGCCCTGCTTTCAAATGTCTGTGTGGCTCAGGAGACTTCTGCCGCCTCGGATAAGAAGCCCGCTGCCGTCACCAAATTCGTCGTAGCCCTGAAGCCGGATAAGAATCAGGAAGCGATGATAGCTGAACGGACGAAGCTGGCAGCGTACCTGAAAGAGAAGCTGGGCCGCGACGTAGAAGTGATTGTGCCCCTGAGCGGCGCGGTGATTCAGGAAGGCCTGAAGAATGGCAGCATCGACGTGGGATACCTGAGCGCAACGGACCTCATTCTGGCGCGCAAGAATAACGCGGCATCGCTGCTGCTGGCCGGTCTTATCGATGGAAAGCCCTACTACCAGAGCTACTGGGTGGTGCTGAAGGACAATCCCGCCAGAAGCATTGAAGACCTGAAAGGCAAGCCGGTCGCCTTTGCCTCCCGCACCAGCACCTCGGGCGGCGTTGTGCCGA
This sequence comes from Methylacidiphilales bacterium, assembly GCA_041287705.1. GTDB lineage: Bacteria > Verrucomicrobiota > Verrucomicrobiia > Methylacidiphilales > UBA1321 > LW23. The sequence goes on along the minus strand of JBGGNE010000253.1, from coordinate 21,885 downwards.
CCTATGACCTGGTGAAGCGCAAACTCATTTCAGCCGAAACTGGCGACCCCGAAGAGTTCTTTGGTAAAGGCAACGTGTTTTACGGCACGGGCTACGTGAGCGCGGTGGAGAAAGTTCTGAACGGTGAAGCGCAGGCTGCCGCATGCAGCTACTATGTGCTGGACAAAGACAAGCACCTCACCGTCGATCAGCGCGGCAAACTCCGCATGCTGCAGGAGCAGGGCCCGGTACCGACACACGTATTGGCCGTGCGCAATTCGTTAAGCGCCGAAGATAAGGCCGCGCTGAAAAAGGCGCTTCTGACGCTGAACGACGCGCCCAACACCGCGCTGCGAGATCAGCTCTTCACCTCTCAGCTTGCCGAAGTTGATGAGGAGCAGCACATTGGCCAGCTAAAAGTGGCTCTGGATATCGTGACGAAAAAGAAATAGTTCTGAAATCGCCAGCTATTCCTGTAAAACTGATACACTTCCCGGCGTTAATCGCTCCCTTGCCCCGTCCTCTGTGATTTCACCCGCCAGCACATCGATTGCCCCTGCCCGCTTCTCGCCAGGGACAGATTGCGTGTGCCGGCTGCGTAATCTGGGGGTGAGGCGCGGGGAGGATCGCTGGCTGGTGCGCGGGCTGGACGTGCAGATTCCGCGCGCACGCCTGATGGCAATAGTGGGGCCAAGCGGCGTAGGGAAATCCAGCCTGTTGAAGATACTGGCGGGCTCTCTGCCGCCAGGTGAAGGCACAGTGGAGTACTTCGGCCAAAGCCTTAGCCAACGGGATAGTAGCGGACCTGCCGCGAGCGACGAGGTGCACCCGTCGCGACCAGACGATTTCCACGCGCGCATCGGTATGGTGTTTCAGAATTTCCTGCTTTCCGAAAATCTGCCTGTGCTGACAAACGTGATGTGCGGGCGGCTTTCGCGCTATGCGTGGTACCAGACTTTCTTCGGATTTCCGGGTTCGGATTATGCCGATGCCCAGCGTTTTCTGGACGAGATGGAGCTTAACCAGTACGCCTACGCGCGAGTACGGGATATATCTGGTGGTGAACAGCAGCGTGTGGCCATCGCGCGAGCGCTGTGCCAGGAACCGGATATTTACCTCGCAGACGAACCCGTGGCGCACCTGGACTGGCCTCTCGCCCGCCGCGTGATGCTGCGACTGCGCCGCGAGACTACCGAGCACGGACGCACCGTCGTGGCTGTGATGCACGATCCCGCCCTTGTGGAGGAATTTGCGGATATCGTCCTGACTATCAGCCGCGATGATCCTTCGGCCTGGACATGGAAGGAGACCTCGCGGCCATGACAGCAGAACCCAGCCGCAGAGAGCCTGAACCAGCCCGTGAGTTGGACTCAAAAGCTCTTACCCCAGCTTCCGACTCAACCGATCGCCGGCGCCGGGACTTCTCCCGGCCGCCCACCCTGTGGCGCCGCGTACTGAACCCCATCAACCTCATCACGCTCGCTTTTGCTCTGATGGTGCTGGGATCGCTGCCGGTGCTGCGCGGTTCGGGACGCAATCTGGATCACTGGGGCAATTTGGTACGTTTTCTGGGGCGTTTCTTTCCGCCGGATTTTTCGGACTGGCGCTACATCCTGGCGGCTCTGGGCGAGACCGTGCAGATCGCCGTGATGTCTACTCTTTTCGCCTTTGTGCTCTCCGTTCCGCTGGCAGTGGCAGCTTCGCAGAACATGTCGCCGCGCATTGTGGTGCGAATCACGCGTTTCCTGTTGAATTGCATTCGTACGATACCAAGCCTGGTCTGGGCGCTGATCGCGGTCAGCGCAGTGGGATCCAATGCTTTGGCAGGTGTTATTGGCCTGACATTCTATGGAATGGGCTATCTGGGCAAATTCTTCAGCGACGCGTTCGAATCCGTAAACGCCGACACCATGCGGGGGCTCAGAACAATGGGAGCCGGCCGGTGGCAGGCATTTCAATACGGACTTTGGCCGCATGCCAAGCCATTGATCTGGAGCCACACCCTCTGGATGCTCGAGTATAATGTCCGCGCCGCTTCCATCATAGGCTACGTGGGTGCAGGCGGCCTCGGCCTTCTGCTGCACAGCTACCAGGAATACGGCCAGTGGGATCGCGTCTGCGCGCTGCTTCTCTTCGTCCTGGCCGTCGTTATCGTGCTGGACGCCGTAGGCGAATGGCTGCGCGCTCGCGTTACGAGCTAGCCGGTTGGCGAAAGATATGACTGAAGATCGCTCTTCTCTCCAGAGTGTGAGTTTAGGCAGGAAAGCAGAGAAAGGGAAAAGATCGAGGGTGCACGTGGTGCATTCAGGAGCAATCCTCCCTCCCCATGCACACCACAAGTGGCATGAAGTATGACGTCGTACGATCCGAGATAACCTACCAGCTGCCCGGCGTTCAAAACAGAATCATCGTTAACTCCGGGAGGATAAATATCCATGCCGGTCGAAACATTAAAATTTAAAGGCGTACTGGTGCCATTCGTAATGGTGATGCTATTAGGATCAAGCAACAGCGTCCCTGGAAGGAAAAACGCTTTACGGCAAACGACCGCAATCCGTCGAACCCACCTTCGGCATCATCAAAGCCGTCCTCGGCTTCCGACAGTTTCACCTGCGCGGACTCCCCAACGTCCAGGGCGAATGGACCCTCGTCGCCCTCGCCTGCAACTGCAAACGCATCGTACAACTCATCCTCAACGCCATGAACAAGGAAATGACACTCTCAACCTCCTCTTTCTCCACCTTCAGCCCATTTACTTCGTATGCTGGATCTCTGTACCCCGGCTTTTCCCTCCCTTAACGCCCCATACACTTAAACAAGACAGGCTCCCAGCGTTAAGCAGAGGGGCCCAAACTTAACGCTGCATGCTACCCAGAAATGCAGCCAGAGACCCATGCCTAGCTGCCAGTATTCTGAAATGTCTTCTGAAGTTATCAGGCTTTGGAAGCCGTCAGTACGCCTTCTCTTTCCTTGGATGCGGTGGCAGGCTGCTTCAGGCGCACGGTTTCGGCATAGATGGGGCCGAACCACGTATCCACCAGGCAGAGGCCGAACACAGCACCGAAGGGAATCGTGTAGTAAAACGCGGTGGTGACCGAGTTAACACCGATGAGGAACGCACTGGCGATGAGATAATCCTTCCAGCCCAGCTTGAAGAGCCGGATGTTCTCCGGGTAGTTCAGCGCGCTGTTCAGCACACCCGCGCCATCAAGCCAGCGGCAGCAGGCCACGCCGCAGAACGGGATGACCAGAAGCATGATGGGCTGGAGGAACATGGAGAGCAGAGAAGCAGGCAGGCCCAGCCCTACGATAAAGATCCCGTAGATTGTGCCCATATACAGGCCCACGGGCAGCAGCAGGGTGGTGATGGCGATCACCAGCTTGACGGCGCCTTCTTTGGCGTAGCGAGGCAGAACGGATAAGCTCCAGTCCGGCAGCTGGCGGCCCTGACCAGAACGGGCGCGACGCAGCACCTCGTAGGTAAAGCCCAGCGGAAACCAGAACGTAAGCACATTAAAGGCAAGGATATACGGAAATACTGCCTGCACCCATGGCACTGCGGCCTGCGGATTCGCCAGACCCGCCACGAAGGTGGGGATCAGCGCCAGCAGAAAAGGGTTGATCAGGAGGAATCCACCCAGCAACACCTTTGCCAGACAGTGGGGGTCCGTTACAATTTGCGCAAATCCTTGCTTGAGATCATTAAAACGCGGCATCGTGTCTAATGTCTTAAAATCTGCGCCGTGGTCAAGGTAGAAAGTGAGGTAAAGCGTCGTCTCCTCCGAAAGAAGTATAGCCGCAAGGCATAGCGAGACCAATATCGTGCATGTTGCACGGGCGGGAGGATTTAGAACTGAGCCAAAGGCCGCAGGTATCAATTTTAATGCGAATTCTCTCGTTTGTTTCCCTGTTGTGGTCTATACTATTCCGCAACTATATGCAGGCCGGGCCCGCAGTTGTTTGTTCATGAAAATTGGCTTTTTTCTCCCGAACGCTACGTTCGATCTTCCCGGCACCGTTGAGGTTGGCGGCATTGAGAGCTTCGCATTCACCGTAGGCGAGGCAATGCAGGAGATGGGCCATGAAGTGGTCCTGTTCGGCGGCAAGCCCAAGTTCGGCCGCAGCCATCGGGTCACTCCCCTGCGTTTACGCCTGTTCGATTACTGGGAGACGCGCCGCATTCTGAATCTTGGCACGCGATTTCAGCGGCTGGTTCAGCGCGTGCATTTTGGTTTAAAATGTCACCGTGCGTGGCTGGATGAAAAGTTTGACGTGGCGATTCTGGCCAAGCCGTTTGACTGGCCTGTGGCCTGGCGCTGGAAGGCCGTACAGCCGAATCAACGTATCATCATGGGATGGCATGGCACTGATTTTTACCCCGGCGACAGCTTCTTTTACCGCAGTGTGGATGCTGCCTTCGCCGTCAGCAATTCCGTGGCGGATCAGGCGCTGAAACGTGTCGGCTCCAGGCCGGTTGTGATTCCAAATCCTGTTGATACCCAGATCTTCAGCCCCGCTGAGGATCTGCCGGAACCGACGACCATGATGCGTCTCGCCGCACACGGCAGGCTTGTGGGCTGGAAAGGCTTCGCGCATCTCATTGAAGCCATCGCCATTGCCAAAGAGGCCGGTCTTAAAGTGGCGTGCCAGATCGCTGGTGAAGGTCCGCAGCAGAAGGAACTCGAAGCTCTAATCAAGCAGCATGACGTAGAGCTGAACGTGCGCCTGACTGGCAGACTGGATCATGATGACTTGCGTGAACTACTCAATTCGGCCGACGCCTATGTGGCACCGTCGGTGGGCGACGAAGCGTTTTCCATCGCGGCAGCGGAAGCCGTTTCCGTAGGCTTGCCCGTGCTTCTTTCAAGCAAGATTGGCCTGCGCGAATACTTGGGCTCACAGGATTGTCTTACCTTTCAAGCCGGAGACGTTAAGGATCTGGCGAAGGGATTACAGGAACTTTCGGCGCGACGTATGCTATCCAGTTGGAACAACCGGGCAGCTCGTCACTCGCGGGTAAAGAATCTGTTTTCCGCCCGGGCCATCGCAAACAAGATTCTGGCGCTGCAACCGGGCCAGGGCGTGTCTAAAGCCGTTAAAGCGATCTCCGCATCCACCTCAGGTGTTGCTTCATCCTAACAGGCAGCAGCGGATTCTGAGGCTCGTGCAGGCGTTACGATCTCATCAGCATCAATAAGGCAGCAGCAGAAACAGATCCTTGGCCCCCACATTGCCGTAACTGGCAATCTGATTCACGACATTGCCGTTGATCCAGAACATGACGGTAAAGCCCATCGTGGCGGAGCTCGGGTCGAAAATGATGAGCTTGATCTCGCGCTTATCGGTGCGCTGAATCCGCTCTGTCCGGCTGTTGGCAAATGAGTAGCGGGATAACCACTGTGCCAGTACGGCCTCGGCCTTGGCCACTTCGTCCATGGCAAGGAGTCGATATCGTATGAGGCCAAAACCGCTGGTTTTGGGCGATGTTCTTGCCCATGCAGGCAGCAACGACGGAGCTTTGGGCGGCGGCTCGGGTGCCGGTGGAGTCCTGGGTGCGGGCGGTGGCCGCGGCATGGGCACTCGCGGTCCGGGAGGCGGCCGTACGATAATACGAATCGTTTGTAGGGATTCCCCTACCGTGGGATCTCCTTCAGCATAAACGGCTTCTAGCGCGTCGACGGCCCCAATTTCAATAAGCGCCTCCTCGCGGCTAAGACTTTTGAGGCCGAGCGTGAGCTCACCGCCGGTTGCACCGAAGGACGAAAGTGGCGCAACCAGCGCAGTACGCACCAGCTTCTTGGGGATGCGCTGCTGAAGCGGCGTGCCGGCGTCAGGAGGCGGCAGCTTGCCTTTGGCGCCAGTCACGGTGGCAAAGCTTTTGTCGCTCAGGAGCGGAGCCGAGGTTGGCAGCGGATTGGGAAAGCGCATGGTGACAGCCTCTTCATCCGGATCTTTCTTTTCTGGCGGCTTCTCCGGCTTTTTCACTTCGGCTTTCTTGTCCAGCGGAGAGGGCTGGGAAGCAGCCGTTGAACCGCTCTTTGAGGTCAGATTCGCACGAAACGGAGGCGTTGGCGGAACAGTCGGTGCGCTGTTGGTGCCGGCAGCTATTTTTGGATCTTCCGGCTTGGGAACCGGCGGTTGGGGTGTAGGAGGAGTCAGGAAGATCCAGAGCACCGCCCCGAGAAGCAGCATGCCGCCGAACCCGAGCAATATCAGCATGAACGTAGAGTTCGCCGGCTTGCCAGGCTGTGGAGATGATGTAAGAAGGTCGTTCTGGTGCGGCATCTGGTGCGAGTCGCAGCGCTGTGTCCCGTGTGCTTACGGATGCGCCTGCTGTGGCTTCTGATGAGAAATGAAGCACATAGCAAGCTCCAGCAAAAGGGAAACTCTTCGCCTTTAGCAAATAAATCCCCCCCCAGCCAGCGCGTCGCTCAGGACTTTCGCGGAGGTCTGCGACATCAATGGGGGATTCGTTGTACAACACGCTGTCAGTTCGTCTGTTCAGGCACGCAGCAATCCCTTCAGATCACTTCCAGATAATCTTTGTCCGGCAAGGCAGGGAACGGCTGGGAAGGCAACATCTGGTACCAGAAGGCGACCGAGGCAATGTCATCCTGTAACGGCAGGTAGCGGCCGCCGCTGCGCCATCCAAGCGCCTGAATCGTAATGCGCAGGTCCTGATGAAAGCGCACGGGATCCGTAAGGTGCCAGCGATACATGCCAAAGCGATGCTGGGACTGATACACACCATCGGGCCTGATGATTTGCGAGAGCCCGGCGTAAGGCGTGGTAAATTCCTGGTACTGTCTGGTCTCCTTGTTTTCAAAATTATAGGATCCGCAGAAATAGTCCTCAGTACCTGTACCGCATATGGTGGGAAATTCCTTGTCGCCATCGAGATAAAACTTGATCTCACCCTCTCCCCACCAGCCGTTGTTGTTTACGCCCCAGGCCATGTAGGTGCCCACAAAGTGCCCGACACCCTTCACACCATCCAGAATGGTATAAACATCCTTGTAAGGCAGTGGATTGACGCGACGGAACTGGGCGTGGAAATACGCGGCATTGGCCGGGATATCCCTGAGCTCATAGTTTACCTGATAGAAAAGCGTCATCTTCTCCGTGGCGATATTCTCCATGGTAATGCGGCACCGCTTCGCAAACGGCATGGGCCAGTAGCAATTGAAGGCACTGCCGGGATTCACACAGACTGCCAGAGAGGAAACCTGCGAGAACTTGCCCCAGCCGGATGCGAAGAAATCTCCAACCGGGCACTCCACAGCGGGGTGCTCGCAATCATCCCAGTAGAAACGCAGGATCGAGTGACGCAAATGGCCGGTGGGTGTCATCCAGATTTGCTGGATCTGGCCAGGACCTGTGATATCCGCCAGCGTAAACGTCTGGCCAGGCTGTATAACGACGCAAGGGGAAACCTTCCAACCCCGGCCAAGATCGCGGGCAGCCGGATTATGTGGCGGTTCCGCCATCCCACCAGCCCCCTTTTCGCCGGTGAAGTTTTCGGGACTGATGGAGCGGCTCTGGGCGTTGCTGATAAGAGAGATACCTTCGAGCGGAGAAAAGAAGTTCATCATGTTTGCAATTGACAACAGGCGCCCGGCTCGACCATGTGATTAATTACGCGATAACAACCGAAATACCAGAAAAACAGAAGCGCCTAATCGGTTTAAGTTGTGACTTGAAGCATGCCATGAAAGGGCAATAGTAAACATGGCAACTTCACCGAAAAACATGTCATATCTTACGGCTGTGCCAGAACCCCGAAAGACGCTCCACGTCCCCTCCCCCACTCGCTGGTTCTTCAACCCACGTCTGCTGGATTCGCCGGAACTGAGCATTCGCGGCCTGGGCATTCGCGAGCCGATGCCTCCCTGCCTCATCCGTCGTCCGCACGGAACCACCGACTTCCTGCTCATGCTCTTCCATGACCCGGCGGTAATGGATACCGTCCCCGCCCCGCAGAAGCTGCATACCTCAGAAACGATGATGATCTGGCCCGCCGGCAAAGCACAGTACTATGGCAATCCGAACGCGCCTTACTGCCACACCTGGATCCATTGCGAAGGTCGCCGCGTCACTCGCCTGCTTCGCACGGCCGGTCTTCCAATCCTCACCCCGTTTCCTGTTCCAAGGCCGTCCATCTTCCAGCAGTGCATCGTCGATATTCACCACGAGCTGGTTGCCTACGCCAACCCGGACAGTGCTATTACGGGCAATCTGCTGGAAAACGCGCTGCGTAACCTTGCCCGATCGTCCATAACCACGAGTTCCAATTCCCAGTCCACACGCATTCCGGAAAATCTTCTTGCTGTGCGCCGCCTCATTGCTTCGTCCCCGGATCGAATTCTGGACCTCAGGGAGATGGCTGCAATGGCGGGAATGTCGGTGTCCCACTTCTGCTATCGCTTTAAACAAAGCTTCGGAGTGCCGCCCGTCGAATGCCTGATACACCAACGCATGCACTATGCGGCTCACCTGCTGGGCAACCGCAATCTCACCATTGCGGAGGTTGGGTCCATGACTGGATACGAAGATCCTTTTCAGTTTTCCAAAATCTTCAAGAAACACATGAGCGTGAGCCCCCGGGCGTACCGAGAGCAAAAGAGCTAAATCTGAACATCGTCAATTGGTTGTACTCGCATCAGTTGCAGGGCAAGCATTACCTGATGGGCCAGAGCCTGTATCTGCGCTACTGTTTCACGGCGCGGCTGGCGCCTGTGGGTCAGGCGCAGGGTCAGCACGCCAGCCACACGCCCTGCTACCAGCAGTGGCAGCGTCAAAGTCGCCAGAACGCCTGCGGCAAGCAATTGATTGTACATGTCTTCCACGGAAGCATCGTAGGGCCTTATGCCCTGCCACGGATACCATTTCAGTTCATCGCGGCTCGCGAGTCGGAATCGGATCGTCCCACCTTCCACCTCGCCCCATACGTAGTCCTTACCCGTGCGGCACATCTCCCGCCATACGGGATGATCCATCGTCATCAGAGATATTCGCGGCGGCTTCGTTGTGTCATGAGCGGCAAGTATCATCCTGCCATTCTGGTAAGTCGCGGCCAGTTGCAGTTCGTCGCCGGATTTACGTTCCCAGACGCTCACGCTATGGGCGCGCAGATTCTCGGAAACCATCCCCATCAGATGGCCCAGAACCTTGGAGGGATCAGACTCCCGCGCTACGGACGCAAGCGTGTGCTCCATAGCCTTCAACTGGCAGAGCGCCAGGTTTTCGCTCGCCTTGCGAGACTCAATATCCGTAGTTGTGCCAATCCACTTCACCAGCACACCGTCCGCATTGTATTGCGGGTTAGCCCGGAAAAGGAACCAGCGAAACTCCCCATCGTGACGTCTCATGCGGGCTTCAATCTCCCCGACAGTGCCGGCGGCCAGAATGGAGCGCCAGTAGCCGACCAGCCCGTCGATATCATCAGGATGGATTGTCACCATCCAGCCCCAGCCGCTTGCTTCGTCCGGTTTCAGACCAGTAAAGTCCACCCAGGCTCTGTTAAGAAAATCAATGTAACCATCCGGCTGACCTGTCCAGAGCAGGCCCGGTGCATTGTCGATCACGGCGCGAAGCCGCTGTTCGTTGTCGATAAGGCGCTCGTTGGAAAGCTTGAGATCCGCCACCTGCTGCTGCAGGCCCAATTCCGTAGAGGTTATCACGCGGCAACAGGCTACAATGAGGCTTAGCCCTTCATCGCCGCCTACAGGAGGGCACGGCATGCGCGTCAGTCGTACATCCACGGCCCGCACTTCGCCGAATTTAGTGCGGAACTTCCACATGACCGGCGTCTCGCATTCAATAGAACGAAGTCGCCCGGAAATCTCCTCCGCAGGCACCCCTTGCACAAGAGCCGCGAGATCCAGACCGATAAGCTCGCTGCGATCATAGCCGAAGGTTTTGCAGGCCGCCGGGTTGACCTCAACAATCCCAGATTCCGCATCCAGCACCAGCATGGCATCCGCCACGTGTGCAAAAAGAAGCTCCAGCAATTCGTCACGCCCGCCTAGTGAAGGGTTTGTCTGACGATGTGGCATGGAGGAGGAATCGGCAAGCATAGGTTCGATGCAGGAAGCAGGATGCATGTGCCTTTTGCTATCGGCACGCTTCAGCATTGCTTAACTGCCAGAACCAAGGCCAGCCAAATTACTAAACCGTAACCGATCCTTCTTCGTTACATTTTCCGCTTCTTTACTGGCTGGTCGGTAAGAAATCCCATTGAAGCCCAGTTCTGAAACCACATCTGGATATCCCCTGGAGTCAAATCCGCGGCTTCCTCCAGATCCTGCAAAACAGCGCACGCATCCGCCAGATTGGCCCCGTCACGGAACGCCTGGAGAACGCGGAACTGGGGCAAAGTCAGGCGCTTGAAATAAATGGTATTATCCGCGCGATGAACCACGAGCTGCACCGCCTCCGGAGAGAGCGCAATCTTGTTTGCAATACTTCGCCGGGCCGGCCCGGACGGGATTTCCATCGCATTACTGGCCTGCGCACGCATTGAATCCTGCTGTCGCAGCACCCGGATCACCAGTCGATCCAAAGGCCAGCTCAGCTCCAGAAGCGTAATATGAGGCTGCAAACCCAGGAAAATACGGTCGGGAGGTGTAGCACCCAGCCTCGACAGTCCGCCCGCATCCAGAGAGGGTAGGGCAAAAGCATCAAAAGCTTCTATCTGCGCCCGCTCCAGCATCGCCATCTGGGCTGCCATCTCTGTGTGAGGATGCGTCAGCTTCGGATTTTCGCGAATAAACCGGGGCAGACGGTCGCCCAAAGCACTAAGCTCAGCCGAGCGAGACGGACATTCCGTAAGATAAGCGCCGGCCAGCCTGTAAAAGCGTGTAGTTCCTACGACAGCGCACAGACCCGGATGATCATCCAGAAGGCAATCCAGCAGCCGAAACCAGTACTGGCGGTTGTAAATCTCCAGGCGCTCAAACGAAGTCAGCCGGTCGTTTGGCTTAATGATGCTGTCGGCAACTTCTGCAGTAGAGCGGTTATCCACCCAGCGTGGCTGCATCTTATCCGCAGGAGTAAGCGGCCGCATGATGGCCTGTGCCACCACACGTTGCAGTTTGGCAAGACGACTCCCCGCCAGACGCGCGCGAGGCATCCGGCCGTTGGGTGGCGCCAGTAATTGCGGGCCGGAATCAGGCCGCGGCGGCTGCTTCGACTGAATTTGCTGTTTTGGCAAGGAACTGGTTGGCTTTAAGGGCTTCATCGTGCACTTCGTCAAAGGAGGGAATCCGATCATCCCACTCCAGCAGAGTGGCCGTGTGTCCGCTGAGCTGAATAGCCTGCTCGTACAGCTTCCAGACAGGGTCCAGCACAGGGTGATCGTGCGTATCCAGAATGTAGCGCTCGAACTTGCTGTGCCCGGCGATGTGAATCTGCCCTACCCGATGATGAGGAATTGCCTCAAGGTACGTATGAGGATTAAAATTGTGGTTCTGGGAAGAGACGTAGATATTGTTGACATCCAGCAGGATGCCGCAGTCGGCAAGCTCAACAACTTCACTCAGAAATTCCCATTCGGTCATCTCGGAGACATGGAACTCTGCGTAACTGCTCACGTTTTCCACGCAGATCGGCACCTCGAGATAATCGCGTGCCTGTCGGATCTTTTGCGCGGTAATGCGCGCCGCCTCGAAGGTATATGGCATGGGGAGCAGATCATGCGTATATCGGCCATCCACGCTTCCCCAACACAGGTGATCCGATAGCCACGGGGTTTTGGTCCGCTGCACCAGTCGTTTCAGCTTACGCAAATGATCCCGGTTCAGTGGCTCGGCCGATCCAAAGTAGATTGCAACGCCATGCTGCACTACCCGATACTGCTCCATAATGCGGTCGAGCACTTCAAGCGGCCGGCCCGCGTCGACCATAAAATTTTCCGATATAATTTCAAACCAGTCTACCGTGGGCTTTTTCTCCAGAATATGGCGGTAATGCGGCACGCGCAGTCCGAGACCAATACCATAATCCGTGTTTCCATTAAAAGCATTGGCGGGCATAAATTGTTTTTTTTCAATAGGAGTCGCGGCTGAATAAACTATTGAACTTAGGCCTTGATTTTGAGATGAGAGCAAGGCGGAATGGAGGGAGTGCATTAGAATAATGCTCGACCGGAATTCCAACGCCGCTATCGCTCAAAAGCGAGAGACTAAATTCAATAGGTTATTCAGCGGTGACTCCATAGCCTGAGAATAAACTTGGAAAACAGCAAAACATTAGCACCGAGCCTCACGTGAGGCGAGCTCCCATGACGACAAAACAAAGTCGTCCAGCAGAGAGGCCAGCCCCATGCAGTTGCCGGGGCTGGTGGCTGGCGGGAGACATAAGGTCCTCCCGCTCAGCAATGTCAAAAGAGAGCCGTTAGCTCGTCTTGCAGCCGCCCTTGCCCTTGCAGGCATTCTTGCCTTTGCAGGCGTTGTCATCCGTCTTGCACCCGCCCTTGCCCTTACACGCGTTCTTGCCTTTACACGCATGCCCTTCCTCCTTGTCTGCCACCTGCGTTACCTTGAAGCCAAGCTTCTTGGAACCTTCTGAGAAGGAGGAAGACCCGGTGGAAAACGCCGAGGCGTTCGTGGCAGAGAGGAGACCGGCCACGGCAGCGGCGGCGAGGACATTCTTGGTGGTATTCTTCATAACTGTATAATTAGGAATTGAGACGTTAATGAGGCTGACAGTTGGTTTTCGGGATTCGCCGCAAGCCTTTTGTGGTTTAGTTGAGGCTGGTGCGGCGCTTCGTAACATATGAGAAGATAGCGCAAAGTTTATTCCCGGCGCTTTTTATTTTTTTTCCTCTTTTGCTACTTTTTCCGAAAATAGAAAGTAATCCAACGATGCCCGGCCGGGTCCAAACACCCAAAGAATGACGCTGGCAAAGAGAAAAAGAAACGGCGCGGCTGCAAAGAAGGGATCAGGATTTCCCGCCATAAGTGCCTTAAGCGCATCTTGTTCCGTTGTGATGTAAGCGACAACCATCGTGCCGATAAGCGGCAGCGGTGTCAGTCTTCCCAGCAAACCCAGTATTAAAAAGATGCCGCCAAATAATTCCACGCTGGATACGAAATAAGCATTCAAGGTCGGCGCGGGAATGCCAAGATTGGTGAAAAAGGTCACTACTTTGGGTATATTCCCAAACTTTCCCCACCCCGTCAGCGCAAACTGAAAGCCCCATGTCAGCCGAATGATGAGCAGCAATACATCCTGCCCGAGATTAATCCACTGTTCGCCCAACAGATAAAGTGCTCTGAATTTTCCCCAAATCCCTGGCGAGGCTAAAGGTGAATTCATTGTTTCACTAGAACCTGCAGTATTGGTAATAATAGAAGGAGAAGTACTCATACCAACAAGAGCCTCCAACGACCCGCTTTATTCCAATACTCGGACTGGACGCATCGCCGCGACGCGCTAATTTCTTGAAATAGCGATTTATTTTGACATGATTTCAAGCAACGATCCATACAAGCCCTTAATCACCAACGTCTTATTCATTCTGGCAGACGATATGGGCGCATGGGCGCTGGGTTGCGCCGGAAATTCCGAAGTCCGAACTCCGAATCTCGATCAACTCTCAGCGCGCGGCATTATGCTGTGCAACGCGTTCTGCACGTCCCCTGTCTGTTCCCCCGCCCGCGCTTCCATTCTTACCGGTCGTATTCCCAGTCAGCACGGAATTCATGACTGGATCCGTCAGGGTAACTCGCCACGCGAATCACCCAACGGAACGGTAACCGACTACCTGTCCGATGTCCCTGCCTATACAGAAATTCTCGCTGAACAGGGATACACCTGCGGCCTTAGCGGCAAATGGCACCTGGGCAACGCCACCTCTTCCCAGAAAGGCCATACGTTCTGGAAAACCTATACCTCAGGTGGTAGCAACTATTACGGTGCCCCCATGCTCGGCGAAGATGGGGAGGAATACGATGACCCGCGCTACGTAACCCATGTCATTACCGAAAACGCGCTGGAATTCCTCAATCAGCAGGAACGCGGCGCGCAGCCATTTTATCTGGGGGTTCATTATACCGCGCCTCACAGTCCGTGGGATCGCGGCCAGCATCCGCCCGAGTATTTTGATGCGTACGTTCAAAACTGCGCGTTTCAATCCACACCCGAACGTCCCCCCCACATTTGCCAGATCAAGACTGCCCCCTGCCCTGACAGCCCGGAACGTCGTCGCGAACTGCTGAGCGGTTATTACGCGGCCATCACGGCCATGGATGCGGATATCGGCCGTTTGCTGCAAACGCTGGATGACAGGGACCTCACCGACACCACACTTATCATCTTTACCGGCGATAACGGCATGAACATGGGCCACCATGGCCTGTATGGCAAAGGCAATGCCACGTACCCTCTGAATATGTACGATACCTCGGTGCGAGTGCCGTTCATCGCCTCGTGCCCCGGTAAGATTCCCGAAGGTGCGGTGGCGCACAGCCTCTTCAGCCACTACGATTTCATGCCATCGCTGCTGGATTTCCTGGGCCTGCGCCAGCACATCCCGCGCGGGCTGCCTGGTAAAAGCTGCGCGGATCTATGGCAGGAAGGAGACACTTCAGCCGCGGGCGGCGACAATATTGTGGTCTATGACGAGTATGGCCCCGTGCGCATGATCCGCACGCTGGCGCGCAAGTACGTTCATCACTTTACCAGCGCCTCGCATGAGTTCTACGATCTGCTCAATGATCCCGATGAGGAGCACAACCTCATCAACTCGGCGGAGTATGCCAACGAAATACTGGAATTGCGCTCCCGCCTGCAAAGCTGGTTCGCACAGCATGTAGATCCCCTTCAGGACGGCAGCATTCTTCCCGTTACCGGAATGGGCCAGTTGAGCAAAGCGACACGCGAGCGGGTTTCGCAGTTTCAGCAGGGCTACAAATACAGCAACCCGGTCTGATCCTGAGGATTCATACAACGCAAAAAAGGCAGGTCGGTTTCAAGCCGCCTGCCTTTTTAATAGTGTTACGCCTGCGATTGCTGTCAGACCGATTCGCAGAATTATTGGGGAGGAAATACGGGTTGTTTCTGGGCGCATGCTTTGTTGCGGTTTCGGTAATGCATTAACCTAATGCACTTCCTCTGCACGCCTCGCCTGCACCTCAAAATCAACGCCCTCTTCCTGCCAACTAATTCTGCGAACTGGTCTTACTTATCTTCGCCGAACCACTTCTTCTGAAGTTCATCAGTAAAACCGCTTTCCGTCAGTTTCAGCAGCACACGGTTAATGTTCTCGCGCTCTTTGCTGTCCTGCTGCAGACCGAATCCGTAGTTATTACGCTCGAAAAGATTGCCCACAATCGTGAGGCTGGTGTCATGAGCCTTGGCCACTTCGTACTTCAGAATCGGGGAATCGAACACTACGGCCTTAACGGTGCCTTTCTTTAGTGCGGCCAGACATTCAGCAACCGTCTTGTAGGGTTCCACGGTAATATTGCGCTCGCCTTTTTTCAGATATGTTTCGGAAGAGCTGCCCGCAATTGTGGCGACACGCTTGCCGGGAAGATCCCCGGGCCCGGAGATTTCGCCTTTGAGTGAATTCAGCGTCAGCGTTGTGGTGAATGATGCGGTCAGCAGCGACAGCAGCACAATGCTCAGGAGCATCCACGCAATGGCAACAATACGACCGCCAACCCCAATCGGGCCCTTGTTATCAGCGCCACCAACCAGCAGCGTGCTGATCGTCCACCAGAAGGATTCCCACATACCTTCCAGGTAATTCGCCGGCCACATTGCCTCGTTAACCTTGTGCTCAAACATCCAGACGAGATGCGAGATCAGGAGCATCGCAAAAATAAGCAGAGCCAGCGCGCCTACAAACTGCAGGTTCAGGATTGTGCCCAGAGTGGACCACATCATGTCATTGAAGCTGGAGGCGCCCGCGACAACTACTATCTGGAGGCCCGATTCATAGAAGGGCTGGGAGAAATCGATAACCGATTCGCGCTCGGCATTGATACTGAGCGCACCAATGGCAACGTCTGCCTGCCCTTCCTGCAGCGCCTTCACCATGTTCTTGGCGGAGTCGGTGACCTTCACCTCATATTCGTAGCCCAGCTCGCGAGAGACTTCGTTCCAGAGTTCCCAGGCGTAACCCTTACGGCGGCCATCCTGCTCGAAGGAATAGGGCTCCAGATCGCGCGTAATGGCGATCAGCTTCTTCTTTCCCGTACCGGGAGCTTCCACCGGAGCAGCGGCAGCGCCTGCAGGTGCGGGAGGAGTCGCAGGAGCTGGTGCCTGAGCTCTAAGCGCAAGAAAGGGAAAACAAGCCAGTAAAAGAGCAGCTAATACAAGTGAGCGCATAAAGATGCCGCTAGAATGCTGCTCCAACGAGCATAGTCAAGAATTGTATGGCACTGCCTTAAAAATAATAGCCTCCCGACCCATTCCCTCCGCTTGGATAATGGAGACCATGATTATATGACTACGCTCCACTATCGCAACGTTCTTCCTCACAAATGCTTAGACCACAGCTAGCAAGCACTTTGACATCATCTTATGTTGCACCAGCAGGTTCAGCTCCCAGTTTATCGAGGTCTTTGGTATCAGAATCCTCCTTGGCCGTTGCTGCAGCTTCTACTTCGCTTTCAGCCATTGCGGCAGCATCCGCCAGAGCAGCCTGGCGCGAAACACAGCGGTAGACGAGACGCGGTTCCAGATCCTGCGCCAGCACAGGCTTCAGTGATGCCGGAAGTTCGCCATCGCGCATCGACCACAGTTCCTCGTGAAGTCGTGTAAGGCCGTCTGTATTGGTAAGGAGCTTGATCCGCTCGGGATCCGTCAGGGATTCCGGTCCGGATTTCAGCAGCTTGTCGTGTAAGGCATCGAACTCAGGCAAAGGCTCCTCGCTTCCCGGACGGCGCTTCCGAAGAAGTGCAACATGCAGCGCCAGACCAAAAGGACTGATCAATGCCTGTACCCAGGGCGCGGTAGGGAAATTGGTGACAGGGCGCGTCTGATTGAGTCCCTTCAGAACTTCCGGCATCTCAATTTCCTCCGGGGTAGCGAAGATACGCCATTTCATGGCACGGGTGCTGATCCCCTCATGGCTCGTAAGCCATGCCAGTGGAACTGCAGCCATCCAGCCGGCGAAGAGCGGCATGAACCACCAGAAGGAATCCGGCACATAGAACCAGGTGGCAACCGCCGCGCCAACACCCAATGCGCTTACCCAGCCATAAGTCAGCAGCGATTCGCCAAGTGTCAAACCCTGGTCATCGCGATTCTGCGTAAGCCATGCCACTTTGCGCCCCAGCATGATTTCGATGACAAAGCGCGTATGAAAAAGCATGAGCACCGGCGCAAACAACATGGAAAGGAATGCATCCGCGAACCAGCTTATCGACATCCGGATAAACCCGCCAAACTTGCGAGAATCATCCAGGTGCACAATAAAGCTGATCACCTTGGGCATGAACAACAGCACCAGCGTAAGCCCAAGCAATTGCCACGCGGGAGCCACTGGGCGGTCCACAATTTCATCCCGCAATCCATCCAGAAACGGATTGCCCGAGACGCGCATGGCCCCGCTGATCCACGTTAATATAAGCAGCACAAGCCAGAGCGGCGAGCCCAGGTAGCCCATTAATCCGAAGAAGATGTGCAGGCGGTTTGCGAAATTGATATCACGCGCAAAGAGAAACCAGATGTGCTGAAGATTGCCCTGGCACCAGCGACGATCGCGCTTCAGCGCATCCGTCAGGTGGGGTGGGCCTTCTTCATAGCTCTCCTCGGCATCGCACGCGATCCACACCTCGTAGCCCGCTTTGCGCATCAGTGCGGCTTCCACAGTATCGTGGCTTAAAATGTGGCTCTTGCCCGCAGTGGCCGGCAACTCAGGCAAATCGCAAAAAGCCATGAACGGAGCCACGCGCACAATAGCGTTGTGTCCCCAGTAGCTTCCGCACGAGAGCTGCCAGTAGTTCGTTCCAGTAGCAAACAACCCGCCTGCAATGCTGGTAGTGAACTGCAGGAACCGGCGAAACAGGGTGGTACCCAGGACAAGTCGCGGTAAAGTCTGTATGATGCCGATGCTCGGCTTCGCCTCCATGGCCTGGACCAGCCGCACCATTTCGCGCCCGGATATGATGCTGTCCGCATCAAAGACGATCATGTAACGATAACCCTGTCCCCAGTTGCGGCAGAAATCCGCAATGTTGCCGCTCTTGCCATGAATATTGGGGTGGCGATGCCGGTAAAACACTCGACCGAACGCATTCCACTTCGAGCAAAAGCGAAACCACGCCCACTCCTCCGCCACCCAGGCATCGGCCTTATTGGAGTCGCTCAATATAAACACGTCGAACGATGCGGCCGAGCCTGTCTTCTCCAGGCTTTGCCACATCTTCTCAATGCCGGCAATGACGCGGTCCATATTCTCGTTATAGACCGGGAAAAGCAGCGCGGTGGGTGGCAGCTGTTTAGGCGCACCGCCTGCTGCTCCGGCCTCCTCCGCTATCTTCGCGACATCCAGAATGTTGTACGGCTTGCGGCTGATCAGTCCGGCAAAGCCAAGGATAGATATCGCCCAGCCAGTTGCCAGCTGAGCGAAAAGAAGCACAAAGATCGGCAGTGCCAGCCATTCGGACCAGAGCCATCCCTCCTTGCCCAGACTTTGAACCGCGAGCGTGCTGCCCGCCAGAGTAACAATGCCGGCAAGCCCGAGGAATACGGCTCGACGGGTCGAAAGCGTCTCCGCCGTAATATTCAGCAGATGATGATAACGTTTGGAGCTCATACACCACCTCTCAACACAAAGAATACGAGCCAGTAGATGCAGAACCAGAACACGACAGCCTTGGTCACCGGCCACCAGTCCCACCGTGGCAGAGTTTCCGTTGCCAGCAGTGCCAAAGGACCATAGTCCATCGGACGCGGGCTCATGCTTGCCAGCGAGAAATTAGGCCCGCGCATCACCATTTTGGCCTGCATGATCTTCCGCGTATCTTCGGGCAGCGTCGGATTGAGAAAATGATCGGACCACTCCACGGAATCCTGAAGCACGAGCATAGCCAGCTTGCCGTTGATCTCCTTGGCGCCCCCCTCCTCCAGCTCTACATTCTCGCCCAGTGCACCGAACCACGCCCGCGAGGCATCGTTAATACAGGTAAGCGCGATGCGCGTAGGATGCATATCGCGCCACTTCGCATCAGTGCGATCCACGGAGTCGATCACTCGGTTTGCCAGCCGTGCAATGCGTCTGTCTCCGCGAAGGCCGTGGGCACGCAGATACAGGCACAGCCGGCGGTAAGCTTCATCCCAGTCCGCCGATTGCAGAAAGCTGTCCGTCGCGGTTTCGTTAAGGTTAATGCCGTGCATTAGCGATGAAGCGTGTAAGTCCAGGTTTCGGTGGCGGGTTTATTGTTCACAAGCAATCGGCAAAGTAATTCGTTCGGTGGCTCGTCCTTGCCACGCTTCCTGACTTTCATCGTCACACGCCAGGATTTGTCAAAATCGTTTTTCTGTACCTGCACCTCGCCGAGTGTGCCTGGTTTGGCAGCCGTTATATCCACCTGCGGAACAGCGCCTTCCGCCAGTTCCAGGCCGGCGAAATCCACGATGATCTGCGTGTCCCTGGTGGCATCGCTGGGAGCATCCACCAGCGTCTGCTTCACGCGGGCCAGACCCGGGCGGCCGGAATGATTATTATACCACGTCATGACGTACCGGAACTCCATGAAAGTGCCTGCCTTGATCGGCTGGGCAGGTTTCCAGAAAGCTACCACGTTGTCCATATACTCATCCTTCGTGACGAGTTGGATGAGTTCGACCGATCCCTCACCCCAGTCACTGCGGGGCTCAACAAAAAGACTGGGTCTCTGATGATATTTGGCTTCCAGATCCTGATAGTGCTCAAAGTCGCGGTCACGCTGGATCAGACCGAACCCCTTCGGATTCTTGTCCTTAAAAGCATAGTCCTGAATAAACGGCTCGGCGATCAGCGGCCGCCACAACCATTCACCAGTTCCGGTCTGAATCAGAAGCCCGTCGCTGTCATGTACTTCCGGGCGAAAATTCGCGTTCTTCGGCTTGGGATCTCCCTCGCCATACCAGTACATGCTGGTGCCCGGCGCTATGCCAAGCCTCACCACCGAGTTCCGGAAATGGAGCTTAGCCCGCACCTCCATGCTCGTTTCCTCTCCCGGGCGAAGCGTAAATTCGTAAGCACCGGTAACATCCCTGCCTTCAAGCAAAGCGTAGACCGTCAGCTCAGTTGCATCACGCTTGGGCTGGCGTACCCAGAAGCGGCTGAACTGCGGAAAGTCCTCACCTTCAAGGGTATTAATGGCAATGCCCCGTGCGGAAAGCCCGTATTGCTGCCCCTTGGCCAGAGCACGGAAATAGCTGGCCCCCTGAAAGACCAGCACTTCATCCAGAAAATCCGGGCGATTGAGCGGATAGTGTACCCTGAATCCACCATACCCGATATTGCCTATTGTCGAAGGATCAAATGTATTCTTTCCGTAGTTAAAGAACTCATTTGAAAAGCGTATCTGATGCACCCCATCGGAGCTCACGGCGTTGATATCTACCGGCTCATAAAAAGTATTACCCAAATGAAAAAATCGGAGCTGAAACGGCAGTCCTTTCTTCCTCCAGAATGTAAACTCATCTTTCCACCTTATATCGCGCAGCTTATCATAATCCAGGTGACGAAGATACTCGGGAAGCCGGTTAACCGGTTTAGTATAGGGAGAGTTTACAAGCCTTGCCGCAAGCGCATCAACATCATTAAAGCCAAAATTCGGCTGAGCCGCCGGGCTGTATGTAAGCACCAGAGCCAGAACAGTAAGCAATCCCAGCCATAGATGAAGCCTTAGATTCATGAGTATCCCTTAGAGTATTTAAACCCAATCCCTTATATAATAAAGTAATATATATTTCCGACAATATTCATGCATTTAGAGGCAATATCTTTCATCTGTCAATAAGCAAAGCAATTTATTCAATTCTTCTGCCGGCAAAAAACGCAGCCATTGCAATCAATACTATACTAATTATGAATGCCTGAAGCAGTACACCGGAAGTCACGGACAAAACACTGGCCATCACCCAAAATATTAAGACTATTGCGATTATGGCCCAAAACATAGATATAGCTCCAATCGTTATCCAAAAAGGCGTAAATAAATGAAAAGATACCCGGCGGCATTTTATGCTTCTGCAGAACGCAGGCGGCAGACGCCTTCCCGAGCGATAAATATAGGTATGGAAAAGCTTTACGCATGTATCGTGCCAGATTGGTTTGCCTTTACGATTTCGTTGAATATCAATCAGTTATGCCGGGAGATGTCTAACAGATAAGAAAAAGCCATGCGAATTGCCAACTATACGTCGCAAATTGCATTTTGCATGATACCTGTGTCGTTAGACGACAGGAACACCTGGAACCATCGAAAAACCTGAAAGAATATTGCGGAGATTGTTAAAACGTTTAATCTGCATGTTCACGTTTTTTGCACCCACATAAAATACCTGACGGGACACGTACCGTCATCTCTTCTCGCCACCCGATTACTCGCGAGAAATTACCGGCCCCCGCGTCAAAATCGCCAGGCTTTCCGTTACGTTAAACTAAGGATGCACCGCAACCCATTTATCCACTTCCAGTTGCAGTAAAAAAACTGCATATCAGTCGATGTAAAGCCCGGGACCTACCCCGTCATCGCGCAATGGCAAAAACTGCCACTTTTGTACGCATGGTACAATGGCATCCTGGAATACCAAGAAGAAGAGCGGGTAGAGGGAATCGAACCCTCGTGTGCAGCTTGGAAGGCTGCCGTTCTACCATTGAACTATACCCGCGGTGAACGTTAGAATGTGAACACTAGCGATGCCACGGCATGGAAATCAATAAAAAAAACGGGACAAAAT
>JBGGNE010000252.1:0-48449 GCA_041287705.1 Methylacidiphilales bacterium | reverse complement strand
CGGGGATTGAAAGTCTGCCCCTCCCTGTGAGGTGTCACGATCAGATAAACTTCCGCACCCGCTACCGGCTTTCCATCCTCATCCACGCAAAGAATGGGCATTTGCGCATGACTTTTGGCCTGCTGCGCCATCAGGGGAAGCTCCAGAAGGGCGCCCTGCCACGTGCCAACTACAGAGACAACAGCGAGAATCAGAATGAAAGCACTGGCGATACCATAGCCGTATTGCCTGGCAAATTGAGAATGGCGTAACATTTGCTGAATTGGGGCATCCCATCAAACATATGTCAAGAGACAACGTGCTAAAGCAGCTATTCCATCGATAGGATTGGCGATGATCAGGAGTAGCTTCTGAGAGACAAAATCGGCGTGGCCGAGCGCAGCGACCGCCGTCCGAAGCACCTATAGTCCAGGCTGAGGTCCGCTGCAGGCCTGGGTAAAGATACAGAAAAAAGCCACAGGCGCGTGAGCGCTCTGCCATCACCTTAATCCGCAGACACAAAACAGCCCGGACCAGATAACCCGGTCCGGGCTGATGAAGTTAAGGCTAAGTGATAGCTGAAAAAGGGGAGCTTGCCGCTGATCTGAGCCGGCTTACTTCTTCACCGTCGAAGTTTCCGGGTTGCCCTTGTTATTCAGCAGGTCGATGTAGTCGCCCATGATATTGAGCGATTCGTCGAGCTGAGGGTCGAAGGTGGGGGCGGAATCATCGTCCTTGTCTTCGGGACTGGTGGTGGCAGTCGGGTCAGGAATGGGGCTGGGCTCAGACTTGGCGCTCTTTTTGGGCTCGACGAGAGGAAGATTCTTCTCAGCGGCTTCCAGAGAGAGATCCAGGACCTTCGCGCCGGCTGCGGAACGGGCGGCACGCTCTTTCTTGCGGGCGGCGGTCTGGGCGGCGATGTCGTCTTTTTCCTTGATGCGATCGGCTTCGTTGAGGCTGATGGTGAGGTTGGTCTTCTTCTTCAGCCAGCGGTCGATGTCTTCCTGCACGTACTTGAAGTCCTGGCTCTGCTTGACACGGGCCTGAGTGGATTCGCGCAGGCGGGGCAGGTAATCCTTTACCTTGTCATCCATCACGTACGGGACTTTTTCCACGACGTCGTAGGGCAGGCTGTTTGGCAGCTTGGCTTCGCCCATATCATAGTAGTCATAGAGCGAGGGCAGGTTGATATCGGACTCGACGCCCTTCACCTGGGTGCTGCCGCCGCTGATGCGGAAGAACTTCTGCACCGTGATCTTCAGGTTGCCGCAGTCGCCGATGCCGGGGACGGCGTTCTTCAGCTCAATGAGGTTCTGCACAGTGCCTTTGCCGTGGGTGCTCTTGTCGCCCACGATAACGGCGCGGCCCATATCCTGCAGGGCGCCGGCCACGATCTCCGAGGCGGAAGCGCTGAGGTGACCAACCAGGACGATCAGAGGCCCGTCATAGACAATCTTGCTGTCGCTGTCCTGCAAAGTCTGCGTGCGGCCGTAGCTGTCCTTCACCTGCACAACGGGACCGCGGCGAATGAACAGACCGGTCAGGTCGACCGCTTCATCCAGCAGACCGCCGCCGTTACGGCGCAGATCCAGGATGATGCCGGAGACCTTTTCCTTCTTTAGACGAATGATGAGCTTTTCAACATCATCGCTGGTGTTGCGGTAGAACGAAGGAAGGGAAACATAGCCGATCTTCTTTTCGCCGGTGGTAGTGGTGACATCAAACACCTTGCCGGTTGCCTTCTGATCGACCAGCTTGATTTCATCGCGCTTGATGGTGATTTCAACGCGGGGCGTGCTTTCAGGTGCGCCGGCAGGCAGAACGTAGAGGCGAACCGTGGAACCCTTGGGTCCGCGGATCTGTTCCACAACTTTCTGCAGCTTCATGTCGATAACGTCGACCGGAACTTCATCGCCCTGGGCTACTGCCACAATGCGATCATTCGGCTTCAGGCGCTTGTCCTTTTCGGCGGGGCCGCCTGGGACAAGGCGAACAACCTTGGCATAACCGTCTTCGGTGCGCAGCTCAGCGCCGATACCCGTGAGCTTCAGATCCATCATCTGGATGCGGAAGTTCTGGCTCTCGCTCTCGTTCATGTAATCGGAGTGCGGATCGTAAACGCGAGTCATGGCGTTCAGGAACGCGGTCACCACTTCTTCATCATCGTACTCGCCCATATCCTTCAGCAGGTTGTTGTGGCGGCGCACAATGCGCTTGATGACGGTTTCTTCGGGAGTCTTTTCAAGGCGGCCGGCCAGAAGATCCAGCTTTACGCGGCTGCGCCACAGCGTTTCGGCTTCGGCGTCATCCTTGGGCCAGCTGGCCTTTTCGCGATCGGGCTGATAAGTTTCGGAGGAGCTGAAATCGTACTTATCCTTCACCAGACGATCGATGAGGGCGGTCCGCTGTTCCAGGCGCTCCAGGAAGCGGTTGAAGATATTGAAGGCGGGGGCTGCGTCGCCGCGAGTGTAGAAGTCGCCCAGCGTTTTGCCGTACTTGGCGTTGAACTCCTCAAAGTCGCTCTGCAGGAAAATGAGGTGATTGTAGTCCAGGTACTCCATGTAGCCGCGCAGAATCTTCTCCGACATCGCGGCGTCGATGGTACGCTGCAGGTAATGGTTGCGCTGCATCAGGCGCGCGACGCTCTTGATGATATTGGCATCACGCTCCGCATTGCGCTGGCGCACGGTGCGCTTGATGACCGGGCGCTGATCCTGGTTGGCGGGCGTTACCTTTTCCGTGCTGGGCGATGCTGCGGGGCTGCTGTCTTTGGCAGGGACCGCGGGCGTCGTTGTGGCATTGGTGGCGCCACCGGCACCAGGCAGAGCAGGCTGTGCGGACGGTTCGGCCTGCGCGGTGGGCTTATTAGGCGGAACGGGCGGGTTGTTGGTCGGCGACGGAGTGGTGGGCGGCGGCTCGACAGGCTTGGGAAGCGTAGTCTGGGCCAGTTGCCCGATGGCTTCCGACAGAGCGGCGTCTTGTGTGGGGTAGCTGCTGGCTGCCGCTTCGGACCCCGCCTTCATAGAGGGGGGCTGAAGTAAGAGCAGGGTGGCCAGTACCGGAAGTACTGCCTTAACCGTTGGGATGCAAATAAATGCGCCGCGCCTGGTGTTCATACGGATGAGGGAGGGGGAATGATGTCGGAGCCGAAATAGGGCCGGAGTTTTTCTGGGAGGAGTATGGAGCCGTCTGGCCGCTGGTAAGTTTCCAGGAGGGCGATAAAGAGGCGGGCAAGTGCCGTGCCAGAACCGTTTAACGTATGGCACGGGACGTTTTTTCCATCTTTATCTTTATAGCGCAAGTTCATGCGTCTTGCCTGAAAATCTTCAAAATTACTGCACGAGGAAACCTCCAGCCACGTGCCCAGGCCGGGGGCCCAGACTTCGATATCGTAGCATTTGGCGGCACCGAATCCCATGTCCCCTGTTGAGAGACACAGCACCCGGTAGTGCAGGCCGAAGTCCTGGAGGATGCGCTCCGCGTGACCCACCAGAGTCTCCAGCGTTGCGTAAGACTCCTCCGGTTTTACGATATGCACAAGCTCCACTTTATCAAATTGATGCACGCGGATCATGCCGCGCGTATCTTTGCCCGCACTGCCCGCTTCGCGGCGGAAGCAGGGCGTGTAGGCGGCATAGCGGATCGGCAGCTCTTCCTCGCGAAGGATCTCGTCGCGATGCATGTTAGTGACGGGCACTTCGGCAGTGGGGATAAGGAACAGATCCTCATCCTTCACGGCGTACATGTCGTCTTCAAACTTGGGAAGCTGTCCCGTGCCGACCATGCAGTCGCGGCGAACCACAAAGGGGGTGGAGACTTCCGTGTAACCGTGGTCGCGCGTGTGAACATCCAGCAGATACTGAAGCAGAACACGCTCAAGCCGGGCTCCGTTGCCTTTAAATACGATGAAGCCGCTGCCGCTGATCTTGGTAGCGCGCGCCAGATCCAGCATGCCCAGCTTTTCAGCCAGCACCCAGTGGGGCTGCGGCGTGAAGTCTGCCGGGAAGGACGGTTTCTCACCCCAGGTACGCTCTGTGCGGTTGGCCTTTTCATCTTCGCCAACGGGAACGGATTCGTGCGGGTAATTCGGGATGGTGAGAAGCAGCGCGTCGCGCGCGGCGTCGATTTCCACGAGGCAGCGCTCCAGCTCTTCCTGCTCGATTTTCATTTCCGCCATACGGGCCACGGCGGCGACATCTTCCGGGGTGCCGAACTTGCGCACACGCTCGTCGAAGTCGGTGATCGCTTCGGTTTTGCCCTGTTTCAGCGCTTCGTTATAGAGCTTCATGACGCGGCCGTTAATCGCGCCGCTCATTTTCTTGCGCTCCGATCGAGAGGATTCCAGAGTGTTCAGCGTTGCGCGGCGCAGGCGGTCCTGCTCCAGCACATCAGTAATGCGTGC
Source organism: Methylacidiphilales bacterium (assembly GCA_041287705.1). Lineage (GTDB taxonomy): Bacteria > Verrucomicrobiota > Verrucomicrobiia > Methylacidiphilales > UBA1321 > LW23. Next base: position 44,068 of record JBGGNE010000252.1, on the reverse strand, counting down.
CTCGTCCCCGCGCCCGCGCGTAGCCAGGCGCCGGCGAGCCTCATCGGGCTGGTCCCGAATAATCTTAATGTCAAGCATGTGAAGCGTGACAAAGTAGCACAGGAACAGGGCGGTAGCAAGACTTAAGCCAGATGCTGAACAGAAATGGTGCGTTTAAAAGAAGAGCGGCATACCCGCACGAATACTGACGAAACCGTGCGGGGGAGCCGGCCGGAACCAGGTCGCCACATGTGCTCCAAACCCGATGAGGAGAATGCTGCAGCAGAGTAACCGGATTGCGCGTGCGGCTGTGATCATTACATGTCCATGATGCTGCCCTTGAGAGTCGCGGGTGCTTTGACTTCACCCGTGGTCTCTGCGCCTGTGCCTCCGGGGCGGTAGGCGATGGGGAAGGTCTTCTTGCCGGAGGTCTCCAGAGCTCGCTTGGTGGCGGAGTAGGCTTTGGCGAAACCTTCAAGCGTGTTGCCGACGGAAATGCCACCGATCTTCAGGATCACGTCACCGGCTTTGATGCCCATCTGCATCGCCTTGCTGTTCTTTTCGACAGCCAATACTCGTACGCTGCCATCTATTTCGGCCAGGAACATCCCTTCAGGGAAATCGAAGTGCACATCGATAAGATCGACCGGATTGGTGCGCAGATAGACCAGACGCAAATCGCTGGCACGCAGGTTGGCAAAGGCGAGCTGAAAGCGCTTGGGTTCGGCCCATTTGGTCTCGCGAATCATTTTCTGCGTGGCAAGCTGCGCGGGGGTAAGCTTGGGGCCTTCATCCTGGGGACCGTTCTTGCGGGTGAGCACCGAGTCTTTATTGCTAGTGTTGCGCTGGCGAATCGTTTCTGCGTCATCATTACGCAGCGGCACATAGGCGATACGCAACTGGTCGCCGGGCTTCATGATGAAGTTGGGAGCCAGCATGACAGGGTACTTTACCGTGGTGGATTCGGCTCCCTGCTGAAACGGAAAGGAAAGGGCCAGATGCGGCTCCAGATCAAATACCTGCGCCTTGCTGCTAGTGCCTGCAGTTAACATAAAGAGACCAAATGCTACACACAAATAACGCAAAGGTGTGGACAGGAAAGCATTGAAAACCGGGCGCATGGACAAAAGAATAGGCGCAGACACGGATTTCCGCAAGTGAAGTTCATGGGCTAAGGGAGAAGTGATCTTAATGCCAGGCTTACTCGGGGTGTGTCGTGATATTGTAACGGGCTAAACGTTGAATATGTTTTGATGCATGGTGTATACGTTGGCTTGTAAAAAAACGAGGTGCAGCAGCAGATTTTTATAGAGCGTATTGTCGTAGCTGATAGCTGTCCGGCAGGCTCGTTTTCACCTTGGCTTGGCGGTTTGGAAAGGGTAAACTCGGCATGTTATGTCCGCATGTTGCTCACCCGGGCCGTCCGCCGCCGATGTCAATGCTTCCTGTGCCGCACCGGGGGCGCCAGGCGCGAAGCCTTCCCCTGAAGTGGTGCGCGCGTGGTTTCGCGCGGGGCTGGCCGGCATGATCGCTTTTCAGTCCATGATGTTTGGGCTTGGGATTAATCTGGCCGGCACAAACGGTCCCGAGCGCCTCATCATTCACTGCGTGCTGGCGGTGGCCGCCGTTGGTACGTTTATCATCGTCAGCGGCCCGCTGCTGAGCGCCGCATTCAGCGCCATGCGGGCGCGACGCGTCTGCGTGGAGCAGCTCTTTCTTGCAGGCATCATTGGCGCCTTCGCGGCGTCGGTGCTGAGTACGGTCACCGGTGTGGGGTCGGTCTATTATGAAGTAGTGGCGATTCTGCTCGCGGTGTACTCGCTGGGGCAGTTGCTGGTCGATAACCAGAAGCGCGCCGCCTTCCGCGCCGCCGCAGCGCTAGAGGAGGCATTTCGCTTTTGCCGGCGTTTGGAAACAGGCGCAGCGGGCAGCGAAGCCGTATCCGTTCCCGTGCGCGAGATGAAGGCAGGCGAGCGCTTTCTGGTTTCGGCCGGGGAAGCAATTCCTCTGGATGGCCGTGTTGTGCAGGGTGTGGCTTATGTCAGGCAGGCCGCCATCACCGGCGAGGCTTTCCCGGTCGTCAAACGCGTCGGAGATTCCGTTATCGGCGGCTCCCACAGCGTGGATGACACGCTCATCATCGAAGCCACGACCGACGGCACGCAGCGACGCATTGATGCCATGCTGCAGAGCCTGCAGGCTGCCCGCGAGCGTCCCTCCGCCTGGGCGCTGGAGGCCGACCGCATTACAGCGTGGTTTCTTCCCATGGTGCTTGGCGTTGCCGTGCTGACTGCCGCAATATGGATCCCCATCTCCGGCTGGGCAGCGGGACTCTTTAATGCGCTGGCCGTGGTGCTGGTCGCCTGCCCGTGCGCGCTGGGGCTTGCCACTCCAATAGCCATCTGGAGCGCGCTTAATGCCCTTGGCGCACGAGGCATTATAGCACGCTCCGGCGATGTTGTGGAGCGTCTCGCCAGCACCGATTATGTGGTATTCGACAAAACCGGCACTCTAAGCGAAGACGAAGTGCGCATCGTCGACTTCATCTGTGCGGACGGCTTCGACCGCGCTCAGCTCTACAAGTGGATCGCCGCGGTGGAAGCCCGCAGCACGCATCCCATCGCCCGCGCTTTCCATGCGTGGATTGCTCCGGGATCTGAAGCTGGTGAAGGCAAGCCTGCTGTTTCAGTTTCCGACACGCATGTTATTCCCGGTGTGGGACTCGAAGGCTGGGTGACTTCATCGGTTACAGAAACAACAAAGACATCCAAAATCGACCGCACTTCTGTCTCCCTTGGCAATGAGAAGCTGCTGGAGCCGCGCGATTCTCTGGTGCTGAGCGCACTGCGCGATCGCGCCCGCATCCCCGAAGGCGCGCGTGAGCTTTACGTGAAGGTGGATGGCAAACTTGCCGCGCTAGGCATTCTGCGGGAGTCGTTGCGCCCCAGTGTGGAGCAGACTTTCGCGCGCCTGCAACATCTCGGTATCCCGGCGGTTATCATGACGGGCGATACGGAAGAAAGCCTGCGCGCGCTGGAAAGTCTACCGGGCGCCGCCGCATTGCAATCCCGCCCCGATAGTCCCGGGCACCACAGTAGCCTGACCCCGGAGCAAAAGGCCGATCTCGTTCGCGATCTCCAGCAGAAAGGTCGCCGCGTTCTCTTTGTGGGCGATGGCATTAACGACGCAGCCGCCATGGCCACCGCGCACGCCAGCATTGCTCTTTCCGGCGGCGCTGAACTGGCGCGGGAATCTGCGGCGGCCCAGCTCTTTCGCGGCGATCTCAGCGCAATCCCGACCGGCATTGCAATCGCCCGGCAGGTCCGCGATGGCCTCCGCCGCAACATGATCTTCGCGATCGCTTACAATGCACTGGCCATTGCCATGGCGGCAAGCGGCTGGCTGCATCCCGTAGCGGCTGCGCTGGTGATGCTGGCCTCGAGCCTTACTGTCACCATCCGCGCACTGCATTTCGCCGAAAAACTGCGCGTCCTAAGCGAGGCGGATCTCGCGGCATGGTTTGCCGAATATGCTAAGACGGTCAGGCATCGGCTGGATGAGGAACGGAAAAGAGCTCGCAGCCACTCTGCCGATTCTGACACGCATAACCTTGCCGCCACCGATCGGGATCGCGACATTCTCAATTCTTCCTCCTCCGCTGATAACTCCTGGCGCGCACTCTGGCACCGCGCTGACGCCGCATGTCGCCCCGGCCTTGCTCCCTGGATTTTTGCGGTCTGCTTTGCTGTGCAGGGCCCTATCCTTACGCATCTTGGCCAGACGGATATGGTGGCGTATGTCCTGTCCGGATTAACGAGCCTGATGGCGGGCCTGTTGGTTTTGCATTACTGGCGCGCACTGCGCTATCATCTCTCATGGCAGATGGCTATTTCCATGCTGTCGGCAGGCAATCTTGCGATGCTGATTGGCTGGTGGGGCGACGCAGGGCTCGGCCCGATCATACGCGAGGGGGTGTGCCTGTGCGGCTGCGCGACAAGTCCCCTGGGCAAAGGTCTGTGGCATCCCCACTATATGCACACAGCCATGGTTCTGGGCTCGCTGCCGGCTATGGCGCTGGTCAGCGACGGCTCGAAGGCGCTGGCTGGATCTGCCTGGCAGCGGTGGCGCCACTCCATCTTCCTTACCATCGGCATGCTGGCCGGCATGATGTTCTCGGGCTATATCATCTCCTGCCTGCGACTGCCCGATCCCCAGGTGGAGTTCTTTTTCTCCTATTTTGCCATGTCCGTGGGCATGGTGCTGGGGATGTTTGCCGCCTGCGCGGTGTGGCGTGAGCGCCGCGTGCCGCAGCAGGGGCAACAGCAGACGGCGCAGGAGCAGGTGCAGACTACAAGCCAGCCTCAGGCTTCAGCCGCAAGCTTGCGGGCCAATGCCAACGCTTCCATGTAAGTCTGAACGTTCCCCATCAGTTGCGCCTCTTCGATCGTGGCCAAAATGCTGCCCAGCTGGCGGCCGGGCGGAATGCCCATCGCCAGCAGATCCTTGCCGGTGATCAAACGCGGCGGCTTGATCTGATCCGGCGTGTAGGCCTCGAACTGCGACTTCAGAAAGTCATAGAACTTCAGATCGCAGTGGCAGCCCAGACAGTCGATGCGATGCAACTCCAGTTCGATAGGGAAGGTGGGGCGCTGCATCAGCTTCAACAGCGTGCTGCGCTTCATCTGCATGACGTCCTTGAACGACATGTGGTAGCGCACGCAGATGACGACCTGCTCAATGATGTCGTTGCTGTACCGCAGATCTCGCAGGATTTCTTCTGCCATTCTGGCCCCCACGTTCTCGTGATCGGAGAATCGGATGCGGCCTGTTTCATCGATGGCAAACGTGGCGGGCTTGCCCACATCATGCAGCAGAACAGACAGGGCCAGCACCAGAGGAGCGCGACGCAGGTGGGTCATCATCAGTCGCACATGTGTAAACACGTCGCCTTCCGGGTGAAACTGGGGCGGCTGTTCGACGCCGTGAAGCGCGCTGATATCCGGCAGCACCACCGCCAGCAGACCGCTCTGATCCAGCAGATCCAGGCCAATTTCGGGACGCGGTCCGGTCAGGATCTTGTTCAGTTCGTCACGCTTGCGTTCGGCGCTTATCCCGGCGATTTCAGGTGCGGTATGCTGAATTGCAGCCCACGTTTCAGGCTCAATCTTAAAGGGCTTGTTGGTGCCGGGGCGCAGAATGGTGCATGCAAAACGTACGGCGCGCATCAGCCGCAGCTTGTCCTCCGCGAAGCGATCGGCCGGGTTGCCAATGGCGCGAATGGTGCACGCTTCCAGATCCGCGCGGCCACCGACAAAGTCGATGATTTCGTCGCGCACGGGATCATAGAAAAGGCCGTTGATAGTGAAGTCGCGCCGATGCGCATCTTCCTCCGCACTGGAAAAAGTAACGCTTTCGGGACGGCGGCCATCCTTGTACTCGCCATCGCGGCGAAACGTGGCCACCTCGTAGTGCACGCGGTTCTCGATCACGCGTACAACGCCAAAGCATTCGCCCTGCACGTCGGTTACGCGGGGAAACAGCGCCTGCACCTGGTCCGGTCGCGCGCTGGTGGCGATGTCGATGTCCTTGGCCTCCACGCCCAGAAGCTGGTCGCGGACACAGCCACCGGCAAAATACGCGGTATGCCCTGCGTCCTGCAGCCGCCTGACGAGACGCGTCGCGGTCGCGCGCATTTCGGCGGGGGTAGGTACCGCAGGGGTTTCCGAGGTGGCGGCGACGTCCAGACTTTTGGGCGGCGCTCCGTCATCGGGCGAGGAGTTATCGAAGGAGCTGGGGTGCAGGAGTGACATGGGAGAGCAAAAAGATGCCGGTTCCGGGGGCGCCGCACTGTGTACGCTGGGGAACGGATTGTGCCCGTCACATACGCAGGATTGTTATTATGCCATATTTTCTTTGGATGTGAAGCAGGGAAAATGATGAAGATAAGCTTGCTATGACATTGAAGGCTTATGTGTTGAAAGTGGGGATAAGGCTGAATAATGAAACGTTACACTTATCATAACGCGGCTTTCATGGAATGCGTGCGGGCGGACGCGTGATGGACAGCAATGCCTCGCCCTGGTTCGCACTACAGGTACAGTGATTGCGCCACGGTCGTGGTCATATCGACCATATAATCGCCGCCCGGGACTCTCTTTGTATAATCAAATAAGATGAGCAATGGCAGACCCAGCGAGAAGAATCAGAAGAGAATAAGCCTATCTTATCTGTAACGCGCTTTATCTTATGAAGATCCGCTCCGAGATTTTACTGAAAATCCTGCTTGCCATTCCCCCAACCGCTGATAAGATCGACACTTCCATTGCATGTTTGCCGAGGAGATGACACTCTTACCGGACCCGGTATGACATCGCATATGGACGGTATATATTCCTTATATAAAGCAACGCCGGCCAGGGCCGGCACACCGATGATTAATCCCATTCCATAGAAATGGAAGCCTGCCACGGGGCAGGGCCAGCGAGCGCCATTCAGGGCGAGCCAAAAGTGTCTCGGGTTAAAAAACGCTGCAATCCCGCATGTTGCATTTATTGCTGCATGCGATACGTTGCATTGCCGTTTTTATCTCCCGCGAATAACAACGGGCCTCCCCTCCGGCGTTCTTGCTGTCCCTTGCGCCGCCTGTGCAGGTCCTAGACCCGGCAACAAGCACTATGACGCGAGTAGACGTTAAAGATCTTCTGGAAGCAGGCGTACACTTCGGCCACCGCACCCAGCGCTGGAACCCGAAGATGAAGCCTTATATCTTCGAGGCCCGCAATGGCATTTATGTCATTGACCTGGAACAAACTGCGAAGCAACTGTCCGCCGCTCAGGATTACCTGCGCTCCGTCGCCGCCAATGGCGGTCGCGTGCTTTTTGTCGGGTGCAAGAAGCAGAGCCAGGAAGCCATCAAGGAACTCGCCCCTCAGTCCAACTCGTTCTATGTTACCGAGCGCTGGCTCGGCGGCACGCTGACCAACCTTTCCACCATCCGGAAGAGTGTTGCGCGCATGAAGCACATCGACGACATGGAAGCCAAGGGCAAGTTCGACAAACTGCCGAAGCACGAAGTTTCCGCACTGCGCCGCGAGAACGTGAAGCTGCACAAGAACCTGGACGGCGTTCGCGATATGGATCGCAATCCCGGCGCCATCGTGATTGTCGACGTTCCCCGCGAACACATCGCCGTTGCTGAAGCCCGCCGCCTGCGCATCCCCACGCTGGCCATCGTTGACACGAACGCGGATCCCGATCTCGTGGATTATCCCGTCGCCGGCAATGATGACGCCATCCGTTCCATCCGCATCCTGCTGGAAGCGATGAACAACGCCATCATCGAAGGCAACCAGAATCGCGGCCGCGGCGGCGATAAGGGTGACCGTGGTGAGAAGGGCGAGCGCTCCGAGAAGCCTCAGGTTTCCGCAGCGCCTGCTCCCGCACCTGCCCCGACTCCCGCTCCCGCAGCACCTGCCCCGGCTTCCCCTGCCGCTCTGGAAGATCTGACCGGCGTATCCGCCTAAAGTTTCGCCACGCACCTCTAGCGATAAGCACCTGAAGGCGGCCACCGAGCCGGGCACACATCCTCCTCCCTGTTTAACAGAAGGGAGGATGTAAAGCCCGGTCTCGGTACTGGCCGTTTTGGCGTGCTTTTGTTGCCAGATTTTCACTCTGATGCCATGCACAGGCGTCGAGTGGGATGTCCATAGTGGTCTTACATTATAACCCACCCATGGACTGAACGGGCGAAGTGAATAATCCGGACGGCCGATAAACGATATCAGGCTTCCTGTTTTCATGCTTCGCCGTTTTCCCGTTTTCTCTCTCTATTTCGATTCCCTACCCCTTTCTCTGTCGCGGAATAGGCCGCGGCCGCAGAAAAACAACACTACACGACCATGTCGACCACTACCGCCGTCTCCCCCGAACTCGTCAAACAGCTGCGCGATAAGACCAGCGCAGGCATGATGGACTGCAAAAAGGCTCTAGTCGAAGCCAAAGGCGACCTCGAAGCCGCGGAAGTCATCCTGCGCAAGAAGGGCATGTCCGCCGGCACCAAGAAGGCCGGACGCGAAGCCAAGGAAGGCGTCATCGCTTCCTACATCCACTTCGATAAGGTGGGCGTTCTGGTCGAAATCAACTGCGAGACCGATTTCGTGGCCCGCAATGAATCCTTCCGCGCCTTTGTGAAGGACGTGACGCTGCAGATCGCCGCCGGCAGCCCCAGCTACGTCTCCCGTGACGAAGTACCCGAGTCCTTCCTGGCCAAAGAGCGCGAAATCGCCGCCGAGCAGGTCAAGGGCAAGCCCGCTAACATTGTGGACAAGATCGTGTCCGGCAAGCTGGACAAGATTTTCGCCACCAACTGTCTGCTGGAGCAGGCCTTCGTGAAGGATGACAAGCAGACCATCAAGGATCTGGTTAACGCCAAGATCGCTGAACTGGGCGAAAACATCATCATCCGCCGCTTCGTACGCTTTGCAGTAGGCGAGACGACCACGGCTCCCGCAGCCCCGGCCGCCAGCTAAGCCAAGCAGCGACAACGCTATAATCCCGGCAGGGGGATGGGTTCCAATCCATATTCTGAGGATCCCGTCCCCCTTGCCGTACCCAGGCACAAGGGCGTATCTGTACATGGTGCACTATCGCTACAAGCTGCTGATTGCCCTGCTGGTGCTGTTACCTCTGCTGATTGTGCTGCCGCCACTCCTGTGGCCGCAGGATAACCGGCGTATGTATGAGGAAACGCTGGGAACGCTGCCCGCCGGCCTGCAACTCGCCGGTGCCTACAGCGAGGGAGCTTTCCGCGAACGGGTTCAGCTCTTCATTCTGAAACCGCAGGGCGACGGCGAAATTGCTGAAAAGGCCTTGGCCGATCTGGGAGAGCTGAAGCCTGCCACCCCGGATGACGTGGCATATGGCGTTTCCCTGTTTCCCGATATTATCCCCCGGCAGTGGAAGAAACTGCAGCTTTACGTGCTTACGCCGACTGCAAAAAAGTCAGGCTATATCCATATAATTTACGACAAAGAAAAGAAGACGATTTATCTTATCACAATATCCACATAACCGGCGTTTTCGAGTGGGAATTCTCCCGGCGTACTATTGCGCGCCTGGAATCTGTTCACACAATTAAATGACGCAAGGCTGGACGTTGAACGGGAAGCCGTTAAGCTATCCGGCCACAGATGCCCGGTCATCCCTACCTATTTACTGACCGAACAGCTCTGTCCCCATCCCCCCAAATACATGCCCACCAATCGATCCGCCGCCAAAAGTGCCGCCGCTGCCAAAAATGCCGCCGCCGCACCTGTGCCCGCGTCCGTGCCTGTATATAAGCGTGTTATTCTGAAACTGAGCGGCGAAGTACTTGCGGGTGAAGAGGAAGCAATCGATTCCAAATATACGCACAATATTGCGCGTGAAGTGGCGGAAATACACCGCAGCGGCGTACAGGTCTGCGTCGTCATAGGCGGCGGCAACATCTGGCGCGGTCTGACGAAGAGCCACCAGGGTATGGACCGCACCACGGCGGATTACATGGGCATGCTGGCCACCATCATCAACGGCCTCGCCCTTCAGGATGCGCTGGAAAAGCAGGGAGTCCTGACCCGCGTCCAGACCGCGATCGAAATCAAAAACGTGGCTGAGCCGTTCATCCGGCGCCGCGCCATGCGCCATCTGGAGAAAAACCGTGTGGTTATCTTTGTCGCCGGCACGGGTAATCCCTTCTTCAGCACCGACACGGCCGCCGCGTTGCGCGCCAGCGAAATCGGCGCGGATATCATTCTAAAGGCGACCAAGGTGGACGGCGTGTACGACAGCGATCCGCGCAAAAATCCCAAGGCGAAGCGTTATGAACACATCACTTACATCGACGCGCTGAAAAACAGCCTGGAGGTGATGGATTCCACCGCCTTCTCTCTTTGTAAGGACAATAACGTTCCCATTATCGTGTTTGATATGTTTAAGGAAGGAAACCTTAAAGCTGTTATCATGGGCGATAAAGTGGGAACGCTGGTTTCTGCCAAAGCTCCTTAATCTCATTTCGTTGTTTTAAACAAATACCTCAACATACCCGCGACTTATGGCTCTCGACGACGTCCTTTTGGAAGTAGAAGAAAAGATGGAGAAAAGCACCGAAGTGGTGAAGCAGGAATTCAGCACCGTGCGCACCGGTAAGGCATCGCCTGACCTGGTGGCCCATCTTCGCGTGGAGACCTACGGCAGCAATATGGCGCTGCGCGAAGTAGCCGCCATTACCACGCCGGATGCCCGCCTCATCGTCATCCAACCGTGGGATGCCGCTAATGTGGATCCCATCCGCAAGGCGATTGAAGAGAGCAAGTTAGGCATCAATCCCCGCGTCGACGGCAAGATGATCCGCCTCCCCATACCTCCGCTGTCCGAAGAGCGTCGCCAGGAGCTGGTGAAAGCCGTGCGCAAGCTGGCAGAAGAAGGCCGCGTTTCCATCCGCGCTAATCGCCGCCACGCTATCGACGAAATCAAGAAGCTTCAGAAAGAAGGCGATATCACCGAAGACGAACAGGAGTCTGGTGAAAAAGAAGTACAGAAGCTCACGGATGAATACATCTCTCAGATTGATAAAAGCGCTACAGCCAAAGAAGCAGAACTGCTGAAGATATAACGCATCGCAAACAGCAAACAAATTCTGCTGTTTCGTCTCTTCATCTCTATATCCATCCCGCTACCCGCCCTAATCACCTCTCACCGTTACCAAGCATATGGCTCTCTCAGTATATCAGATCGAAGAAGGCAACAAACTGGCCCCGCGCTTCGATCTGCATGAATACCTGCCCTGCATCACGATGGATGCAACCTCCGGAGAGGTGCTGATGCTCGGTTTCATGACCCCGGAAGCGCTGGATAAAACCATCGCCACGGGCAAGGCCACTTACTACAGCCGCAGCCGCAAGAAGATCTGGGTGAAGGGCGAGGAATCAGGTCTGGTACAGACGGTGAAGGAACTGATGATCGATGACGATCAGGACTGCGTGCTGATCAAGGTCGACGTTGCCGGCGGCGCAAGCTGTCACGTGGGTTACCGCTCCTGCTTCTACCGCAAGGTGAAGGAAGGCGCGGCGTGGAGCCACATCGCAGGAAGTCAGGCGGCGGGATCGGATCTCGATAATCTGGACTTCACGATCGCCGAAAAGACGTTTGATCCTCTGAAGACCTACGGAGCTCATGCCGCACCGTCGCCGGAACTCTTCAAGCTGGAAGAAGGCGCAAAGCTGATGCCGCGCTTTGATCTGAACCCTTACCTGCCCTGCATCACGATGGACGCCGATTCCGGTGAAGTCCTGATGCTCGGCTACATGACGCCCGAAGCGCTGGAAAAGACGATCGCCACAAAGAAAGCCACTTACTATAGCCGCAGCCGCAAGAAGCTGTGGATAAAGGGCGAAGAGAGCGGCCTGACCCAGCACGTGCAGGAAGTGATGATCGACGACGATCAGGACTGCATCCTCATCCGGGTGAAAGTCACCGGCGGCGCCAGCTGCCACGTTGGCTACCGCAGTTGCTTCTACCGCAAGGTAAAGCCCGGAACCACCGATGACCTGGAGTTCACGATCGCAGAAAAGACGTTTGATCCCGTCAAAGTCTATGGCCCCCACGCCGCTACGCACTAGCAATAGAAGGCAGTAAAGCGCGCGGTTGACAGGATCTGCAGATACGTACGCGTCTCCATCGCAGCAGGAATCTATAAAATTTCGCTCGATTCCTCCTCCGACTGTCTGATATCCAGGAGTTGCGTACGAGAAAAGTCCACACTCCAACGCGGAGTTGGTTCTCTACGCATTTCGGGGAGCGCAACATCTTTCGACGCAAGCCGGCATATATCGAACGCAGCCAGGACTTCCTGCTTTCACCGGTGGTTTAAAGCGCAAAGCACAATAACCACCGGCGGCACTCGGGAAAAGTCTGATACAGGATGCTGCCCGGCGCCGGATTAGCGAAAGGGGCTACGGCACCGCAAAGATCGGATTCTGTGGGGAAGTTCTTGATGACCTCGTAGTGAGCGGAATCCCCGCCAGAAAGAGCGCGCCGCTGTATGTGGTTGCCTTCCGTGTCGAAATAACTGCCGTCGCGGTAGCTGCGCTCGTTGGGAAGCTGATCAGTAAATGCCACACGCGCTCCGGGTGCAAGACAGCGCGTCAGTGCGGAGAGAAAATCGTGCACCCGGCTCTTCGGAATATGCGACCACCAGTCACCGGCAAAGGCCGCATCAAATCTTGTGCCGCTCAAACCGTCCAGCGCATAAGCATCCCCCACGCGGAACTCTACGCGTCCTGACGGGTAGATCTTCTTGCGGGCTTCGGCCAGCGTGGACTCATTAACATCCGTGGCCAGTACATGTCGGGTTACAGGGGCAAAATGAGAGGTCCAGAAGCCCGGCCCGCAGGCGATTTCCAGCACGGTGCGATCCGCAAACCACAGCTTCAACTGATCAATCACAGCCCGATGCCGCGCCACGACTTCGGGATTGTCGTACTGCATAGAGGCGTCGTACTGGCTTGCACGGGCATCGTAATAGCGCGCCATCTCATTAGGTAAGCTTTCCGAATCGAGCATAAATTTAAGAAGAAAAACTAATATCACACAACAGCACACAGCGCTTTGCACACACGGATTTTCTCCGCATTTTGCATGGGCTAAATATGATTTTCAACCAAATATCCGGAAAAGAACCGTTGAACCTTGCTACCTGCCAAATAGTGGGTTAAGCAATTAGCATGCCGCACAACCTAGATCTTCTCCTTACCCTGACGGGTGGTCTTACGGCCGCACTGGTTCTCGGATTCATTACCCAAAAGTTGGGTTTATCCCCTATCGTCGGCTATCTGTTAGCGGGCATTGCGGTCGGTCCTTACTCCCCTGGCTTTGTTGCGGATAAGGCTATCGCCACGCAACTTGCGGAGATCGGCGTTATTCTTCTGATGTTTGGTGTGGGCCTTCATTTTCATTTGAAAGATCTGCTGGCGGTTAAATCCATTGCCATACCCGGGGCCATAGTTCAGATAGCGGTAGCAACAGCGCTGGGAGCCGTGGTGACTCACTTCTTTAACTGGTCGTGGACCGCCGGAATTTTGTTTGGTATGGCTATCTCAGTGGCAAGCACCGTTGTGCTCACACGTGTGCTCGCAGATAACCGCGCGCTACATACACCCACGGGACATATCGCAGTAGGCTGGCTAATCGTGGAGGATCTCTTCACAATCCTGGTCCTCATATTGCTGCCGACACTTTACGGTGCCAGTACAGGGAATGGTCCAGCGGAAGCGGCCCATGGCAGCGGAGGCTCGGCCGGCGGCGTCATTGGTGATGCGCTCTTTATGGCCGCCTCGGTGGCTCCTTCGGGTGACAGCAACGCGTTTATCACCATCGGCCTGGCGTTTCTGAAGCTCGGCGCTCTGGTTGTCGCGTTCATTCTTGGTCAGAAGCTGATTCCGATGCTCATGGGCTACATTGCGCGAAGCGGTTCGCGCGAACTCTTTACGCTCACTATTCTGGTGCTGGCGCTCGGCATTGCCGTAGGCTCGGCCAAATGGTTTGGCGCTTCCATGGAACTGGGCGCCTTCCTGGCCGGTATGATCGTGGGCTCCAGCGATTTCAGCGCGCGCGCCGCGGCGGAGGCTCTGCCGATGAAGGATGCGTTTGCGGTGTTGTTCTTCGTGTCGGTGGGTATGAGGCTTGATCCCTCCACCATGGTCGAAGGCTGGCCGCTGATGGCTGCCACACTCGCCATCGTGCTGATCGGCAAGCCTCTGGCCGCGGTGGTCGTCGTTCTGGCGCTTGGCCGCCCCGTACGTACCGCCCTGGCGGTGGGTGTGGCGCTGGCCCAGATTGGTGAATTCTCCTTCATTCTGGCCGATGTGGGCGCCAAGCTCAACATCCTGCCCGCCGCTTCCGTCAACGCTCTGGTTGTCGCCTCCATCATCTCTATCACGATCAATCCGCCGCTGTTCCAGTGTATTGAATCCATCGCCAAGTGGATGGAGCGCAACCGGCTGGCCCCACCCTCCAAGGCGGAAGATCTTTCCGGAGTACCCCCGAAGAGCCATATGGCGGATCGCGCCATCATTATCGGTTACGGCCCTGTCGGCAAGACGCTGGCGCGCATCCTGAAGGATAACGGCATCGAAGTCGTCATTATCGAAATGAATATCGAGACCGTGAAGAAGCTTCGCGCGGAAGGCGAGAACGCGCTGTACGGCGACGCGGTTCAGCGCGACATCCTGCATCATGCCGGTGTTGAAGAATCCGTGGCGCTTATCATCTCCGCGTCCGGTCTGCCCGCTCAGGCCATTGTGCAGGCGGCGCGCGAGCTGAATCCGAAGATTCAGATCCTGACCCGCAGTACTTACCTTCGCGAGACGGCCGCTCTGGAAAAAGCGGGCGCCAACGAAGTGTTTGCCGCGGAGGGCGAGGTAGCGCTCTCCATGGTGGCCCACATTATGGGCAGCCTGGGCGCCACCAGCGAACAGATCGACCGTGAACGCGCCCGAGCCCGCGAGGAACTGTTTTAATTTCCTGCGCTTTTGTATTTCCCTCCGCCCACAAAGCGGGTTTGATGTCAGACGCATTTGCTGTTACTCGGGGATTGGCGGCGCTTCTCCCTCGGCGGCTGCGGGCATGCATGCTGGGTAGACGTACGTAAAAGGCGGGGCGGAGGTTATTCAACCTCGCCCGGCACAATGCTGCGTCTGCGTTTACGGCATCGGCATGCTGCGGCGGTGGCCGGGTGAACCGGGCGACGACTTTTCCTCGTCGAACCCAACACACTCTCACCTATGGCACACTGGCCCCACAGCTTCTCCGTCATTCCCCAATTGCCGACTCGCATCGAGCCCCTGCGGGAGCTCGCTTACAATCTCTGGTGGACCTGGAACGACAAGGCCATCTCCCTTTTCCGCCGCCTCGACCCCAAGCTGTGGGAGGACGTCGGCCATAACCCCGCCCGCCTGCTGCGCGACATTCGCCAGATCGCACTGAAAGCCGCCGCGGAAAACCCCGATTTTGTCTCCCACCTGGACGAAGTCACCGACGAACTGCAGGCCTACCTTGGCAAGAACGACCGCTGGTATCGCAAGACCTACGGCAGTGAGCGCGATTCCAACAATCTCGTCGCCTACTTCTCCGCGGAGTTCGGTTTCCATGAGTCCCTGCCGATCTATTCCGGCGGCCTCGGCATCCTGGCCGGCGACCATTGCAAAGCGGCGTCCGATCTCGGCGTGCCCTTCATCGCAGTCGGTCTGCTCTATCGCCTTGGCTACTTCAAGCAGCGCATCAACAAAGACGGCTGGCAGGAAAGCGAATCCATTCACTGGAAGTTCGAAGAACTCCCCATCTCCGAAGTCCGCACCGGCGAAGCGCAGTTGCCGCTTACCGTGACCGTGCTGCTGCCCGGACGCAACGTGTACGTCAAGGTCTGGGAGGTTAAGATCGGCCTTATCCGTCTGTACCTGATGGATACCGACGTGCCGGAGAACTCCGAGGACGACCGCAAGATTACCTACCAGCTTTACGGTGGCGATCATGAGATGCGCGTGAAGCAGGAAATCGTGCTCGGCATCGGTGGTGCCCGCGCCATTGCGGCCATGGGCCTGAAACCTGCCGTCTATCACATGAACGAAGGTCACGCCGCGTTCCTCTCGCTGGAGCGCGTACGCGTCGGCGTTGTGGATCACGGCCTGAAGTTCAGCGAAGCGCTGCAGTATGTCGCCGCCAGTTCCCTGTTCACCACGCACACCCCCGTAGCGGCCGGTAACGATGCGTTCAGCCCCGATCTCGTTAACCGCTACTTTGGCAGCATGGTGCACGAGCTGAAGATAACTCAGGACGAATTCCTTCGCCTCGGTCGCAGCTGGGAAGCCCGCCCTGACGAGCCCTTCAGCATGACCATCCTGGCCCTGCGCACCAGCCGCCAGGCCAACGGCGTCAGCGCCATACACGGCGATGTCTCCCGCAAGATGTGGCAGGTAGTCTGGCCCGGCGTTCCCGCTCCGGAAATCCCCATCGACCACATCACCAATGGTATCCATACCCTGACCTGGATGGCGCCGGAAATCCGTGCGCTGTTCGAGAAGGCCGGCGGCGCGTTCTGGGAAGATTCCCTCTCCAGCCGCGAAAGCTGGAAATCCCAGGCCCGGATCAGCGACGAAGACTTCTGGAGCACTCACCAGGCGCTGAAGAACAAGCTCATCGGCTTCGCACGCGCCAACCTGCGCAACCAGCGTCTGCGCAGCGGTTTCAGCGCGGAAGATATCCGTCTTGCCGGCGAAGTGCTGGAACCCAATATCCTGACAATCGGCTTTGCCCGCCGCTTTGCCACTTACAAGCGCGCGACTCTGCTGTTCCGCGATCTGCATCGCCTGGACGCCATCGTCAATAATCCCGACCGCCCCGTGCAGTTCCTGTTCGCCGGTAAGGCGCACCCTGCCGACGAACCTGGCAAACGGCTCATCCAGCGCATCTATCAGGTTGCGCAGATGCCGCAGTTCCGCGATCGCATCCTGTTCATCGAGAATTACGACATCAACGTTGCCCGCTACATGTACCATGGCGTCGACGTTTGGATGAACAACCCCACGCGCCCCCTGGAAGCTTCCGGTACGTCCGGCGAAAAAGTTCCGCCGAATGGTGGTCTCAACTTCTCCGTCCGCGACGGTTGGTGGGACGAAGCCTACGACGGCACCAACGGATGGGCCATCGGCGAAGAAGTCACGTCTTCAGATCCCAACATCCAGGACGAATTCGACGCCGTCTCTATCTACAGCCTGCTGGAAGAACGCGTGGCGCCGCTCTACTACAACCGCGACTCCAACGGCATCCCCAAGGAGTGGCTCAAGTGGTGCCGCGACTCCATCGAGACCGTGTCGCCCGTCTACAACACGTTCCGCATGGTGCAGGACTACACCACGAAGTTCTACCGCAGCGCCGCCACCCACGGTCGTGACTTCCAGGCCGACGGCTTCGCCCGCTCCCGTGGAATCGCCGCGTGGAAGGAAAAGATCCGTGCACTGTGGCCGAACGTCCGCGCCAAGGAAGTGTTCTGGAAGGTCAGCAACACCACCAAGGTTTCCGTTGGCGAAGCCTTCAAGGTCGACGCCAAAGTCTACCTGGGCCAGCTCGGCACCGACGATGTGCGCGTGGAAGCTTACATCCGCAGCACCAGCGGCCGCGACCAGTTCTACACGTTCGAGCTTGAGCCCACAGGCCTCACGCCCGAAGGCTGGACGCAGTTCAGCGGCGCCGTGCGCGCCATTGACAGCGGCAGCTTCCAGTTCAACGTCCGCGTCCTCCCCCGCCACCTGGATCTGATCCAGAAGCACGAGCTGCGCCTGACGACCTGGGCGGAGTAAGCAGTCCCTGTATCTCGAGTGTCTCGCAGATCCACCCAGGCCGAAAGGCCTGGGTCAGGACAGAATCGCATGGCGATATTGCCGTACGAAGCGGTCCTTGCCCTGTAAGACCATTTCCCAGCGCTAATTGCCCATAGCGTGGAGCTGATTCTGGGTGCGGGCAAGACGCGATTGAGGGAGTGCATTCGATTGAATGCTCGACTGAAATCGCAACGCAGCCTGCATCCAAAAGCGGCCCACGATATGGGCAATTAACGCTGGGAAATGGTCTAACTTCCGTCGCAACCGCCAATGCTTCACGTAATGAAGCCGGCGCCCCTTCGCCAGTGTTTCCTGAAGAAAGCAGAGGACGGGGAATTAAGCGCCCGGGCCCGCATCCACCCCCAGCGCCACATCGGCGCGCGAGGCCACGGCAGTGTGGGCCACTTCGCGCAGATGGGCAGCCTGCCCGGCGGTCAGGGAGTCCGGGTGATACGTGCAGCGGCGGACGTCTTCCTTCCACAATACCTCATAAAACGTACAGGCGCCCAGGTACTTACCGGCCTCGTTACTATGGTTGGGATCGAAACACAGGTTGGGTTTGCCACCGCTCAGCGGGAGCGGTTCACCCCAGTAATAGCCGATGTTCAGGCTGCCGGTCTGGTTGGGCAGCGCCGGGGGTAGCGGCTTCTCAAAGTCATAAGCCGCATCTTTTGTGTAGGCCCACTGCGGTGTTGCGCGAGCCGTCTGGTATGAGGTGCCAACCGGGATGATGCGAAGGCCGTAGCGTTTCGCCAGCTCCGCGTAGCCATCGCGCAGCCGCTCGTACATCGCCTGCTGATCGAAGCCGTCGGCAAGTCCGAACAGCCCGGAATCCTCTCGGTACGCAATCGTCTCATGCACCAGAATTTCCGCCTGCGGAGCGTGACGACGGATGTACTCAATCAGTTCCCCCGCAAAAGGCTCGTAGGTGTCCGGGCGAAAGCTGAGCATACTGGCCTGCTGCACGGTGATATAGTCCCAGCGCTCTGCCTCCAAAGCCGCCCGCAGCGAAAAATTCATCGTCTTGCCCGTAACAGGATGCATGCGATCCAGGTAAGGCGTGCCAACCGGATCAGTCTGATCCGCTTCATAGGCTTTAAAATAGCCGGTATGCTGCTCGAACGTATGGCCGCCCAGATTCGCACCCAGCATCACCAGCCGCCCGCCTGCGCTGCGCGCCAGCCGCGCCAGGAAGAAAGTGGCGTCCTCCGCAAAGCTGTTGCCCACCGTCAGTAACCGTACGACACCGGACTCGCGCTCCTGTTTGCCGGCGCTGTTTGCTGTTTCCACATCGGTTGGGGCTAACTCCGCTTTGATTGATCTGGCTTGCACGTGCATCAGAATATCTTGTCACAGAAATAGGGCACCCATCAAGCATTCATGGCACCAAGTGCGAATCCGCGCCTCCTTTCACTCCACCTGTATTCGCATAAATTTTGCCAATCCGCCTTACCAGGTGGATTATGAATTACCTGGAATCAGTCCAGTAAATTAAGCATTGCCCTATAAATTGATTAAAAGATGTATAACAGTATCTGGCGTTCATCCGGATGCTTTATGCCGACTATTGCAATAAGCCAACCCTCCTGTTATAACAAATAAGTTTAGCAGGATCTGTTCTTTCTACATGACGACACCCCCTTCAACACAAGCAGTTGCTGTTGATCCCGCCCCCACGTTGCCCAAACGGGCATGGTGGTTGGCTCCGCTTTCTCTGGACTGGTGGCATCATAAGCCCGTACTTGTCAGTCTGGTTCTGGCAATAGTCGGACTGACTCTGCTTGAGTTCTATCGTCCTTACTACTTCTTTACGGATGATAATCTCAATCACTATCCGGTGCTTGCAGAAGAAGGGCGCAATCTTCTGGCCGGGCGTAATCCTTTTTACAGTCAGTATCTCTCCGGCGGCAATTTTCTCATATTGCATGAAGCCAGCTTCCTGCATTTCAGTCATCCTGTCACACTACTGATAGGCGCGCTTCTGGTCTATACACCATGGAAGTATGCAACGCAGGACGTGTTGTGCTGGTGCTACATGCTCTGCTCCGTGGGCTTCACCACCTATCTGTTTACCTTATTGCGTGAAAAATTCACGACAGGCGCCACAGATGCTCAGATTGTCTTTTTAAGTCTCTCCACTAATTTCAGCATATGGACACTGGTAGTCACGTCCTCCGCTGGAATGTATCTTGTAAACCAGGCCATTCTACCTGTGCTCATCATAGGTCTGCTTCAGGAGAACTGGAAAAAGGGTGCGCTTTGGATAGGTATCGGCCTGGCTAACGGGTTTCTCGCCGGAAATGCTGGTCCCGTGGTCATGACAATTGCGTTTGGCTCTGTATTTGCGCTGCTGCTGGCGCGGTATGAGCAAAAGACTCGCGCTATCGACGCATGGGTGGGCGGTGGCATTCTGTTTGTCATTCTTGTTTTACCTATACTCATTCCGGCCTTTTCCGCATTCACAGATTCCAGCAGATCCGGAGCGCAAACCATTGAACAGGCCAGGCAATACAATATCCCTCTTTCCACTACTGCTCTCGCCTATTTCTTTGGGTCATTCACTTTGTTTATGGGAGATCATGCATGGACCTTGCATGAATTACCCGCCGCTTACCCCGTCGCATTTTCATCATGCTTTGCCGCATGGTGGATATTCGGAAGCTTCAGAACTCCGCAGTCGATTCCCTTTGTTGCATGGTTAAGTCTCGGGCTGGCTTTATTCGCTTTGGTGCTTACAGCGCGCCCTGTCTATCTGCAGTCCATCATGCAGTACATCCCGTTCATCAAGTCGCTTCGATGGCCGTACAAAGACTTGATGTTTTTCCATTTCTTTCTCCATATGTGGATGGTGATGAATCCACCCAGATGGAAATCGCCGTGGCAGCTATGCATGGCCATTCTAGGGATTGGCATCTGGCTATGGCCCATGCTGATCAATCCCGCGCCATCCATGTCTCCCCGCTACGCGGATCGCGACGCCTTACTGAGTGGTCGCGCGGAACGCTACTGGACAGCTATTAAAAGACTGCTGCCTCCCGATGCCATCATTGTCCCCGCAGCCGTCCCTACCGCCTGGATCGCACCGCCCCAGTATTTTTATTCGATGCCCCAGTGTGCCATCGCCTCTTACAACTTCGGTGCAATGTTTGAGGTTAAAACACTCGGCTGCTACTCGGTTGTCGGCACAAATGGAGTCTCCAATGATCTGGATGGCTATGGCGTCTACGTGCAGCCGCTGCCACCCTACACCACCGAAGTAATGGACAACCTGAAAACGGACAAGCGATTGTACGTCGTGCGGTGCATCATTAATCCTCAGGGCGATCGAATACTTCAGATCATCAATTTTGCCACCTCCAGCTATCTGGACCTTACCAACCTGTGGATCGCCTCAGAGAAACCCGAAGAGCAGCCATAGCGAAATAGAGCAACATGATGACATGGTGCAATGCGCGAACGCACACGATTGGGCGCCTGTATTTTGCACGGATTTAGCAGGTAAAGTCCTTGATCCACGAGATCGCGATCAGCCCAACACGTTTGTCTCCAATAGATTATAACAGCTTCGGATTTTGTGGCACGGAGATTGCCTTCCTTAATAATCGAAGTGCGGGACATTAAGATCGTAATGAAAAACACGTCTTCCCGCCTCTTTTATTTATAACCCTATCCATACAATGTCCAAACTCAATACCCTCGAACAGCTTCTGGTCCACGAACTAAAAGACCTTTACAGCGCAGAAACCCAGCTGGTCAAGGCGCTGCCCAAAATGGCGAAGGCCGCCACATCGCCCAAGCTGAAGGCCGGCTTTGAGAAGCACCTGGCTGAAACCGAAGTGCATGTAACGCGCCTCGAGGAAATCATGGAGAAACTGGGTGCCTCACCCCGCGGAAAGTCCTGTGCGGCCATGAAGGGCCTGGTCGAGGAAGGCTCCGAAACGATCGCAGAAGACGCCGAAGCAGCGGTAAAGGATGCCGCGCTGATCGCCGCCGCCCAGCGTGTGGAGCATTATGAGATCGCCGGCTACGGCACCGCCCGCACTTTCGCCCAGCTTCTGGGCCATAAGGATGTCGCCAAGACTCTCCAGACCACTCTGGACGAAGAAGGCGCCACGGATCACGCCCTGACCAAGCTGGCCCAGACGATTAACGTCGACGCCATGGCCGGTGTGGATTAATCCCGCTACAGCTCCCTCGCACTGGCTCTCAGCTTCACCATTAACCACGGCTACGTCAGGCGTTCCGTGGTTAATTTGTGTCCGGAGCGGCTCGTTCTCCCCTTCCCCGTTTTCCCGCACTCTCAGCATGGACATTTTGCGTGGGTGACGTATGATGTGCGTTCGCCATGGAAAACGCCGCAGCTTCAGCTTCCTTTGATACGGACATATCATCAACATCCCCTGCCCCGGATGTGAGCACGACCGCCTTTGCGCTGCCGGGCCGGGGGGAACCGTTACCGCTGAACGCCCGCAAACCCGCGTGGTTGCGCGCTCGCATTCCCGGCGGCGAAGCCTATCAGGAAACGCGCGACCTCGTGCAGCGCAGCCGCCTGCATACGGTATGCGAAAGCGCACAGTGCCCCAACCTGGGCGAATGCTGGAGCCGCAAGACCGCAACCATCATGATTCTCGGCAATATCTGCACGCGCTCGTGCGGATTCTGCGCGGTGCTTACCGGGCGTCCGACAGAGCTGGATCTGGACGAACCGCGCCGTGTGGCCGAAGCGATCAAGGTCATGGACCTGAAGCACGCCGTTATTACCAGCGTGGCGCGCGATGAATTGAAAGATGGCGGCGCAAGCGTTTGGGCCGCAACGATTCGTGCGGTGCGTGAAGCGTGCCCTCACACCGGTATTGAGGTGCTTATTCCCGACTTCAAGGGTCGCTGGCAGGATCTCGACACGGTGCTGGATGCGAAGCCCGACATCCTGAATCACAACATGGAGACGGTGCCCCGTCTGCACAAGGAAGTGCGCCCGCAGGCCCGTTATGACCGTACTCTGGAGCTGCTGCGCCGTGCCGGCGACCGGGGTTTTGTCACAAAGACCGGCCTGATGCTGGGTATTGGCGAAGGCCAGGAAGAAATTGAGCAGACGCTGCGCGATATCGCGGACGCAGGAGTGGAAATTCTGACGCTGGGCCAGTACCTGCGCCCCAGCGCCAAGCACCTGCCCATCCACCGATGGGTAGAGCCCGCTGAATTTGCGCGCTGGAAAGAATTCGGTCTCAGCATCGGCTATAAGGTTGTGGAGAGCGGCCCGCTGGTGCGCAGCTCGTACCATGCAGACGAGCAATCCAGCGGCCTGGTTGCCGGGCCGGGAAAATGAATCAGCGCGGTATCCGCGCGATCCGTGAGGTAACTCCGGAGGACGCGGACGCGTGGCGCCACTTGCGCGTAAAACTTTTTGGTGAAGGCGATCATGCGGCGGAAATCGCTGCCTATTTCGCTGGAACCGCTGCCGAGCCGCACGCCGTTTTTGTGGCGGAAACTGACAACGGCAACCTGTGCGCACTGGCCGAAGTGTCCAGGCGCCATGAGTATGTGGAAGGCGTGGAAATCTATCCTGTCGCCTACCTGGAAGGCTGGTATGTGGAGCCGGAATTTCGCCGCCAGGGCCTGGGAACTCTTCTGATCACACACGCCGAAAAGTGGGCTCTGGATGCAGGGATGTCCCAACTGGCCAGTGACGCGGTCAGCGGCAACCACGTCAGCCTGGAAGCTCATCTGCTGAAAACTCTTAACGGCAACAAGCCGGCTACTCTCTCCACAGTAGTCGCCGGTTAGGCTTCGCTTCTGCCGCCATGTACTTATTGTCATGCCATCAACCGTGCCCCGGCCCGCATCCGCGCCGCCGCGGACACGTGTATGGCTTTTATATCCGCTATAGTAACTGTGCTCTGCTTCTTACCGTGGTCCTCTCCCTGCTTTTCTGGAACAGAAGTCGTGTTAAGGCGCAGGATTATCCCGCGCATCCGCACATTGTTGTTTTCATCCCCGCCTACGAGGGCTCCAAGCTGTATGATCCCGGGCTGGCCCGCCCCGATGGCAAAGACGCTCCCGACGGTCCCTGCGTCTGGGGAACTCTGGACGCCATCCGCAAAAAAGAGCTTTATTACGCTCTGCGCATGCCCAATCAGCTGGTGGCGCGCCCCATGCTGAAGGCGGGTCCTCTGGATATTTATGACACCTTTGTGGCCGCGATGACAAGTCCCGCGCCCGCTGCTCCAGGTGTTTCTGCCGCGCCGCATTCCGGCGGTAAAGAAGCAGTTCCCGCTGTACCTGCCACGCTTAGCTCCACGGCGAATGATAAAACGAAGAGCAAACCGAAAGAGACGCCTCCGGCCTCTCGCGACAAGACGGACAAGACCAAAGCCATAGCACTAAGCAAGAAAAGTGATAAGCTCACCGTCAAAGAAGCGGATAAGGACAAAACCCGGTCAAAAGGCAAGACGGCCCCTGATGCCTCGGCCGGAACCTCCGCTTCTCCAGAGTCCACTACGGCTGCTTCGCCCGTTGCCGGGTTTACGCCGTATACTCTCGACAAGGACTTCTTCATCTTCAGCTACGACTGGCGACAGGATATTGCGACCGGCACGGCTCAGCATCTGTATATTGCCATGCAGGATTACGCCGCCACATATGCGCGTGCGACCGGCGTCGATCCCGACAGTGTGCGCTTCATCCTTGTAACGCACAGCATGGGTGGCCTGGTGGCGCGCACGATGATCAGTCAGCAGCCCCGTTTCGCGGATCGGGTGGAGCGCGCGTATCTCGTGGGACCACCCAATCTTGGCTCCGTCAAAGCGCTCAAGACACTGCTCGTTGGCCCGGGCGGGCTGCGTGAGAGCGAGATGACCTTCCCCAGCAATCTGCTGAAGCTGTTACCCAACGAAATATCACCCGCGGTCAGCAAGCTGGTTGCCATTACCCGGCCCAGCCTGTACGAACTGCTGCCCATCCGCGATCCGCGCTGGATCCGTATTGATGACGCCGGCGCTTCCACCCGCGTCTCCGCGGATGACCTCCTGACACTCGGCACCTGGATGCCCTTCTGGCCAGGCGCGGAGTTTGAGCAGCGCGACTACCTGACACCTTACCGCAAACGTTTTCTCACCGCCGACGAACCAACAGCGCCCGCCGCATGGGAGTTCTGCCAAGACCCCATGATGCCGCAGCTTCAGGACATTCTGGCTAAGGTGCGCGAGTGGCGCCTGCAACTCGGCACGCTTGCTTACTCCAGCCAGCTCATGACCCGCGCAGGTGAGAAATCACGGCTCCGCATCATTGCTGGACGCGGCCTGCGAACTCCCACCGGCGTAACGTCGGAGGGTTTTGGCGAAAAGACCACGGCCCGATACACTTACGAAGAAGGCTCCGACGGTGATGAAACAGTGACGACAGAATCGGTAATCGAGGATCTTCCACCGACTTCGGACCAGATTGTCTGGCTGGACAAAGTCTCGCACGGAGCTCAGATGAATTCACCGCAGTTCATCGACTTCCTTCGCCGGGAACTGGCCGAACTCAGTGCCGTAGCACCTCTCCCGCGCCCACAATCTCTGGGACAGCGCAACAGCACGCCTGCTTTGCATGACGCAGGCATGGAGGCATCCGCTTCAGCACGTGCCAAAAGACTATAGCCGCAACGCTCTTCGATGAAGATCGCCACGCACTGGGACTGTACTGGTAATTTCGGCGGGGCTGAAGTCGCCTTATCCCCCTTTAGTGCCTGACGTCCCGCCCGGCTTACTATCAATCGCTCTGTTGGTTTCCGGTATTCAGCCTTAACTCATGATGTCCGAGAGGACGAGAAGGCGGAGGGTTGGAAGAAGCGATTTCTCAGTCGTGCGGGAATCTGTACTCGTTAGGCACTAAAAGGGAGATAACCAGCGATCGCTGGACCTGCGAAACTTCAATCTCTGCGCCAGGGCTTATCAAGATCGCAGGATAAGTCCGGCTCATAGCCCGAAACCTTACACTGCCTAAGCGGCGGCGGACGAGACGCCATGATGGTAGTCGTGCTCGGCCACGGTCTTGTCAATAATACGGTGCGCTTCCTCGGTCATCACCCACGACTCCTGGGAATCATCCCAGGCCAGTGGTATCTGCACCTTGAAGCGGTGCACATTATCTGGGTGCTGCGGGTCGTCGTGAACCAGCACTTCGAATTCGTCCGTTTTGGTTTTCATAGGCACGATCTTTAGTTCGGTTTTGTAACCTACCCTCAGACTTCGCTCTCGCAACCGCTTTTGTAGCAAATATCCTAAAAAAGATTGATCACTGCAGAAACGAAGCAAAACCCTATCTATCAGACCGCAAGAGCAGCGCCTGCATGCGGACTGTAACGCTCACGCGTTTCCTGAATAATGCGATGCGCTTCATCCGGCAGAATCCACGTATTCCGAGCGTCATCCCATTCCAGAGGGATCTGCACTTCGATACGCTCAACACAGCCATGCTGCCGGCACGAGGGAACAAGCACTTCAAAGCTATCAGTTTTTCTTTTCATAGCATCTTCCTTTCATTCGATAATCTAATATACGAGACCGACCCAAAGTTAGCAAATCTTATTTCCTGTTATTTTCAGGTCTCCAGCTGAACAGCTTCCGAATCCCACATGAAGCTTCAAAATAAGGTAACCGTTGTGAGCCTGATTCGCTGACCAGATTGCAAAATTCAGAGCTGTCGCGAAACTTATCCACCCCAGGTAGGGCACCGGCAGCAATCCAGCCCCACGTTGTACCCTCCAGAAGAGGCCCAGAGTCGTGGCAATTGCCAGCCACATCAGCACAATATCAGCAAGAGCGAGGTCCGGCCGGTGCATGCCGAAGAAAAGAGGAGTCCACAGAGCATTCAGCAGCAGCTGAGCAATAAAGATACTCAGGGCTTCGGCCACGACAGCCTGAAGCCGCTCGCGCCCGATACACTGTTGACTGTCGTGCCCATCCCCCATGTCTCCATACCATCCACGCCGCGACGGCCATCGCAATATAAAGCAGAGTCCACACGGGGCCAAAGACCATGAAGGCGGATTCCAGGCAGGCTTATTCAGAGCGGCATACCAGTCGTCGGTTGAGACAAAAGCACCCTGTTCCGGCAGCCGCAACGCACGGTTCCAGCCAACCGGGAAGAGCCCAGATTTGTCCTGCCGGTATTCCTTCCGAATCGGAATGAATGGATAGAGTGTGATGATTCATATACCAGATTCTACTATCTCAATAGTTTAGCGCATAATCCATCTCCGTCGGCTGCGTACCGGGCTGTATACAGCCCGATCCTCTAACTTCCATCTCCACAGCACGTTATACATTCTTGCAAATAACCGGGGTATTTTTACGGCTTTTTGTATAAAAAAACGTTACGAGGGCTTGATTGTTTTAGTGGAAATCGTTTTACTCCACATATGTCGCCTCGAGATTACAGCCTTTTAGCGTGTACCTTAGGAGTGTTTTTACACTTTTTAGGAGCAAAAGGACTGGCCCAGGATCTGCCCTACAGCCCCAAAGAAGGGCGAGGGCCGTTAAAGCTGGCAGGCACCCCCGCCGCTTCGCCCAGTTATAATCCGGGAGAGGCGGAAACCTCAACGACGATTACGACGACAACTACCACCCCGTACTCCTACACGGGGCGCGGACCGTCTAACGTCCCCGCAGGGATTCCGTGGCATGACGGCCAGTTCAATGTGCTGGCCCAGGATCAGGATCTGCGCGATCTGCTTCGCCAGTTCGCCACCGCCTACGGCATACGCATCGTGGTGAGCGATAAAATTGAAGTGAAAGTGAGCGGTCGTTTTGAGGGTCTGAAGCCCGAACAGTTTCTGGAGCAGATATGCCGCGCGTACAACCTGATGACGTTTTATGACGGCAACATGCTGTACGTTTATCGCAATGATGAATCGACTTCAAAGATCATCCAGATGCGCAAGGTTCCGCCCAGCCGTCTGCTGAACGTGCTGCGTCTGCTGGGGCTGACACATCCGGCCTATGCCATTCGTGCCGTGGAAGATGAAGGCATTCTGATGGTCAGCGGCCCCCCCAAGTTTTTGCAGACAGTGGAAGATCTGGCCGTGAAGATGGATGCGTCCGCCCAGGCTGCACCCGCAGAGGCTACGCTGCGCATCTTTTATCTGAAGAACGCCTGGGCCAATGACCTGACATTCGACTATCGCGACTCTGCCGTGACGGTTCCCGGTGTAGTGACCTCCCTCCAGAATCTGATGGCGGGCGGTGCGGGCGGACAGGGCAGCGCGGGATCAACAACGGTTTCGACAAAGAGCGGCACCGTGCCTGCACTGATGGGGAAAGGTCTTGCTTCGGTGCAACCTACTCCTGCCTCCGGAAAGAAACAGGTTGCGGCGACTGCCCTTAACAACGCAAAGCCTTCTACCGTAAATGCGGAAAACAGCGCCAAAGCCAAGGGCGAAGGCCAGAATGCCGGCCAGGGCGACGGAATGGGCGCGATTGCAACAACAGGCGAAAATAACATGGCGCCTGCCGAGCTTCAGCCCGTGATCCAGGCCGACGTGCGGCTGAACGCCGTTATTGTCAGGGATACCAAGGAGAAGATGGGACAGTACGAGATGCTGATCGACGCCCTGGACCAGCCCGTGGAGGTCATCGAGATCACGGCCGCCATTGTTGACGTGCAAAGCACCTACACCTATCAGCTCGGCATCGACTGGTCCCTGCAGGCCACGGGAACCAACAGCGGCATCGGCATTGGTAACGCCCCAAGTACCTCGGTTGTAACAGGCCCCAACGGAGGCGCAACGCAACTGGCACCCACTCAGGCTCCGGTTACCGGCAGCAATCTGCCCAGCTTCGCCAATCTTATCCCCGGCTCCGGCCTGAACTTCAGCACGGTGATCGTGGACAGCGGCCTGCAGTTTCTCTCCAACGTAAAAGCGCTGGAAAGCCAGGGACGTGCCCGCACGTTGTCGCGTCCTTCCGTCCTTACGCTGGATAACGTGGAAGCACTGATTCAACGTGAAGAAACGGCCTACGTTAAGGTAAATGGCTTTCAGGCTGTCGATCTGTTTAACGTCTCCACGGGCGTAAAGCTGAAGGTGACTCCGCATATTATTGATGACCATGGCCGCCGTAAGATAAAGCTGGTGGTGGATATTCAGGACGGTTCCTTTACCGCCAGCAGCACCACGGACGGCGTGCCGAATGTTCAGGAGAGCAACATCAACACGCAAAGCGTGATTATGGAGCGCCAGAGCCTGCTGGTCGGCGGTATCTTTCGCGAGGAAGATAACAAATCGGAGAACGGCATTCCGTTTATCCGCAGGGTGCCGCTGTTAGGCAGTCTCTTTAAGGTCGACACACGCAAGAAGACAAAGCTGGAGCGCCTGTTCCTGATTACGCCCCGCATTGTCAAGCTGAGCCAGAGCGAGACGCGTGTTCCCACTGTATTTGACAATAATTCCCTGCCTGAAGCAGGCGAAGCGCATCCTGCTGTCACCAGCAGCAACCCCGCGCGTAAAGTAACGGAGATTTATCCCCCGGATGGCCCGCGCGATGTAGAAGGCCGTGGGCACGCCACATCCAACCTGCGCACCATTGCCAAGCCGGAGCCCGATCTGCCCACGCGCACCTTCCGATCAAGCACGCCGCCCAAGCTCATCTCTCCTCCGCCGCCTCCCTTGCGCAGTCGCACCGTTCCCGCCAGGCCGGAAGCGCCGCTGCACATTCCTCCGTTCAGTCAGAACCAGGGTCAGGACCGTCGGAATCAGAGCCCCGCTCCGGGAAAGACTGTCAATGATCACGCTGTAGACATCGGTCCCGCCGCCCCATCTTCCAGGCCAGTGGCATCGAACACCGTCTCCGCTCCGGCCCCCAGACCGAAACGAGTCTCGCCTGCACCAGCACCCGTAACGCCATCGCGCACACCTTCGACTACACCTGCGTCAACCGCCCCGGCAAGTCCGACTCCGCCTTCTACCGTCCCCATTAATCCGGACGCCACGGCAAAAGTCTCTGCTCCCCGCGCCGTACCGGTTGCTAACGCAACCATCATCCCCATGGGCGATGGGGGCTACGCGGAACCGGCTCCGACTGCCACAGCGGTAACGACTGACTCAGCTTCTGCAGCAAAGTCGAAAAAAGCCAGCCAACGGAGCAAGCACTAAGACATCTTCTCTTCTCCGTTTCCTTAACTCAAATGGCGGCCGTAGACACTGAATCTGAACCAAAGCTGCGGGCCAGTCTTTCGGCAGTGGCTTTGTGCCAGGCGCGCCATTTAAAATACCAGGTTACTGCGATGATGAAGAGGACAACTGACAGCAGAATTCCCAGCAGCAATGGCGGCGAGAACAGAATGACGCTGTCCACCCAGTCCCAGTATGTCATTCTGTCGCCCTCTGCCTTGCCCAGATGAGTAAAACCTCTGATCCAGTACATGACCGTCGTTCGAAGACCAAAAAGCGCGGGAATGCTGGTGCCGATAAAATAGGCGACCAGCAACTTTCCATCCATCCTGTGCTTGTTAATGCAGTAAACGCCTAATGCAGCCAAGACCATGGCGGACAGGACAATGATGTAGCATCCCGAGTCAAGCGATTGGGAATAGTCATCCCAGGTCCAGGTATTTCTGCCAAACATAGCGATATAGCTCAGATAATTCTTTCACACCGAAAGTTGCACGTGCCGCTCGGCGCGATCCAGAAGCATAAGACCAGCTCGCAGAGTTAGTTGGTCTGAGGAGCTGCGAGCGTTGATTCCGTAGGCGCAGCATCGCCGCACGGATGCAGCCCCTGAAGGGGGCCACATCCGTGGGCATTTCGCACTAGCTCAGCTTGATCGTGATAATCTGGTGTGGATTGTACGGCACCTCGATCGAGCCTTCATCGTCAATCTCCACCACGTTGCCGGCGTCTTCCAGAACGTTGGTGAACTCGGCCTTGTTGACCCGCCGGACCAGCAGAGGAGAGAGGCGCACCCTGGCAACACCGCGACCACCGTGGCTCTCATACAGCCGCAGGATGATCGCATCCGAGCTCTCGGCGCGCTTGACCGTGTCGAGCACCACATTCGCCGCGGCTGTATCGTTCTCTACGGATACAAAGGAGCGCGGGAAGTTGATCTCGGCACCTTCGGCATCTTTAAGAGCGCCGCCAAAACGGATCGGGTAGTTGAAGCGCAGCGCTTCTTCCACCACACCCGCGTCGCGCCAGTCGCCGGCATGCGGCATCAGGGCGTAGCTAAAGCTGTGAGCGCCCATATCGCATTGGGGATCAGGGTGCTTGGGTGAGCGCAACAGGCTAAGACGCATCACATTATCAAACGTGCTGCCGCCGTACTTGTTGTTGTTCAGAATGGCGATACCAAAGCCATGCTCCTGCAGGTTAAACCAGCGATGCATGGGCACCTCGTACTTCGCCAGATCGTACATAGTGCTGTAATGGGTGGGGCGATCCACGTGGCCGAACTGCATTTCATAGGTCGCGTCGCGCGCCAGAACCCGTACGGGGAAGGCCACCTTCAGCATCTTCTGGCTTTCGCGCCACTCCACATTGCAATGGAACTCCAGGCGCGGGGCTTCCGCATTCAGGCGCACCGTCTGTACCAGCGTGCTCTGATTGCTCAGCTTGTAGGTAAAGCGCAGATCCGCACGCAACGGAGAAGTTGCGGCGATTTCCCAGCTATGGGCCGCCGGCAGAACCTTCTTCGTCTCCAGATGATACGGATCGACATCCCACGCGTCGTAGGCGGTCGGTACGTCGTCGTAGATCTCAAACACGTTGCCTTCCGCCGCCATCGTCTCGCGGCCTGTAGCGTTGGTGGAGATGTTGGACTTCAGCACCAGGCTGACAAGGCGACCGCCCGTGGTCAGCACAGCACGTATCAGCGAGTTCTCCAGCGTCAGCAGATCGCCTTCGCGAGTAAACATGACATTGTCGGAAGAATTGCCGATTTCACCCAGACCGTACGCGGGAGCTTCCGCAAACGCCAGCTTGCCATCCAGTTCCACTACCTCCGCACGCGTCACGCCGATCGTATTATAAGGCAGGCTGCCCTTGCCGATCGTGTCGGCAATCAGGCGCTGGGCCTGAGCCAGAATGGTCTCAAACTGCTTCGCGGAATCCTCGTACACCTCCGTAATGGAGCTGCCGGGCAGGATGTCGTGGAACTGATTCAGCAGAAGCACCTTCCACATATCGCTCAGTTCCTGTGCGGGATACGGAGCGGCATTCTGAACCGCCGCGGCTGTGGCCAGAAACTCCAGCTCGTGCAGCAGTTGCTCACCCATGCGGTTGTTGCGCTTTACTGCCGCCTGCGAAGTGTAGGTGCCGCGGTGATACTCAAAGTAAAGCTCGCCGAAGATGACTGCGGGATCCGTCACGTCCTTCTCCAGGCGCTCAAAGAACTCATCGCTGGTGCGCTGTACTGTGCGGGGCAGCCCCTGTATATCCGCTGACCGGCGAATCACCTCCAGCATGCCCTTCGTCGGACCGCCACCGCCATCGCCCCATCCGTACAGCATAATGCCTTCGTGACCACGGTCGTGATCGCGGAAGTCCTTCAGATTCTGTCGCAGCCACTGAATCTCCGATTTTGACTCGCCGGTGCCGAATGCGTTGTAGGTATCGCTGGGCGGGAAGTGGGTCAGCACTTCGCTGCCGTCTATACCGCGCCACAGGAAGGTGTGATTGTGCGGCTTGTTAAAGCGGTTCCAGCTCAGCTTCTGAGTCAGGAAGCGGTTGATGCCCGAAAGGCGCATGATCTGCGGCAACTGACCGTTGTAACCAAAAACGTCCGGATTCCAGAACTCGTTACAGCGTTTGCCGAACTCCTTCTTGAAGTAGGCCTGACCGTACACAAACTGCCGAACCAGGGCTTCGCCGCTGGGGATATTGCAGTCCGGCTCAATCCAGGTGCCGCCCACGGGTACCCATTGCCCTGTCTGAATGCGCTCCTTAATCTTGGCATACAGAACGGGGTTGCGCTTGGCTATGATTTCGTACTGATAAGCCTGCGAGCACGAGAACTTGTACTCAGGATAATCCTGCATGTACGCCACGGCCGTGCTGAAGCTGCGCTCGCATTTGCGATGAGTCTCCGCCAGCGGCCATAGCCACGCGGTATCAATATGCGCATGTCCGATGACGGAAAGCTCGAAGGCGCGGCTGGGGTTCTTATACTCGTAAAGCCCCTTTAGAATTTCGCGGGCAGGTGCCCACGTTGCCGTGTCCTTCAGATCCAGGATATTGCAGAAGCGATTCAGTTCGCTCAGCAGCAGGCCGGACCAGGAAAGATCGGTGGCTTCACCCACGCGCATCAGTTCTTCCAGCAGCTTGCTCAGGACATAAGCGTCCCAGTACAGGTCCCAGGCTTCCGGGTTAAAGCGTGCGATCTTGCACTCGCGCAGATGCCACGTGCTGATGGCCGCGTCCTGCGGTCCCACCAGACCGAACTTGTTATTGCATGCCATCTCCACCAGGAACTGCTTCTTCTCTCCGCCGGAGGCTTTGCGGAAAAGGATAGCATCGGGGCGATCGCCCTGCGTCATGTTCAGCCCCTGAACACTGATGCCGTCCACCCATAAGGTGGCTTCGCTCTGGCTGTCCCAAAGGAAATCAACGCGATGCCCTGCCCATGCCTGCGGCACCTCCACCGCCACCCGGAACCAGTAAGTGGCCCACGCCGGGCGATACTGATCGCCAATTCTGGCGGGCTCAAAGTCGGCGTCGGGAATCTTCAGCGCTTCGGCGTGGCTGATGCGATCCATACCGGGCCCTGCCACGGAGAGTGACGTGACGGGAACGTGATCTTCGTAAATCTTTTTGGCGATGCGGCTAACGAGCTGGCGAATGCGGTCGCGCGTGTAGTCTGGGTGCTTAAGCATAGAGAGGGAGGAAAGAAGCCACTTGTCATAAAGGAGCATCGCGCTCGTTGCGAGCCGAAAGTTGTATGAGCACTTTAAAGGTGCGTAGTAGTTAGACCATCCTGAAGCGGCTAATGGTCGGGATGAAACAGTAAAGCGCTTTACAAAGCAATCTGATTTCTCGACGGCGAAAACCTCTGCTGAAAACGCCTAAACTCCCCGCTCGACAAGAGAAGTGTGGCTTTCCGCAGCCCGGAAAGCTTCGCGCAGGCACGCCTGCACGGGTTCGGCGCGGATCGTTTCACTGCACGTAAAGATATCTACCGCCGCATAGCCATGCTCTGGCCATGTGTGAATAGCCACGTGCGACTCCGCAATCACCACCACGCCGGTAATTCCCTGCGGGCTGAACTGATGAAAGACATGCGTGATGATGGTAGCGCCACTGCGACGCACCGCCTCCAGCAGTGACACCTGAACGTGCGCCAGATTATCCAGCAGCGCCGCATCACATCCCGTAAAGTCCACCAGCAAATGACGACCGAGGACCAGCGCAACCGAGCGCGGGGGCAGAGGAAAAGGAGACGTTGCGCTGCCCGCATTCTCTGTAAAGGGCAATGATGGTGGTGGTGTCAAAATCAAGATCAGCGTTCCCGCAGTGTATGTTTCATCCAGGCGGTCTCCTTCTGCGCGTCACCGTGCATGCGCCAGATAAAGCCGTCCAGAAGATAGTGTGTAATCTGCGGAAGCGCCAGCAACGGAATCAGCCAGGCCAGCGTACTGTGATCCCCCACATGAGGCAGGCTCTGGAAGAACCCGAACACGGATGCATGCTGCCGCCAGACAAAGCCATCCCACAGCCCTTCCTCCAGATAACCAAGCAGCACCAGAAAGATGATGAAGAGCGGCACCCAACGCAGCAGGGTTCGCACCGAAAACACGGACTCTGCCGAAGCCGCAAAAGGAACCACTCCGCGCCCGGCTGCGGCGCTTTCTGCAGCCAGCCGCTTCTTGTTCGCGTACAAATAAACCAGCGCCATGTAAGGCACCCCATGCGACACGACATTTGTGACTGTAAACGCGATATCGCCGTTCAGCCATACAATCCCCATGTACCATGCCACGGCGGTGCCCACCACCAGCACGTTCTTTGGCACATTAAAGTAGCGACGCGTCTGCCACAGCCATGCTTCCTTGGCAATATACAGCACAGCGGCCCCCACATAGAGGGCCCAGACGACACGCTCCAGTCCCCAGCCCAGCGCCTCGGGCAAGGTCAGGAAGTCACCCGGCATAAACCACTCGAACCGCCGCGGCAGATTAGCGTGCCAGAAGATCAATGGGTAAAGCGTGGCCAGATAGATTATTACCGCATCCAGCCGCACCCAGGCCACGGGGTGGTCTTTCTCCCGCCTGCTGTAAATCTTCAGAAACCCATACTGCTGCCGCACAAAATGAAACGCTGCCAGATAAGCCAGCGAGCGCCAGAACAGCATGGCATCATACTTATAGAGCAGCATACCGCACAGCCAGCCCGCCGCCGGTATTACTGTATAGAGCGTGGCGTGCCGCGCCATCTCGTCGCGATCAAAGTAAGTGCGAAACAACGTGCTGTAGACATGGCCGACGTCAATGGCCATCACCAGGACCACCCATGCCCATACCGGCAGTGGATCGGCCGCCCCACCGTATATCGCGCGCCATACCATCACAACCCCGGCTGCCAGAAGCGGCGGCGCCAGGATAAACGCGCCATCCACCCACGCCGAGCCTATCCATGGCTGTTGACCCTGCGCGTGATCCCGCTCCCTCTGTTCCGGGAGCGACGCGACGTCACTGCGGCGCTGTAACGTCGAGGCGGAAGAAGGGGGCGCAGTCATGACGGCAAATGCAGCAAATGTCTCAATAAGCTTGTCCTAGACAAGGCGTCACTTTAGTATGCCGACGTGACGTTCCGGTGGCATTGTAGCTCAACTGTCTCTTCCGGTCCAGCGGCGTCACGCGGATCGCGAAGGTCACACCAGCTGCCACCACAGCCTCACAAAGGGAGCACCTTAGAATGCCCACACTTTATACCCGCCCTCTCACCCGTGTCAGCATAAGGCCCGTCGATAAAGTGGACGTGAGAAGCATACAGAACTACGCTTCCGACACCAGGCTGCACGCAACCTGCAACCTCCCCTCCCCCTACCCGGATGGCGCCGCCGAAACGTTTGTCACCAGCGCTCGTACGGCCTGGCAGCGTAACACGCAGTGCACCTTCGCCATCCTTTCAGAGGAAGCCTTTTGCGGTCTGATGACGCTCAATGACGTCCGGGGGAATGAAGGCACGGCACAGCTTGATTACTGGGTGGCCTACCCGCAGTGGGGCAAAGGCATCGCGACACAGGCCGCCAGTCTGGCCATTGATTACGCGTTCAACCGCCTCTTTCTCAAGAAACTCTACAGCGGCGCCCTGCTGCGCAACAACGCCTCGCTTCGCGTGCTGGAGAAAAACGGATTCGTCCGCACCAACGAACACCTCTACGGCGGCCCCTGGCCCGAGCGCTTCGGCGGGGAAATCGTCGCCCAGTATCAGCTTCTCCGCAGCCAGCGCAACACCTCAGTCTGAGCCTGGGCGGGGTCGGGCTAAGCTGGTCACAGAGTTGCGGCGGTATGTCAGCAACTTTCACTTATCAAGGAGCCGCATGCCCTTCATCATCTCTTCCAAAGCGCTACGCTGCATGATCGTTCACACTATACGCCATGCCCCGGACTTTCCAGAGCGGGAAGTTACCGCAGGAAGAACACTCGCCTCCGAAATAGAGGAACTGCGCACCCTGATGCATACCGCCATGAGTGACGCCGAAGCGGAAGCGCTCGCCACTCAAAAACGCTCCGGCCCGGATTCTCCTTCGACAGGCACAGTTTCACCTAAAGCACCGTCTCTGCCGCTAAGCTCTCAGGTGCACGACCTCCTGAATTACCGACAACCTGGAAAACCTGAGCTCCTTCAGCCCGCATTCAACCTGCTGAATCCCGCCAACAGACCTGTGCGGCCTCCTCCAGCAATTCCCTTCCTGTCGCTGAAAGAAGCCGGACCTGCCAGGCTGGCGCCCCTTCCTCCAGTTTCTCCTCCTGCACCGGCTCCGCTCTGTCTCAAATCGCTTCCCCCGCTGCATGCCGAGCGTCTCTTCTGGCTGCGCCACACCGCATCAGTCCTTAAACTGGCCACCCGTAAACTGAGCGAACTGACCGCTCCTCCAAATCCGTCTGCCCTGGCCCAGGCCCGTATGGATCTCCGCTTCGCCATCCAATACCTGGATAACTCTATCTGTCCCGATAAATCTGAGTGGCGAATCCCTCCCCCATTCAACGAGTGGT
Source organism: Methylacidiphilales bacterium (assembly GCA_041287705.1). GTDB lineage: Bacteria > Verrucomicrobiota > Verrucomicrobiia > Methylacidiphilales > UBA1321 > LW23. The sequence continues at coordinate 7,490 of JBGGNE010000252.1, read as the reverse complement.
AGGTAGGAGTTGGTCAACGAGCATTTGACAAGCGCTGTTTGCGGATAATGCTACGAGGCATCCCTGTCGATGGAATGTCCCCATGAACGAACCCGAACTTCAGCAGTACCTCTACGATCACATTCCCCTGTCAAAAGCGATGGAGGTCGAGGTCCTCAGCATTACTTCGCACAGCGTCAAACTCTCCGCTCCTCTGGAACCCAATATCAACCACCGCGAAACGGTCTTCGGCGGCAGCGCCTCCGCAGTCGCCATTCTCAGTGCATGGTGTCTTCTCCACACCAGCCTGCGCCGCGCCGGCCACGGCCCCGAAACCCGCCTGGTCATCCAGCGCAACACCATGGAGTACACCCTCCCCATCGTGGGAAGATTCACCTCCACCGCGCAGTTTGCCGCAGATGAAGCCGCCAGCGAGCTTTCCACGGAACTCGCCCGGTTCCTGAATACTCTGAAACGCCACAAGAAAGCGCGTATCTCCGTAAGCGCAAAGCTGGAATTTGGCGGTCAGATCTGCGGAAGCCTTACGGGGGATTTCGTGGCGCTTAATTATTGATAATAAGCCGCTATTTCTTTGATGCAAACTGGCAGGTGCCACTGACACGCAACGCTTCGCAGGCGGCTTCAACGCGGAGGTGCTTGCTGGTAGGGCGAAAGCCCATGGACTGGACGATGCTGTTTTCCCGCTGCTCAAGCGCTTCATCCTCAAACTCCAGGATGCGCTTGCAGTTAATACATATCAGGTGATTGTGCGTGGGGTGTGTCGCGTAGTTCGGATCGTAATACTTGAACTCGCGGCCCAGATCCAGCTCCTGCAACAGCCCGGTTTCCACCAGAATGGGGAGCGTGCGATATACAGTGGCACGCGATACGGAAGGGTCGATTCTCTGCGCCGAGGCCAGAAGATCCTCCGCGGTGTAATGATCCGTAGTGCTGAAAGCGGCCTCGATAATGGCCATGCGCTGCGTCGTCAGACGCAGCCCGCGCGATTCCAGGTGGGCATAGATTTTGCGGCGCACGGCCTCGCCATCAGGCGTGGCGTTTAGCGGTGGTGCGCAGCGTTTTCTATTTTCACCGGGCCGGCTTTTCATACACTTCATCTTCTACGCCTTCCCGCAGCGTTTTCAAGAACCGCTTCATGGCAGGCGAAAGAACGCGTCCGCTTTTGTAGATAATCCCCAGCGGACGGTAGAAGGGCTTATCCTTGAATTCCACCGCTACCAGAGAGCCGTTCTTTACTTCCTGCTCCACGGTTGCGCGGGGGACGATGCTGAGGCCCGACTCGATTTCCACGGCGCGCTTCACCGTTTCGATGTTATCGAACTCGGCCACCGTGCGAACTTCCAGGCTGGCGTCGCGGAAAATGCGGTCCACGGCCTTACGCGTGGGGATATCGGACTCAAAGGCGATAAATTTTTCGTTGGCCAGATCCACCAGGCTCACTTCCGTGCTGCGCGCCAGGCTGTGGTTGGGGTGACAGATCACGACCAGGCGATCACGGCGGAAAGGCTCCACCTTAATGCTCTTCTTCTGGGAGGGGAACGCCACCAGACCAAGGTCGCTGGTGCCTTCCAGAATTTCTTCGTACACCTGGTTGCTGCGGCGGTAATCCACCTGAACCTTCACGTTGGGGAACTCGCGCAGGAATTTCTTCAGGAAGGGAGGCAACTCGTGCAGACCAATACTCGTCACGGTGCTGACGCGGATGGTTCCGGAGACGACATTGCGCATCTCCTCCAGCTGGTGCTGCAGACCCTCATAGTGATAGGTCACCTGCTTGGAGGTCTCGTAGAGCGCCTGCCCTTCACGGGTCAAGCCGAACCGTTTATTCGTGCGCTCAATCAGAGGGACGCGGAAGCGCTCCTCCATGGCACGGATTTGTTGACTCACCGCGGATTGGGTGATGAAATTCATGGTGGCAGCTTTGCTGAAGCTTTGGGACTCCACCAGATCACGAAATATTTTAAACGACTCGACTTGCACGCTTATTAGAATAAGACCGACTAATGACCCGGTCAATTTATATTTGCTTCAATTTGGCTAATGGACCGTTTTTTTTGATTCTGAGGGCTGAAAGCCGTTCGCTTTTGCGGTATCTTTAAGCATAAAGTTAACTGATCTTATAGTAAACGGTATTAAGCGTCATTTCCATTTATCTTCACACATGGCCACATCCCCTACTCCTTCCTTTGATTCCGCGACACCCAAACTGGCCGATACCTTTGCCGAGCGCTATGCCGCGATACAACAGCGCATTGCGCGCGCCGCAGCCAAAGCAGGTCGTTCCGCGGAGGAGATCACGCTGATCGGCGTCTCGAAGAATCACCCGCGCGAAGCGGTGGAAGAGGCGTGGAAAGCCGGCATCCGCCACTTTGGCGAGAGCAAAACGCAGGAGGCCAAACTGAAGCTGGGCGGCTCGGGATTGCCAGGCACGTGGCACTTTATCGGTCACCTGCAGAAGAATAAGGCTAAGGATGTTGCCGCGATGTTTCAGCGTGTCGACAGCGTGGACAGCCTGGAACTGGCCGAGGAGCTGGATAAGCGCGCCGCCGCCGCGGGTCGCGAACTGGCCGTGCTGCTGCAGGTAAACGTAGCCGCCGAAAGCGCGAAGTTTGGCCTGCGGCCTGAAGATGCTCTGCTGACTGCCCAGCGAGTCAATGACATGCATCGCCTGCGCCTGGAAGGGCTGATGCTGATCGCCCCCTACGCCACTCAAACAGAGAAAGTGCGCCCCATCTTTGCGAAACTGCGCGAACTGCGCGACAAGATCGAGCAGAGCTCCGGCCTCAAACTCCCCGCGCTCAGCATGGGCATGAGCCACGACATGGAGGTTGCCATAGAAGAAGGCGCAACAGAAGTGCGGATCGGCACGGATCTGTTTGGCGAGCGGAAATCCGCTTACTTCTCGCGTGGCGCGGCAGATACAACCGCGCCGGCTTCCTCTGCCGCTTCCGCAGAGGCCGCACCAAAGAAGAAGACATGGCGCGAGCGTGCAGCCGAGCGCTCGGAAGATGTGCCGACCATCGTCTATGGGCAGGACGGGGACTGACACGGACACAGGCTGGAGACTTACCAGCCAGCCTTTGTATTCAGGGAGCAGCGGCTATCTTCTTTTAATGGACGGAACGCTGCTGGCTCGTTTAGCGGCTCCTTCTCGTTGATAGTCCGTCATCTCGCTTGAGGGCTTTGCCGTAGTCGTTGTTGTAGATTCTGATGGGCATACGCTATTTCTTCGCTGCGTCCTGCAATATTCCTCCTGACACCGTTCTTCGCACCTGCGAGCTTCTTCACGAGCTGCCTCCGCCCGGCAAGCCTCCTGCCTGCGCTCTTCCTCGCGGCGTGCATATTCTCGACGAGCGTCTTCACAAGCAGCCTCTTCACGGCGCGTCGCCTCTCTGCGATCGTCCTCTCGACGTGCGTCATCCCTTGCTATTGCCGCCAGGCGTTCCTCTTCGGCTTTCTTTCGCTGATATTCCGGCGTTGCCTCATACGCCTTTTGGGCTTCTTCCTGGCGCTGCCGCTCCTCCTCCTTCTCCGCCAGCCGTATCGCCTCCTGCCTGCGCGCTTCCCGCTCTTTAACCCTGCATTCGATCATTGCTTCAATTCGTTTCCTTCCTGCTTCCTCCTTAGCCACTACGCCAGCTTTCATTTCCGCATCATACTGCGAAAGCTTTTTGAGATTTTCCCGCTTCCGCATTTCGTCCTGCTCTTTGGCACTCTCTGCGGTTTCGTCGGTAAAGCCATAGCGTTTGGCAACCGCATCCGGAAGCAACCCGCACAGAATACGTCCACCGCCATCCCGATGCGCAACCTTAAGAGCGTCAGCCAGTACTTCTGTCACGCGCACATCCATCAAGACGCGCCCGTCCTTCAAAGAAAGCGTGGCATATTTATCGCCAACGCCGGCAAGAACTGAGGTGGTTGCCTGTACAAGCACAAGTACAGCCACACAAATAACGACAGTTGACCGCAGCAATCTTAAAAGTAGCAAGTGACGAGAAGGTGAGCGCATAGTGATATCGCTATCGATTCGACGTAACACACGACAAAAGTTTTCAAATAAAAACAGGTCCGTATACGACAAAGATACAGCCGTGAATGGCTGTAAACGGCCAAAGTGCCCAGCACCCGACCATCCAAAGCTGCAAAGCGTGCAAAAACGGTCAATGCACTCTGTCTTTCCCTCGGAAAATACTCGAAATTTCCGATTGTCTTCTCTCGCGGAATCGCGGAGTTTTTCTGTCCGTCATGACCGACGCTCCCACTCCCTCACCCTCCCCCGGTTTCGATAAGTTGTCTTCGGAAATCCGCCGCCTGGGCAACGTGCTCGGCGCCGTCATCAGCAAGCTGGAAGGCCAGGCCATGCTGAACCTTGAGGAGCGCATCCGGCAACTGGCCAAAGCGCGCCGCGCCGATGAACCCGGCGCCGCCGAAAGCCTCGCACTGGAAGTGCGCCAGCTCGACGCCAAGGAAGCCTACGAGATGGCCATGGCCTTCTCCACCTACTTCGAACTCGTTAACCTGGCCGAAGAAAATTACCGCATCCAGCTGCTGCGCGAACGCCGCAAACAGCGTCGCCTTGATCCCACAGCGCCTCCGCTTCGCGAAAGCATTGAAGCCGCCGTTATCGACCTGAAGAAGGCCGGCGTCAACGCCCAGGCGATGCAACAGCTTGTCAATCAGCTCAATATCGAGCTCGTCTTTACCGCGCACCCGACTGAAAGCAAGCGCCGCACCATGCTGACCAAGCTGCAGCGCCTGGCCCAGAGCCTGCGCAGCGAGTCCGGCATGCAACCCAGCTGGAGCTTCGATCCCGAAGAGGACATGGAGCGCGAAATCACCAGCCTGTGGCTGACGGATCGCTCGCGCACCAACAAGCCGGAGGTCACCGACGAAGTGAAGACCGGCATGTGGTACTTCGACATCGCCCTGTGGGATACCCTGCCGCGCCTGCAGTATGATCTGGAGCGCGCCCTGGCGAAGCATTACCCCGGCGTTACGGCCCCGCAGCGCTGGCTTACGTTCGGAAGCTGGATTGGCGGCGATCGCGACGGCAACCCTAATGTTACGCCTTCCATCACCGCATCCGTTCTCGCCATTCATCGCCGCCTGGCTATCGATAAGCTGAGCGAAGGGATTCATGAGGCATCGCGTCTTCTCAGCGTCAGCAGCAAGCGCGACGGCATCTCCAACAGCATGAAGGAGCTGCTTCGCGGCAATGAGCAGATCTCCGAGCACGTGAAGGCGCTGGCTGCCCGTTATCCCAACGAGCCGCACCGCCTCGTCCTGGCCGGTCTGCGCGCGGAACTGCAGCGCGCTTTCGATCAGACCTCCGGCGCCGCTCTGCTGGAAGCCTCGCGCAAGCCTCTGCCGCATTCGGCGCCCCCCGCCGGCAGCTCTGGTGTTTCCGACGCGCCAAAGGGCATCATTACCAGCAAGCACATCACCCATACGCTCGACACCATTTCCGACAGCCTGAAGCGTGGCCGTGGCGCGATGCTGGCTGATGGCGAACTGCGCCGTCTGCAACAGCAGGTTTCCATCTTCGGGACGCACATGGCTCACCTGGATATCCGCCAGCACTCCGGCAAGCATGAAGATGCGCTGGCGCTGCTGCTGAAGACCATCGGCGTTCACGATAATTACCTGTCCCTGGATGAAGCCGGCCGCGTGGAACTGCTGACGAAGCTCTTCCAGAATGGTGTAGGCGAGCTTTCCGCTAAGCATCAGGAGCTGCCCGAAGCGCTGGACGATATCCTGGGCCCCATCCGGGTCGTCAACGCCGCCCGCGCCCTGTACGGTCAGGAATCGATCGGCATCTACATCATCAGCATGGCGGATGCTCTGTCGGATGTTCTTGAGCTGCTGTTCTTTATGGAATGGTGCGGAACACCGTTCGACATCGCGCCGCTGTTCGAGACGATGGACGATCTGGACCGCGCGCCCGAAATTCTGGGCGATATGTTCTCGCATCCCTATTATCGCCGCCATCTGCGCAGGCGCGGGGATCGCCAGAACATCATGGTCGGCTACAGCGACAGCAATAAGGATTGCGGCTACGTGATGGCCAACTGGGCGCTCTTCAAGGCGCAGGAGAATATCGTCCGAGTGTGTCGACGCACCTCCATCAAGGTATCGCTCTTCCACGGTCGCGGCGGTTCCATCGCCCGCGGCGGCGGTCCAGCCGCTCAGGCCATCCTGGCCCAGCCATGCGGTCTGTGCGACGGCGCCATACGCATCACCGAGCAGGGCGAAGTTCTCTCCACGCGCTATCACGATCCCGATCTGGCGCACCGCATTCTGGAGCAGATGGCCTACGGCGTCCTCCTCGGCACCTACGCAGCCCAGAAGCCTGCGCATGTGTCCGAGGAATGGCGCAACGCCATGCAGGACATGTCCGACGCGAGCTTCACGGCCTACGCCGCCCTGGTTCACAAGGATCCGGACTTCATTACATTCTGGAAAAGCGCCACGCCAATCGACGAGATCAGCACGCTGCGTCTGGGTTCCCGCCCCAGCTTCCGCAAAGCCACCAGGACGGTTGAAGATCTGCGCGCCATTCCGTGGGTGTTCAGCTGGACGCAGAGCCGCTGCGTCTTTCCCGGCTGGTTCGGCCTGGGCTCCGCTCTCAACGAAGTGCTGAAGCGCGATGATGGCAAGGCGATGCTGCAGGCCATGTACAAGGGATGGGCGTTCTTCACTACCGTTATCGACAACGCGCAGCTCACGCTGGTGAAAGCCGATATGAAGATTGCCGCGCTTTACGCGGATCTGGTTCCGGATGAAGCCATCCGCATGCGCATCTTCGGCATCATCAAGGACGAGTACGACCTCACCATCAAGTCTATCCTGGAAGTTACAGGACAGCAGGGACTTCTGGACAACGAGCCCGTCCTTCGCCGCTCCGTGGAACTGCGCAACCCGTATGTTGATCCGCTCAACTACATCCAGGTCGAATCCATCCGCCGCCTTCGCGGCCTGAAAAATACCGGAACCCAGGAAGAAGCCGATCTGCGGGAAGTTATCGAGCTGACCATCAGCGGAGTTTCCGGCGGCCTGCGTAATACAGGTTGATCCTCAGTTACTATCTGCTGCAGGAAAACCCCGGCGCTGCCCATCAGCGACCGGGGTTTTTCTTTGTGACGACCGCCAATCTCAAAGCGTCGAAAGATATCATCCATGTATTTCGGCTTGCGGTTTTCCGTTGGTACGCGGGAAGGCCTGGGCGGTATTCTTGGGTTCTGTCTTGGCCTCCTTGGCATCCTGATCATTTATCTTCTGCCAGCTAAAAGAAGCAGGGATGATCCGCCTGATCCAGCCGAACCGGGAACGCAGCCGATCATTGCCAGCAGGGGTGTGATTAGAAGTGGTGCGCATGAAGATCAACCCATAACAGGAAGTTGGAAAATCCGGGTTAGAAACCTGGTGTCCTGGAGTCTTTGTGGTTAAGCAAGCCTGATCTTCTTCCTCCGTTTCCTGCTTTCCTGTCTATT
>JBGGNE010000251.1:0-42117 GCA_041287705.1 Methylacidiphilales bacterium | reverse complement strand
CCTCTGTTTTTTGTGATTTTTGGTCCGCCTTTTTGATTTTTGCCATCGCCTGGTTGCAGTCCTGGCTGTTGGGAATCTTCGGAAAGGGGTCCTTTATCCCCGTAAGTATCAGAAGATAAATAGGATACAATAGCGCAACCTCATTACTCGCCGAAGTCTCAGGCATTGCAGCAATGGGAAATGGTTATCGGAGTCGTCTGCGTGTATCTCTCATTCACTCCGACTGGACACGAAAGCGGCGCATTCAGGGAATGCGCCGCTGTGTTGTTTCCCCTCGAAAGGTAAGCTTTAAAGCAGGGGATTAGGGCTTGGCAGGTTCTTCGGGCTTGGAGTCCGGCTTGTCACCGGGCTTGCCGTCGCGCTTCGCGCGATTCTTCATCATTTCTTCCATCTGCTTCTTCTGCAGTTCTTCCAGCTTTACTTTCTGCTCTGGCGTTAGCATCCCTGCCAGCGTGTCGATAAAGGCTTTGCCGGCTTCACGGATCTTGGGACGCTTATCCTTCTCGTCGATAGTCTTGTCTTCCTTAATGGCAGTAGCATCGGTCTTGAACTTCTCCGCTGCGGTCTTCAGCTTTGCTTTCTGATCATCGTTAAGGCCAAGATCAGATTCAATTTTCGCGCGCTCAGCAGCGTCGGCACGATTGTAGCGCTCGGCCAGCGCACCACCACCACGAGGACCACGTTCACCAGGGCCGCGGTCACCACGCTTCCTCTCCGGCTTGTCCTTATCCTTGTCATCCGTGGCGGGTTTGGAATCCGTACCCGTGGCAGGCGTTGTGGCCGGTGCATCAGCGGCATGGAGAACCGGCATCAGAGGAGCTGCGAGAAGCGCAATCGCGCAGGTAAGGCTAAGTTTGGAGAGATTCAGGATCTTCATAATAACGTTGACTTCGGAATAATGTGGGACAGCAGGGAGGGGCGCGCACGATTTTGAATCGAACCTTTCGCCAATCTCGTATTATGTAACATTCAACTCTCCACAACTGGAAAAGTTGCTACTGCATCGAAGAAATACTTCAATAAGGATAACATACTACGCCATCCGCGCCAGCGACTGGCGCCGGCTATTTTCCGGCCAAGGTCTTGTCTTTCAATAGCTTCAGCTTCACAATCCGCTGTTTTCCGGAATCGTAGACCACGGCCTGCTCTGCGTTTGCCGAAATAACGGTTGGTTTGTCCAGCGCCTCATCCCCTTCGCCGGTGAACGCAGCAATCAGTTGCTTATCCGCACCAAAGCACAGCACCCTGTTTTTCTCCGTATCTGATATCCAGACGCGATCTTTATCCGCCGCGACATAGACGCGTCCGCCGAAGGTCTCCGACTCGGCCGTGCCCCAGCCCTTCCATCGAGTCTTCTCGGTATAGCCACCAGGGGAATCAGCGTTGCCTGTTTCTTCGGGCGCTACGGCAAACTCCACGATGGCGCCATCCGCCGCTGCATACAGCTTCAGACCATCAGGGCTGGCAATGGAAGTCAGCGACGTAATCCCCGATGACGTTTCCAGTGGGATCTTCGCCGAATTCGACGAGGAACCTCGCGAACTGACTCGAAAGCCACGACATACGCCATCCTGCTCTGCCACAAGAACCCAGTCCTGTTTGCGCAGTATCACTACTGCAGCACCGGCGGCCTTCTTCGTAAACGGATCCACTTTCACGTCATCCAGATCACTCAGACTTTTGAGCGAAAAGGCCAGGAAGTTGGGACGCCCCCCGTAACGGAAGGCGGGAGCTATCACCACCCCACGGAGCATAACGGGCTGCCGCATTCCGTCCGGATCAATTGGGCTGCCAAATTCCAGAGGGGAATCCGGGCGCGCATCTGCTGACCATGCCCCTGCGTTAGCCACGACCCAGCCATCTGGTGACAAATAAAGCCCTGAGCAGCAAGGAAGCCCGCCAATCCGGCGCTGTACACTGAACTGCGCCTTCTCCTCGTTCCAAGCAAGCAGCATCACAGTGCCGCCATAGCCCGCGACGGCATAAATATTTCCGGACACATGTGCAAGACCGGTGGAGAGTCGAATATCCGCATCTATCGGCATCTTAGCGATTACAGAACCCGATGCACCACCCAGCACGACGCCCGGTGACATCACAAGGTCCGCGGACAGGCGCTGAATAGTGGAGCTGTGCGTGAAGCAATAGTAGTAGTCCCCTGCCCTCACGAGTCCTGTGCCGGGAAGCTTCTTGTTCCAGTCCGACACAAGCTTGCCATCCTGACCGTACTTTGTCGCAACGCCACGATACTCCACAAGAACAGAGCCATCCGCTGCCATTTCTACATTATGAATACCAGGGACTTCAGCAAGGTCTGTGCGAGTTCCCCCGGTTACCTCGGTAAGAAACAGCGTAAAGGGCTCGTCTTTCTGCGATGGAATTTGCCAGCAGGCAATTTTGCCTTGCACGGCATTGCTGCTGATCCCGGCCGCTTTGATTTCCAGCGAGGTGAAAGCTTCTGTCGTGTTTAGAGCGGTGCTTCTTGTAAAGAGCTCACCTTTCGCCAGAACCACGATCTTGTCGCCCGCTTTAATGATGCGTTTGGGCAAGGAATCTTCCGAGGGCAGTGTGTATGTGGCGATCTGCCGGCCATCCAACGCGTAGCGATTAATGCGCCCCGGACCACCAGTAGCCCACAGGAAACCGTATTCATCAACGGCTACTCCCGCTCCCTGCGGCAGGGGAGCCGTATAGCGGACCAGAGTATCCCCTCCACCGCCAGAGTTACCCAGAATTCCTTCGCAGACCAGCACTGGTGCAGCGGACGAAGTTACCGCACAGAACAGTGTCACCAGAGTAAGCGCAACTCCTGTTTTGACGATGCCCAGCCACATTCTCGTTTTCTTCATTATATATAGTGCCTGGTAAAATTTACTTGCTGAAGTTCAGCGTCCCCCAGTTTGCCGGCTGAATCGCGGCCTCACCTGGCACGTCATTCACCAGACCCGTTTCTTTGTTTGACCAATACGAACGCAGCAAAGTAATTGTGCCTGCAGTGTCGCCATACAGAACGCCAAAGTCCCCGCGCAAAGCTGCCGCAGTTCCTGGCATGGGTAATCCCAGTGCCTCCAGCGGAAGATCTGCGGTTACCGTATATCCGGTTCTCCCCTCGGGACGCATTACCTCTATCCTGGCGTCGGCGACCTGCGTCACTTTATCAATCTTCTCCGATCTCCACGGACTACTGAAGGATACGGGCGCTTTTGCATCGGAATTCACATAATCGTAAAGCACGGCCACTGGCATTCCTTCAAAAAGCGAAATGAAGAGCCTGCGGTCACCCGCCACTGGCTTTTTCCGATTTGCCGGCGCATGGGCATTTGTGGAGTACTCGAAGGCGACCAGATCCCCTGTCTTGAAAAGCTGCATCCAGTCCTTGCCGGTATTCACGAAGGGCGACGGATCCTTCACGCGCCACGCGATACGCAGTCGCTCACTATCACGCACGCGCAGCACCTTTACTTCGCAGTACGGATAGGCCGCTTTGGAATCCCCCCAGGTAATCAGCCATTTGCCGGGCCACTGCTCGGGATCAGCAGCCAGCGGCTTTGTCTGGGTATATTCCACAACAGCGGCCTCTCTGGGAGCGGTATCTGTTAAGGTGCCTGCTTCCGTACGCTGGGAGGCAATGATAGCGGCCTGTTCGGGCGTTACTTTCAGAGAGCCTTCGCTTCGTCTGATCGTGTCGAGGCCGGAAATCTCGAAAATGCGATAGTCGGTGTGGCCAGACTGTAGATAATACTTCCCGGTTGATTCCGACTTCTCAAAGAATCCACCAAATGGTTCGCCACCGATCATGTACGCACCGCCTTCGCGGGAAATACGGATATCGGCGAAGAGCTCATCCAGCAAAATGCCATCGGTTGAAACCACAAAGAACCGCCCGTGGTTACCGTTCAGAATGGTGACGTCCGACTTCGCATCCAGCGGCGCTGTGCCCAGGAAGAAAAGCGGCCCCTGCATCACCCCGCGGGTGGGCAACGGTGACTTCTGTGAAGCATGCACGCCCGGCCAGTTGTTGGGTATGGTCCAGAGCAGTTTACCCGCGGAATCGTACGCAGTCATCGGGTTGCCGTTTACCAGCAGGCGCGATTGCCTGTCTACCGCCATCGCGTTCAGATCTGGCGGCAGTGCTGGCATAGTAACAGCTCTATCCAAAGCTGCCTGCAACTGATAATCCGGCGCGCCTGAGGGAAGATAACTTTGTGGCGTCAGATCAACGAGCACCGTCTTGCTGTTATCTGCTGTCGTAACGGGAATCTTTAGAGCCGTGTCCAGGAAACCATTGCCCCAGTAGGCCAGAGCCCAACGCTGGGTCGCGGGCAGGAACTGAAATTCGTCCGGGCTGATCAACCCATTGCCATCGCGATCCACCCAAAGGAAACTCAGATCCGCGTCCTTCAGCACATTCTCCGGGATCTCCATACGACCGGCATCCCGATCCGAAGGAACGAAGAGATTCGTCGCATCGATCTTATATTTCGCACAAGCCTTGAGAATGGCCTCCTTGACGGCAGGAACCTCTGCCAGCGGCAGTGGGAGAGTCCAGCGCTTGGAGTTGGCCACTCGCTGCAGGGATCCCACCATGGCAAGCGGCTTCAGGATCTGATCCTTGGTGAGTTCGAACACCACAACCTGTTTTGTCTGGCTGATTACAAATGTGCGACCGTCCTTGTGCACAAAGTGGAGCAATCCGCCGTGCAGATTATCCACAAGCTGCGCGGGAGAAGTCTTGCGATAAAGCGTCGAAATCGGCTGTGCTGACTGAGTCTTGAAATCCACATTCCACAGCACGCCTCCACCGATCCATCGCGATGAATCCTTATAATCAAAACCACCGCCATCCGCGCCATAGTGACATGGGCCGAAGAACTCCTTTGCAATGCGCCCCGTGGAAAAATCCCACTGACTGACGCGTCGCGGCATGGAATCCTGCTCGGTAACCCATAGCTTTCCGCGGCTATCCAAAGCGATTCCGAACGGTTGATATACGCCATCGGCATTCCACACACCGAGGTTGGGGCGACCGCCTTTTAATCCTATCTGCCTCAGCAGCTTGCCATCAGGCCCGAAAACCTTGATGTCCTGATCAGGGCCATTATCGCTCACGATAAACTCATCTGCGGCAGAGATAGCCAGCCCCCGCGGCATTAGAACGCCAGGTTTGCCGACAGCAACAAATTTGCCCGTATCCGGCTCCAGCCAACCCATCTCGTCCGCTGAAAATGCTGCAAGGCGACCACTCGGCGATACCGCAAGAAGTCCGGCTTTTTTTAGGGAAAACTCGCCCGTCTGTTTGCCGGTTTTGGGATCTATAGCCACAACCCGGTCCTCCTGCTTCAGCGATACGTACAGTCTGCCTCTATAGAGTACAAATCCAGCCAGGTTATTGGGAGAAGGCACCCATTTTGGGATGGGCCCCGAGCCTTTCAGGTAATTTTGTGTGATCAGCGCTTCTCCACGCGATCCTCCGTAGCGGATAGACTCGCCGGTGCGGGCGTAGGCAAGAATATTGAGAGGTCGCCGGCAATCCCACGTTCCGTCCGCATTTTGAGTAAAGGCTTCGTACCAGGGCTTACCTTCAGAAGCCACATACAGGCGCTCGCCATCCGCTGCCAACATAAGCGCACTGCCGCCACCAACATGCGCGGGGATATTGTAGTCGCCTTCCTTATGGCCATCCAGATTGACTCGAATAATATTGTTGCCGGACTCCGCTACCGGCCAGCCCAGGTACACGTCGCTGCCAAAGGTTGCCGCCGCTACGGGATCGCTGTGATCCCCTCCCCAGTTGCTGCCCGGAGTTGCACGACCATAAGGCGGAGAACCGGGATTGTAGTAGGAAAACTGGTAATGCGGTTTGATGCCTGCATGCGTTATGACCTGCCATGCATAATCACCGGACTCGACAGGCTTGCCGGAATCGTCGCGGCCATCCCACGCCACACGTTGATCGCCTTTGGAAAAGTCAGCGCCGCTCACCAGATTGCGGATACGGTTGCCGCCCTTGTCATTGATGATAATGGAAGCTCGCCCGTCCGCAGGTTGCCGAAAATCAATGGCCAGCACATCTTTCTTTGCGCTGATCACATTGCCGTAGGCCACGAAATCAAATGCCTGCCAGGCGGAAGTTGAAACAGATAGTTGCTGAAAGTCTGCGCCCGGTCCTTTATCAAAAAATCTGAGAGCCAGCCGAGGAATCGTCTGGCCGGGATGCGAAGGATCCGCGGGCATACGGGGATCGGTCCAGACAACTCGAATGGCCATCCGCAGCTGGCTCCATGGCAGTGCCGAGCCGCCAAGTTGTTGTTTGGGCACCGTAAAGATATATCGCACTCGATTTGCTGCGAGGCCTGTGGGGCTGCCTGCTTTCGTGCTGTTGAGGACAACTCGCTGTTCCATGGCTGCACCCAGCTCCACACGCGGCGCCTCTTTCGTATCGGCGAGGCGGTCCACTTCCACGGCAACTTCAAGCTGACTGGTAGAGGTACGTACTGCGTAGGCAACACGGGGATCCACCGGACCAGAGATGAGGACAAAATCGTTTTCGCCAAACGCCGCACTTGTCGGGGCGGCATTTTGCTTCTTTGCTACCTGACCCAAAGCAGTTCCGCAAAGCGTAACCGGTAACGCGCCTGCACACGCCGAAAATGGCGCGGCGCCCAACACAACCCATCCCAATAGCGAAGCATAAGAAGAAGCCACGCGACCACAATAGCCTGTCTCTTAGTTGGAGGCAAAAGCGAAAGCACTGTGTACTATGTGTGCACAGTGAGAAGCCATGGAGTCAGAGCTTGGCCGATGACCTAAAATCTTCCCGCAGAACGGCATACTCTACGAGATCCGTCAGCACTCCATTCTTCATCATATGGCGTCGCCGGTAGCCTTCCTGAACCATACCCAGCTTCTGCATCACTCGACCGGAAGCCGCATTAATTGAGAAGAAAGCACCGCTCACCTTGGCCAGATTAAATTGCTCAAAGCAGAAGCGCACGCACTCGCGAGCCTCCGTAGTAAATCCCTGGTTCCAGTATGGCACGCCCATCCAGTAGGCAAGTTCACCTCTCATATCCACTTGATTCAGACCAATGGCAACACATCCCATCAGCTTCTGGTCATCCTTTTTCGTCACCGCAAAAGATGCCAGCAAACCCTTTGCATATGCCGGCTCATGAATCTCAATCCACGCCTTTGCTGCATCAGGCGGATAGGGATGCGGAATATTAGCCGTCATACGCGCAACTTCCTCATGTCCGGCCAAACGTTGCACGTCTTCGCAATCCTCTAATGTAAATGGGCGGAGGATGAGACGCGATGTGTACAGGACTGGAAGCATCGCACCGCAATCAGATCACAAAACCTTGCAAAAGTTCAGACTGGGTATCATTTCCTTACAACACTGCTGGTGTGATATAGACCAATAAGTTATTCGCTACGGAGAATTCTGAATTTGCGGCTGAATGTATTAATTGAATCAATGCCCGGATTGGCAGCCTTGATCTGCTGCATGTAGGTGGCGATAGGAGCTTCAAAATTCGTCGCACTCGTCGTTGGAGCGGCGGGCAGAGATTTGATGCGCACAACCTGGCGTGGAGCCACGCATACCAAACTTACCTCCACAAAGCTAGGCAGAACGCTGTAATTGGTGGGATAGGTCACCTTGTTGGTGGTGTTTTTGCTGTCCAGGAAGGTGCTGGCTGCCTGGCGGCTGTCGAAGGTGCTGGCAGTCAGCGGAGTGCCCGTGCGATCGAGAAGACGTACCCACATACCCAGAACGCCATCGGCAACCCAGCCTTTTTGGGCGGCGAGATTGTCGGCATCGGTAGTGGCCGGGGCGAAGTTTCCAAAGACAGTGCTGCTGGCCCAGGCCGTGGGGTTACTGTATATAATATACTCACTGTTGGCAGCGCCGCTGCTGCTCTGCGCTTCGATGAAGGCACGGCGAAGCTGCAGTCGCGTCTTGGTGGGGGTAGCGGTTTGCAGATCGCGCAGCACGAAGTAGCCTATAATGGCCATGTTACCACGGCCGTCATTACGTGCCACCGGCGCCTGCCAGAAGAGGCTGTCCGGATTGGACATGCTGGCTGGGGCGCCGCTGGGGTTCAGGAGAAACTGCAGCGAGTTGGTGCTGGTGCGGTTCCAGGGAAGAGCCGCCTTGGAAATATCACGACCAATCAGATCCAGACTTTCGCGGGCGACTCGTGTAACGTCGATCTGCTCAGTAGCCCGTGAGATAACGCTGGTCGTGTTATTGATAACGCTGAACAGGATCCCCAGAAGTACCATCAGAAGAGCACCCGCCACCATCAGCTCGATAAGCGTAAACGCGCGCGTGCCGCGCAGGGCTCGAGCCGAATGTTTGCGCCGAAGGTGGCGCACCGAAAGGGTGGTAGGTACGGTGTGCACAGTGATATGAAGAAGAGAATAATGAGAGCTGGTCAACCCATCCCATGCAGCATCTAGATTCACGTTCCTGGTGGCTATTCGTAGAGATTGGTCGACAGACCAGAACCGTAGAGCGTACGCCCGACAGTGCGCGTATTCGTCATCGGATACTGCGGCGCGGGGTAGGAGAAGCTAACCGTCCAAAGGTAATGAAACGTGGAATTGGTTGCGCCCGTAAGGTTGCCGGCGGCGCTGGGCGGGACGCGTGTTACGCGGGCTCTGTACATCACCATGTTGGCCACGGCGTTCGTCAGTCGATTGCCTGCGCCATCAAAATAATACAGATTTGTGCTGTTCCAGGTTGTATTGGCAAGGGTGGCAGCGGGCAGCATGCGCAATTCTGTATCCACGCTCCGCAATGCGGCAGCCAGAGCGCTGTCCCGTGCGCTTTCCCGGCTGGACCCCAGCCCGACGCCCAACAAATAAATAACGCTGACCAGGCAGAAACTGAACACCCCCAGCGCCATCACCACCTCCACCAGGGAGAACGCCAACCGCTGCGTGCGTCGTATGGTTGATCTCATATAAATCATACAGGGACAAGGAGATAGAAAGGCGCTAAAACGGATCAGGGAGTAATGTTCTGATCGGTAAGATAATTATACCAAAATCCCGACAAGAGAGAGATGCCAAGCTAATAAACGCCGCCAGAAGCTTAATCGATTGATATCCGACTGTGCGAATACCTGCGGAAGAACCACTCCAGGCGCCGTCGCAGGCTGCCCAGCCAGAGCTCAGAAGCCTTTCAGGCAATGTGACGTAAAATTTCCCCTACAGAGTGCGGCGTAACGTTACCAGTGCAGAACATTTAGTTGGCGATTACTTTAGCGCGGCCAGAGTCGGTCTGAACGACGAGCGTGAAGTCGGGCGTTGTACTCACTTTGCCGCGGTTGCGGATCGTGACGGCGGGGCCGGAAGTAGGGGCGCTCACGCTGCCATCGGGAAAGAAAACAATGTAGCTGTACTTTGTTATCGTGTTGTTATTCATCAGCACGGGCAGAGGGCCGGAAAGAGGTGTATCCGTACCCGTCTGGTTAAAAAAGCTGGGGGAACCATTGCGAACGAAAGCCTCCACCAGAACGTTGCGGGGCAGTTGATTCCACATGCACTTCGCCTTCCACTGCATGGTGCCCGTGGAATCAGTGCCTGTTGCAGCCAAAAGAATCAGCGCCTGCGTACTGCCGGAGTTCGTTGCATCCGCCTCGGTAATCACCAGCGCGACCGGCTGTCCCCCGGAGAGAGCTGCCTGGCGAGCCTGTGCGGTCATGCTCGATACCATGTTGAGCCCCAGCGAAATCGAGCGGCCCGTCATAACCGACATAAGTGACGGACCAGAAAGCGACAGCATTACCGATATCACTGCCACTACCGTCATCATTTCGATGAGGCTGAAGCCCTTGCGCGAAGCACGCGACTTTCGGTGAACCGCAGCAGCCAATGTGCTGCAAGCGCCGAAGAATTGCGCCGCTGTCCTGCTGGTCCGGGGGATAAGGCTGGTTGCTTTCATGGTAGGGTGGGGAATACCCATTACCTTAAGTTGCGACGCTTAGCATTTCAATTTATACAGTTACCATACAGCAAACGTTTTTTTCTGCTGATTGTAATGATATCGGCCTTAAAATTGCACAATTTAGATCAACAAACTGTTGCAACCACAACGCTTTCAAATATTTTGTCGCTTAGACTGCAATAATCCCTGATTCAGAGACGAGTATACGCATCAAAATAACTGATTCGCCTTGCTGGAAAACTGATATCCCTGCCATCCTTGTTTGCAGTCTGCGCCGTCACGACGCCAAAATATTGCGCACCTTACAAACAGGATTGATTGCACGCGCCGCAAAGCGCACATTGCTCTTTATGCAGCACTCGCGGACTTCGCCCATCGCGGACGTATCTGATTCTCAGGGGCCATTCCCCTGCCTAGCCTCCTGGCCAGCCACTACTCCCCTTGTGGGCCGTGACGCCGAGATCAGCCTCTTTCAACAGAACCTTAAAGCTTCGTCGGCCAAGGACTTACGCGTTCTGGATTTCCACGGCCCCGATGGCATGGGCAAGACAACCCTGCTGCGCCATTTCGTCCAGATTCTTGCCTCTGGCGGCGATAATGCCCATCCGTTCGCCGCTATGACGCTACGCGGATTGCCCGATTACGCGACAGCTCACCTGCATGTTCTGACGACGCTGGCCGCACAGCTTATCGAGCAGTTCAGCATCCCGATGCCTCGCTTTGAACTCCTCCTTGCCGTTCACCTTACCCATGCGGGAAATCATGACGTTCCCTGGTCGCGCAGCCAATGCCTGAAGGATGGCGTTCAGCGCATGCTGGATCACGTTGGCACGGGTGGTCAGCGCCAGCTGCTGGACGATCAGGGCGGTACGGAGGGTACGCCGGCCAGTGCCAGGTTTACTGTCGAGGAAGCTCTGCGGCTGATTGGCGGACAGACCGGCATTGACCGCCTGATGGCCTTTACGCCTGAGCAGCTTCCGGAAGAAATCGCCCGCTATTTCGTCGCGGATCTGGATCGCTTCATGCGCCATACGGAAGGCCAGCGCAAACGCGTCGTGCTTGTGCTGGATGACTACGAAGCGCTTTGGCCTGGAAGCATCCCTGCCGGCACTCCCCAGACTCGCACGGCGGATGCCTGGCTGCGCAGTCTCGCAAGCTTCTGCCTTTCCGCTGGAATCCTGATGGTGGTGGCTGGCCGCAGCAAAATCCGCTGGGCGCGCGACTATTCAGAAGCAGGCTGGGATCGGGATCTGGAGCCACGCGCTCTGGCAGGATGGACCCCTGATCAGGCGCGGCAAGCCTTTGGCAGCGTTCTGAAATCAATCGGCGCCGAACCTGCCCCCAAAGCCAGCGTGGACGCCATGCTTCAGGCCACGAGAGCTGAACTCCACGTGCAGGCTGAATCGCTTCCACCACTGGTGCCGCCCTTTTTTCAACCTGGCTCCACGCCCGCATTGAACACTCCCGACACCACGGGAGCGGCTCCCTATGGCCATCTGCCTCTCGCCGTAGCCCTTTGTGGGGATCTGGCCCGTGCCATGAACGAAGCTGGCCAGGGTGCGCCCAGCTCTCGCGAACTGGAGAATCTGGACAAAGACGACGCCTCCAGCGATCTGCTGACGCGAGTACTGGAGCGCTGTCTCTCCCAGCCCAAACTTCCCGATCTGCTGTTCGAACTGGCCACCACTCCACGTTTCGATATGAAAGCAGCGCTGGAACTGGACCTTCACCGCAATCATCTCATGGGAACTTCCGGCTGGGACGCTTTGCTGGAGTTCAGCTTTGTTCAGCCCGCCGGAGATGGCTGGTATCAGCTCCATCGCACCGTGCGTGAGTGCCTTCTTGCCCGCATGGAAGCATCGGCGCTCCAGGAAGTGAACCGCTGGTTCAATCATTACTGGACCTCCCGAAATTTTCCCTTTCTTGCCTTCTGCCATGCCTGGTATGCAGCGCCGGCAGAGTCGCTTCAGCGTTGGAAAACGGACCTTCTGCCTTCAGTCAGAAAATCTGTCAGGGAGAACGGAAACGGCATTGACGCCTCAACAGCAGCAGCCAGATCCCGCGATGCTTTTGCTTATTGGAGCAAAGCCGAACTGGCAGGCGCTGACATCATCATGGTGGGCACCACGGAATGGTGCCGCACCCTGGCCGCTATTTCGGAAGCGCTTCGACAGCACAGCGAACTCGGCGTTGCTTCGCCTGCTGCCAGCAACGCCATTGCCCTGCATGCCCTGGAGCAGGTGCTGACTACTCTTAGCCAGACGGAAACGCCCGTGGAATGGGCTCGCACGCATCGCCAGATTGCACTGGCTCTGAGCGAGATTTCCATGCCTGATTCCGCGGAAAACCTGCGCCTTGCGGCCGACCATCTGGATACGGCGCTGCTGGTATTTACCAAGGCCAAACATCCCTTCGAGTGGGCGATGACCCGAATGGCCACGGGTGATGTAAAGCTGGCACTGGCCCGGCAGGACGGTGGAGAGGATGTGCAAACCGCTCTGATGCAGTACGAAGCTGCGCTGACCGTGCTGAATCAGCGCGACAATCCCAGGGAATGGACGGAAGCGCAGAACAACCTCGGCGATGCATATCTCATTCTGCCAGGCGGTGACTCGGACGAAAACGTCACGCGCGCTATCACTCATTTCCGGGCAGCGCTGCTGGTGTTGAATCCCAAAGACTCTCCTGAATACTGGGCGCGCACCCAGACAAACCTGGGCACGGCTCTGAGTGATCGCACGGGCGGAAATCGCGAAGAAAATCTGCAGAAAGCCCGCCAGTGTTACCAGGAAGCGCTCCAGGTTTACCGAGAGGAAACGCACCCGCAGGAGTGGGCAGCCATCCAGAACAACCTGGCCGCCATCGCCGGCGAAGCATCCGATTCCAACGAAGCGCTCACCCGGGCGATAGGCCACTACCGCGCCGCTTTACGCGTGCGTTCGGAGCGGACCAATCCCCCGGCCTTTGCCCTTACTCAGTGCAATCTGGGCCATACCCTGCGCCGCTTTCAGGGCACGGGTCGTGGCGGAGCCATGCGGGCGGCGATTGAAGCTTACGATGCAGCGCTGCGCGTCTACACGCAAAGCACGACGCCTGAAGCGTGGGCGCGCACTCAAATGCATCTGGCCGCCGCCTGGCAAAGCATGCCTGCCGACGCAGATACCGGTGCCGACAGTGAAACCCACTGGGGTAATGGCAATGGGAATGGCACCAACACCGTAACCCCTGGCCTGGGACTTAAACCTGCTTTTGGAAAAGATCCTCACGCCGAAAACCTCCAGAAGGCGATTCATCATGCCTCCATGGCCCTGCGCGTTTTTCGCGAGGACGACCATCTGGAGGAGTGGGCGCGAGCGCAATATTTCCTGGCCAACACCTACCGTCAATTGCCCGCCGGTCCTGCCTACGAGAACGCCGTGCATGCCGCAACATGTTACGAGCATGCCCTGCACTATTTCTCCCAGGAAAAACACCCGTTGGAGTGGGCCCGCATTCACCTGCGCTGTGGCATCACCATTCTGGATGCCCGCGACCACGCCAGACCACGCAACGCCGCAGCAAAGAGCGATGCACTGGATTCGGAATCAGCCCATCCCGTTCCCGTGCATGAGGTGACCGAAGCGGTAAGCCATCTGCAATCCGCTCTGCAAGTCTTTACAGAAGCGAGATATCCGGCAGAGTTCGCCCAGGCTTCGCTTTATCTCACTCGCGCTTACATGAGCCTGCCTCCTTCAGCTCGTGCAGCGCAGTCGAAACAAGTGCAGGAAGCCTCGGAAAACGCCCTGCGCCATTACACCGAGCCGGAGCATCCGCACGAATGGGGCCTGCTTCATCGCTTTCTGGCCGAGCACCTGATGGAATGCGGCCACGGCAACCGAGCCGAAAACTTTCGCAAAGCTTCAGAGCATATAGAAGCCGCGCAGCGCGTTCAGGATAAAGGCGGACATCCCCTCGCCTGGGCCGCTCTTCACGAGCTGAAAGGCAAAGCAGCGCTACTTTCTGCTCTGGAGGCCGCTGCGGAGAATGGCGCGCGGGCAAACGTCAGCTCGGCGGATGGAGAAATCATTGCGAAACTTCTGACTCAGGCGGCCGAGCACTATCAGACCGCACTGTCCAGTATCGCGACAGCGGAAGCTTTACCGCAGGGCGCAGGTTCTGCGGGGCAGTCGCAGAACACCACAGCCGCAGCAGGCCGCAACCAGCAGGGCCTGGCCTACGTTCGTCTGACCCAAAGCGAACAGGCCGAACTCTTTGGTGATGAAAAGAAGGCAGGAACCTATCTGGAAGACGCCATCTCCAATCTGCAGCACGCTGTTCGCGGCCTGCGCGAGAATGAAGACGCCTACGAGTGGAGCCGCGCACAGTACAACCTGGGAATCGCCTACAGCCGCCGCCAGACCGATCGTGTCGTCTCGCTGCGACGAGCCATCGAAGCACTGAGCGCCTCCCTTCGCGTAAGATCCGAGGATAAGATGCCGGTCGAATGGGCCGACAGCCAGCACGCACTGGGACTCTGCTCCGCCATGCTACCGCCAGGCGTTAAAGGCGAGAACGCGCGCAGCGCCTACATCTGCTACAAGGCGGCGCTTCGCGTTTACACTAAGGCTAAACACGGCCCGTCCTGGGCGCGTGTGCACAACAATCTGGGCAACATCTACAGCCGTATGCCACCCGGGCCGCGCGGCGAGCAGGTCAGTCTGGCCATTCAGCACTATGTGTCCGCACTGGAAGTATTCCGCGAGACGGAGTACCCCCGCGAGTGGGCGCTGGTACGCAATAACATAGGTGCCGCGCTGCTCAACATGCCCGTCGGTGGCCGCGCCCAGAATCTGCTGCGCGCCATCAACTGCTTCGAGAGTGCGCTGCGCATCCGCACGGAGCCTCGCTCGCATCGCGACTGGGCCATGACACAATTCAACCTCGGCCTCGCCTACCGCGCCCTTCCTTCCGGGGCCGGCAACGAGAACGCCCGAAAAGCCGAGGAATGCTTTGAGCTGGTGTCTCAGTCGCAGACCCGCCGCAGCCCGGGCAGCAGCACCAAAGCGCCGCCGGCACTTCCTGTATAAAGGAAGCAGCATTGGAATCCAGTCGGGCGCACGCCTTCTAATCGGCGTGCTTCC
Source organism: Methylacidiphilales bacterium (assembly GCA_041287705.1). Classification (GTDB taxonomy): domain Bacteria; phylum Verrucomicrobiota; class Verrucomicrobiia; order Methylacidiphilales; family UBA1321; genus LW23. The sequence goes on along the minus strand of JBGGNE010000251.1, from coordinate 27,042 downwards.
GTGACATGCGGCGTTCGTTGACCTCACTTAATTTTCTGGATCAGAGAGCGCATATTCTGTAACTTACCAACCACATGCAACACATGAAGGCGCAGGGATAGCGTATTATTCTCACGATACATACGCTTCGCATAAAACAACAGCCAACGCTCTGCCACATTGCGCTCTAATCGCAACAACGATAGTACTTTGGTCTAATCCGCCTGCCACCTGCTGCGCTGCCTTTGACACCATGAAATGCAAGAATTGCGGATTTTTCAATGTCGGCCAGCTTATTTGCTCAGGCTGCGGACACCGGTCTTCGTCCCTGACGCAGCCGGTCTGCAACATCTGCAAAACCATCAGCGCGTCCCTGAACAAAGTGGTGCCGTTGGAAAACTGGCCGCAGTCGCTTCTGGCCGTCTATGCCAAATACTATCCCCCTAAGCTGTTTCTGTTTCCACTCGTCTACTGCTTCGTTGTGGGAATGATTTCCTTCGGTCTGTTGCAGTTTATCTTTTACATATTCTACAGCATGGGGCTTGTCCATGCCTTTGCAGCATTTATGCTGATTCCGGTATTTCTATTGTTACTCAACTGGCTGTTTACATTTCTTGCCGACAAGCTGCAGACATTTCCAGACCCGCTTGAAGGAAGCCTGCTTTATCATGAAAGACAGCTCACGCCGGAGTGGCAGACCAATATTAATTATCTCTACGAAATTAACGACCGAGCCATCAATGCGCAGTCTGATGAAGAACGCAATGAATGCATCACCATGATGGACGGGTTACGTCTGACTTTGACCAAGCAGGCCTGCGCCCTCTATATTATCCAGACGGAAAAGCTTAAATCCCGAGTAATCGAGCTAAGCCATCAGCCGTTGCCTGAATCGGAGGAAGCCTATCTTGCGGCCACAACAAGTTTACATGAAATTGCAGAAGAAGCCTCAACCGCAAAAGAAGAAATCTGTCAGGAATACTGCATTCAACAATCCGATTCCTACAGAAACATTCTTGATGAAGAGTCTCAGCTAAAATCAATGATAAACACGAAGTTGCTTGATTTAGAAAAAACGGAGAGAGACAGAATTAAACGCGAAAACCTGCAGAAGATTGGCCGTATCAAACTCATTGAGTCGAGAGATAAAGCAGAAGCGTTTATCGAAGCCAGAAAAGAAAAGCTGGTACAACAGGTTCGTCCCGTTCTGCAACAGCCCGTGCCCCAGTCCGACGATCTGGAATGGGAAACGACCCAGGCCAAATTTAAAGCGCTGGGCGACGCCCGCGTTGTACGGGATACCGACAGAGACTCGGATACTCCCTCAGGAAGTTGATCTTGTCAGGGTTTTGAATCCTCAAAACGCTCAGGATCATCCCCGGGTTCTTCCCATTCCACCGGCATTAAACCAAAGCTTTTAAAAAACTCCAGGATCTGAGCCTGCGCTTCTTCGCCAAAGTCCTCGGCATCTGAAGTAAACCTGAGCGATCTCTTATTGATAAAGCCTGTTGCACGTTGTCCTGGAAGTCCGAATATAAAGCCCGAACTCGTATCAATATCTCGAAAAGCAACTGTGCGAGCAAATACGTCCTGGTCATTAAATATAACATACGGCTGAAACCAGTCCTGCAGTCTTTGAAGCAGCCTGGGAACATCAAACTGAAGGCCCTGGTTTAGCCCATCAGTATCGTCTACCCTGCCCTTTCTTCCGCTAAACAAATCCAGATGTATGGAATGATGGTTAGAATCTGTAAGTCGGCTCCATTTGGGTTCCTCTATATAGAGTGAATTCAGGAAAAGATTAATCCTCGCAGGTACATTATCTGAAAACCCCTCCCCATCTTTCAGAAGAAAGCCTAAACGATATCGACCGATAACACCTTTAACGTGAAGTGCTGGTATATTAAAAGGAAAAGAAGGTCCTGATTCCAACTGATCTCTTCGCGCGATACGAATGCAGTCTGTAGCACTTCTCTCCACCATAAATTTTAAAGTCCGCTCACGGAAGTCTTCATCTTCAAATAAAATGCCGGGGAAGTGAATTTCCAGTCTTTCCTTAACTCTGGCTATGTCAAACTCAATGCCCTGACGACCATCTCTATCATAGTTTTCCTCGCTGCTAAAATAGATATAGAGGCTGGCATGGTTCATAAAAGTAAGGATGGAGTCGACAACAAGCCCTTTGAAGGGCAGTGTAGGCGTGTGCAAAGTTTTCCTACTAATCCGTATATCTCGCAATGAGTATTTCTAATATTTCCAGGGCAGGCACTGTACCACTGGTGGACGCTGGGATACTGGAGCACAAAGGGTGCGCGCTGGCTTATAAAGTTACAGGCAATATCCAGGACGCCGAAGCCGGGAAAGACATCACGACTACGCCGGTTGTTTTCATACAAGGCACTGCGCTGCATGGAGACGGATGGCTTCCTCAGGTTCAGGCGATTGCCCCGACTCATCCGTGTCTCACTTTCGACAATCGCGGAATGGCGGCCAGTCAGCCTGTTGGCAGTGGCGCGATCACGGTAGAGCAAATGGCGGAAGATACTCTGGCGTTGATGGATAAGCTCGGCTGGGAAAGCGCTCATCTGGTAGGGCATTCGCTGGGCGGACTTATCGCCCTGCGGCTGGCGCTGACAATACCTAGTCGGGTGCGCAGCCTGTCGCTGCTTTGCACGTTCTCGCGAGGCGCTGATGCTACCAAGCTTACCGGCCGCATGCTGTGGCTTGGCACCCGCTCCTATATCGGCACGCGAGCCATGCGACGCTCCGCGTTTGTGCAGATTGTCATGCCGCCCGATTACCTGGCGAAACATGACGCGAATGAATGCGCCCAGTCTCTGGCGCCGCTCTTTGGCCACGACCTCGCCGATCACCCGCCTGTCGAGATGAAGCAGCTCGGTGCCATGAGCGCCTACGACGCGACAGCCCAACTTGGAAAGCTTTCCAATATGCCAACTCTGGTAGTCGGCGCTCGTCACGATCCGATTGCGCGCCCCGATGTCGTTCGCGCCCTGGCCGCCGGTATTCCCGGCAGCCGGCTCGTTGAATTTGAGGATGCGGCCCACGGCGTGGTCATCCAGCATGCGGACCGCATTAATGCGCTGCTGCTGGAGCACTTTGCAAAAGCCTCCAGCCGGACAGCCTGACTTCCTGATCTTTTCGCTTACTCGTCCTGGCCGTAGTCGCCGCATAGCGCTACTTCCAGGCCCAGCTCACGCATTGCGGCCGCTTTGGCGAAGAGACCGGTCCGTGCGCTCTCGTAATCGGGCGCATAAACCACCTGAATGTGGTTCGCCTTATGGCGCGCCATCATCTGGTCGCGGGTAATTCCGGGCAGCACGACGTGCATGATCGGCCATTGCGACGTGGTCAGGTTCCAGCGATCTTCCGTTTCGGCCTGAGGCAGCGCGACCACTTCGCCCAGCCCAGTGTCGTACTTCAGTTCGCCATCGGCCACATACACGCGGCTCCAGACAATCCAGCCGGGCTTGGAGATTCCCTTCACCGTACCGCCGCCGAGACGGAAGTACATGGAAGGCTGGCGCTCGCTGCTCGTGCCGGCGTATCCGCCGATAAAGTGCTGTGGCGGCGCAGCGCCGGAAATCAGAAATACCCACACGTAGGCGTCCAGATTTTCGTCATGGTAATGACGGCCCCAGCGCAGATCATGCAGCGTGTTTTCCGGATCCCAGCCCATCTTGCGCCACAGTTTGTAGGTCACCAGACCGTCCAGACCCGCACATTCGTCCACTTCATTGAAGTGAGGCAGCGCTTCGCCAGCGTACAATACTTCGCCAGTCGCTTCATGGCGAACGGGCGGGCGATCTACGTTGTTAAGCAGACCTTCCACCAGATCCGAGGCAGGCGTCAGATCCTTCAGTCCCTGCTGGTACTGGATGCCGATCGTCGCGCAGCCAAACTCATCCGCAATACGCACCGCGGCGATATACATCTTCAGCTGCTGCAGAATCTGATTCTCCGTCAGATTGGTCTCTTCATTCTCGCCGAGGTTGAAGCGCATGCCGCGATCCAGCAGCCACTGATATGCGTCGCGCGCGTCCCCGTCGCTCACGGTCTGCATCTTCGCGTAAAGCGAGGACTGGCTCAGACGCTCCTTGAAAACCCCCGTGGGATGCAGCAGCTCATCGGGAATAATCGCATTGTACATGCCCATGCAGCCTTCATCAAAGATGCCCATGATGTACTTGTGCGTGCGCAGATCATCGGCAAAGCGCTTGCCCAGCTTCTCCGCGTACCCTGGTACGTCCGCCTTCTTGTAGGACTTTACGTGCTTGGTCGGGTGCTTGATGTAACCCTTCTTCAGCCAGGTCTTCAGGCCATCCGTGAAAAGTTCGTCGGTAAAATCTTCGCTCCACAGCGTGCTGTACTTCACTTCGGCCTTCGTCAGCGAGCCGTTCAGATTCAGCATACCAACCAGCCCGGGCCAGGTGCCGCTCCAGTTGGCGACAGTGAGAATGGGGCCCTGATGCGTGAGGAGACCCGCCAGCACGTGATGGCTATACTGCCACACCGCCTCGGCCACAATCAGCGGCGCCGTGGGCGGAATGTTGCGGAACACCTGCATGCCATACTTCTGGCTATCAATAAACCCGTGGCCCTTTTCGGGAACAAAACCGTGGGCGCGCTTAACGCTGTAGCCTTCTTTTTCAATAGCCTGGGTCAGCTTGGCTTCCAGCGCCAGCTGTTCAGCTTCGCATTTCTGATTGGCCGACGCGCGGAGATCGCCATTGGCGATGAGATAGATTGTATTCTTCATAACAGATTGGCGCTGACTAGGTAAGCGGACGCTTTACCCATTTGGGAAACCGGATTCGGAGCCACCGCTTTCCCTCCGATAACATTTCGCGCCCGTCCTTGCGACCGGGTTACGGCAGAGTAACATTGGGGTAAACACATGGACCGGGCGAGCGATGGAGATACTCGTAAAGCATGCATCATGCGTCTAAAAGCTCGCAATGGCAAGTGAAAGAGCGCAGCGCCCAACTGTATAGACTTTGTGTATCGCCGCCAGAGGAGAAAGCGTGTCGCCCGCGATGGATTAAACGTTACGCCACAATTGATCCTGCGTACGGCACTTTTACGTTACAGTAACCAGTCTATTTTTCCTTATAAGCATAGACACCATCCCACGCTACTTCTGGAGAATTCTCCATTAACTGAGCGCAGCGCTTCAGCATAAGCATGGCAGCTTTGTCGCCAGGACGTTCCTGAACTGCTTTATCAAAGAGCTTATGAGCGGCGGAAAACTTCTGGGCGAAATATTCATTTAGCGCGTTTTCGTAAATATCGCGCGCGTAAAGTATAGATTGATTGGATTCTCCTTCTACACCAAGAAGTTCGTACAGCTCCATCCCTCCCTGCCTTCCTGCCACAGCAACTCTGTCCAGATGCCGCCATTCAAATCCTCGTGCAACATTTTCCTCTACCTGTCCACTGGCAATGATCTGGGTGCCGTATACTTTATTCAAAGACTCAAGACGACTGGCGGTATTAACAGGATCACCTATAATGGTACGCGCGAACTGTTTCTTGGTTCCCATGTTACCGAACAGTACTTCACCGCAGTGCAGACCAATGCGTGTACGAAATGGTGCGCACTGGCCCTTTCGTACTTCCTCCTCCCAGTCACGAAGCCCGGCTAATGCAGCAAGACATGCCGCCGAATGGTGAAGCTGCATCTTTTCCGAAGGCTTGAAGTAGGCAAGCATACCATCGCCCATGATTTTATCCACCTTGCCAAACTGGCGCGTGATTGCATTGGTAAAGACTTCATAATACACCGAGAGTTCTTCTACCAGAACCTCCGGCTTCACCTTTTCACTATGGGTGGTGAAAGCTTCAATATCAGAAAAGAAGATCGTAATGTCACGAGGTGAAACTCCAAGCTTGGCGTCTTCACCCTTGCTGATTACTTCCCGCACAACATCAATATCGACGTAAAGACTGAAGGAACGAAGTCCTGATTTCATTCGGCTGCTCGTATCGCGCAAAACATTGACTTCATGCAGGATAGAGGGCCTGAGCGGGTCTGATCCGAGCTGAAACTGACGCACGCGCTCAAAATCCTGGGCCAGAATACCCAGTGGCTTACTTATCATTCCATCGATAAAGATAATAGCAAAGAACGCGAACAGAAAACCAATAATACCTACACTCAGCATACCATTGCGCGCGGCATTTACTTTGGCATATACAACACTTTCCGGTGTCATACTTGCCACAATGCAACGAAAACCCGTTGAGGTTTCCAGCATATAGAGAGCAGTAAGGTAAGACTCCTTACCTTTATAAACCGTTTGCAACTTCGTAGAGACACCATGCAACGCAAACTGAAAATATGGACTATCCGTAATGAGCTTCTTCAGTGAATCAGCCAGCTGCAGCTGATCTTCCGACTGTGTGGATGAAATCAGTTTTCCGTCCCCTGCCATAATACAGGAGAACCCATTGACCTTCACCGAAAGCGAGGCCAGCCGTTTATCTATATCACGCAGAAAGAAGTCCACGGTAAACACGCCCTGCGGCGCGTCTGTGCCGTTCTGTCGCCAGGAGCGGCTGGCGGTAATGCCTTTGTTGCCCTCGGCAAAGACATAGGGTTCGCTCCAGACAATACGCGTTCCTGCCATTGCCCGGGTAAACCATGGTGCCTTTCGGGGATCATATCCGGTCGAGGACGGCTGCTTCTCATTCAGGACAAGCTCGCCGGTCTGCATCACGACATGTTCATGAGGGCGGCCGCCGTCTGTGTCCGGGGCGGAAATGTTTAGCACCACGGCCCCATCCGGGCGGCGCCATACGCCAACATAACGTCCTGATTTTGCGTCACTGTAGCTAAGCCAGGCCAGGTCACGCTCTACCCTCAGGCGCTCCGCCAGCAACATGCCCAGCTTTGTGGGATCATCCAGGGGCAACATGCCGCGCCGGGCGGAAAGCGTCAGTTCATCCAGGTATCGCCGAGCCGGTTCATCCAGTACATGCCCTATGGCATCTGCAATTGACTCGTTGGCGAGCGAAAACTCTCGCTCGGTCAACTCGCGCATGGCGTTGCAGCTCCGGTAATAGCCAATCCACCCCACGATGCTGGGAATCACCACCAGCAGAGTAAGAAAGACAAGCCAAAGGAAATTGCGCAACCGCATGGTGCCATTTCATAGCATCGGAGTCCGCTTTTCCATCCTGAAATACGTTACTTTTAATCACATGCAACGGCAACCGTTTTGACAGACAATCCCCAGCCAGCATGACGTTGAACCCTTTCGCTGACGACATTGTCGCCGACGGGGATGGAAGCCGGTGTTTGTCCTTTAACTAAACCAACTGACATTCACCGGCTTTACGCTGACTTACTTCATGACTTACTAACCACCGATCAACCGTAGGTCTTACTGAACTTCTTCTTGTTCTCGGTCGGCTCAGGCTTGGCTGCGGGGGCCGGTGCGGGTGCTGGTGCAGATGTTGCTTTGACGGGGGCTGCTGCCGCGGGCGGCAACTCAGGCGCCGGTTCATCCTCGTATTCGTCTTCTTCGGGCGCCAGGTCAGGCATCGGCTCCAGGCCACGAGGAGACGGCATCATGCTGGGCGGGGTGCCGCCACTGGCTTCGGTAAAGGCCATGCGAAGTTTGCCAAGGGCGTTCTCCAGCACCTGAGATTCCGTGGAGTTCAGATTGCCGCGCGTCTTTTCGCGAATCATCTCCAGGTTATCGATAAACATCTTGGCTTCGCCGAGATGCGGAGCCATACGCTGACCGTCCGGGGTCGGAATAAGGCCGAGGACGAAGAGCGTGTTCTGAAACTGCAGGCTGACGAACTGGACGAAGCGCTGAGTCAGCTCGCCCGCGACTGCGCTGGGGACGTTTTGTTTTTCTGCCATAATGTTATTCCAGGATGAATGCCTGCTTACTACTTACTCACTTATTTAGGGCTGACCACGGCAAGAGCGTAGCCTGACACACCGAAGTAACGGCGAGCCACCACGTTCACTTCCTCAAGGGTAAGCTCGCGGAGCCGCTGCTGGCGCTTTTCCGCAAAAGTATACCCCAGGCCAAAGAGCTCATCAAGAGCGCCCGCATAGGCCACGTACGACGGATTCTGAGAGTGAATCGTCTCCTGGCTCAGCATCTTGGCTCGCGCACGGTTCAGTTCCACGGTCGTAATGCCCTTATCCGCGATATTCTGGATCTCAGACAGCATGGCGGATTCCACCGCGACGCGCTTTGTTGGATCCGTACCCACATAAAAGATCGCATAGCCCGCCAGCGTCGCGGAGAACGCGGATGCGCCGACAAAGTAGGCCAGGCCCATCTCCTCGCGAATCTTCACAAACAGGCGGGAACCCAGATCCGACATCGCTTCGCAAATGATCGAGAGCGGCAGGTTATCCTCATGCAACAGCGGGACAGTGGGGTACGCAAACTGCAGTACGGCCTGCTGTTTCGGCACCATCTCCTCGACCCGAACAGGTGCCAGAGGATAGGGTGCCAGTGTTGGCAGCGAGTAAACAGGAGAGACCGGCAACGAAGCCAGGCGACTGCCAATTGTATCGCGCCACTGATCCGGCCCCATGCTGCCGGCAATGCCGAACACCATCCCCTGATTCAGAAACGCGCGGGAATAAGCATCACGGATATCCTGAACAGTAATGTTTTCCAGAGTTTCGATCGTACCCAGCGCCGTGTGGCGATACGGATGCCCGGGGAATAGCGCGCCGCGGATAAGATTACGAGCAACCGCCATCGGATGATCCAGTTCTTCCTGAAGATCCGAAATCTGCTTGCGACGCTCCGTCTCCAGCTCCTTCTCGATAGGCTCCACTTCGCTCAGAATTTCCAGCGCAATATCCAGCCCGGTCGCCCAGTCCTGGCTCAGCAGTTCAAGTCCCAGCGAGGCACTGTTGTTACCGCTGTCGGCGCCGATAGATCCGCCAAGCTGCTCCACGCGCAGCGCAAGGCCTTCGGCGGAAGTGCGCTTCGTACCCTTCAGCAAAAGCTGGCTGGCCAGACGATTGATGCCGGCTTTCCCGGCAGGCTCAGTCGCCAGCGAGGCACCGCACACAGCGCGAAGACTGGAGAGCGGCAAGTTGTAGGAAGGCTGGTGAATGATGCGGATACCCGTCGGCGTCTCGTGCTTTTGGAGCGGAATCTTCGCCGCATCAGACTTGGCGGTGGAACGAGCCACGCCACCCATCTCCGGCACGATCTCTACCAGCGTGCTGGAGTGATCCAGCAAGTATTTGGCGGCTACCCGTGCAACATCCTGCACGGTAACGCCCTGCAAGCGATCCAGGTAATGCCGGCTGAAATGCGGGTCGCGATCCAGAAGCCATCCGGAGCCCAGGCTCGCCGCCTTGCCGGACATCGTCTTCATCATACGCACCTGCTGCAGGAAGCTGAGACGCTTGGCGCGATCCACTTCTTCCTGGCTCGGCTCTTCCACTGCAAGGCGAACTTCTTCTTTCAGGCGGGTCAGCAGCGCATCATGTTTTTCCGGTGCGCAACGAGCATCCACACCCCAGATACCAATGTGGGCGGGAGTGTAAAGATAGGCACTGACGCTTTCCGCCAGACCTTCTTTTTCCACAATCTTCTGGTTCAGGCGGGAGCAGCGGCCTTCACCCATCAGGATCGAAAGGACGTCGAGCGCGGGAATATCCTCATGATGCAGGCCGGGAACCGGCCACGACATGGAGAGACGCGAAAGCTGCGTGGGAAACGTACGGCGAGCGTGGCGCGGCGACTGCTGCATCGGCTCCTCAGCCAGATACAGGTCGGGCAGCGGACGGCGCTGAAGGCCACCGCAAAGGCGCTCGGCCTCCTGAAAAACTTCATTCTCGTCCACGGCACCCACGACGATCAACGTCAGGTTCTGGGTGGTGTAGCGCTGCTTGTAGTAATTCACTACATCATCGCGCGTAATCTGGTTGAACAGATCCAGCAGGCCAATGACCGGAAAACGATACGGGCTGCGGGTAAACGCGGTGGAGAAAATCATCTTGCCCAGCTCGCGGTCCGGGTCGTCCTGCCCCATGGCAAACTCGCGTCGAATTACTTCGCGCTCTTTTTCAAATTCTCCTTCCGGAATGATCGAGTTAGCGATCGAATCGCTCAGAATATCCAGAGCGGGACGCCAGTTTTCCGAAGGCAGATCCACGTAGTACACCGTGCGATCAAATGACGTGTAGGCATTCATGTGCCCGCCGAGGTCCTGAATGGCCTGGGCCATCTCAGAGTTCCCTCGCGTCGGCGTGCCCTTAAACATCAGATGCTCAAGGAAATGCGAGATACCGGATCCCAGCCAGGGGATCTCGTGAATGCTGCCTGTTGCGCACCAGAACTGGATGGAAACAACAGGGGCGGAGTAATCGCTCTGGACCAGAATGTTGAGTCCATTGCTCAACTCATGGCGGGCGACCGAGGAAACGGGGAGTGAACTGGCTTTACCCGTGGAGGAAGGGATGGGGGTAAGACCTTGGGAAGTAGCAGGCATAGTATCTGGTAAGCCTGGCAACGCCTGAAGTTAGCGTTGCCGGGTAGTTAAAAGTTAAGACGCGGCACCGCGCTGAAGTTGCCGCGATGGGCGTCTGATAACTTTAACTGGAGTTGGTAAAGGGGAACTGGACGGGGGTTAGATTTCCTCCCCGGCCTGGTGGGCTTTGCCGCTTTCCGCGATGCGGCGGGTTTTAGGGGCGGTGGAACGTCGCAGCGTTTTGGATGTCATTTTATCCTTTTTGGGAAGGTAAGGCTTAACGAATGCGTCGTCAAAGGTGTAACCGTTTTTGAAGTCTTCGGGGGAATCCGTATCGGTTTTCCCGAACACTTCGGAGTTCACCAGATTAAAGACCACATGGCCGAAATCTTCACAGCATTTTACGCCCCAGTCGTTGAGCACAAACTTGCTCATCGGGCCGAACTCCTTAAGAGCGTAATCGCGCAGGCCGATCAGCAGTTCGGTGGGTGTCACATGACGGTTGGCACCGTGCGAACCGCGCTTCAGTGACTTCAACGTGTGCTGGAGAACCTCGTGGACAAATTCGTAGATGCGATAATCGTAGCGGTTATCCAGCTGGACGATTTTCTCGACGACTTCTGCAAGGTTCAGTTTGGACATGGTTGATCTGTGGTTATCCGTTAAAGGAAAGATCGAAATGAAGGGAGGGCTGGGGAAAAGGAGGCCGGAAGTGGCAGGAAGGCAGGAATATTCACCACTGTGCACGCATCAGCAAGCTTACTCTCATGATTAGCAGAATCAGCAGCCCCAAGGCAATCAACTTCTGCTGCGGGAAAGTAAGGAGGGCACGATGCATTACAATGATAAAGTGTCACCAGGCAGAGACTTAGAATCAAAATATGGAGCACGCATTTTGACGTAAGTTGTTGTATCCGGTATCGACCAGAAAGCCTTTAAATGTAACCCGATTGCCACGATCACGCGACAAAAACCTGAAAGAGTCCCGGCACTCAGGCCAGGAACTACATCGACAGCTACGAAACGGTTCTGAAGCAAAAGGCACAACATCCTGAAAGCAAGCCATCTACGAACCGAAATGTTATTCGGTGCGTAGATGGCGTTAACTGCTAATATTATCCTTTACCCATGTCGGCTACTTCTCTGCATGCAGCATTCATGGTCCGGGTATTTATCTTTAGTCCATGCTGGAGCGATTGCCGGCACGCAACATGTAAGGCTTAACAGTACCCGACTGCGAGTTCTGGTAGGCTTCCCAGTTTTGCAGGGTGAACTGCTTATACGCATTCTGAATGCGGGGCAGATTCTGCTCATCAAACTCAGCACGAGAGGTCGCTGCCGGTTCCCCACGACTCTCGATGTACACCACATAACCGGTCTGACCACCACCGGACTGAGGCATCCAGAACGGGCTCACCTTGCCGGTTTCCACGTTTACGAGGTCATTTTTAATGGCCAGCACATTAGGATCGGTAACGTCCTTGGCGGAGGGAGAAAACTCGGGCAGCGCAATCGCCGTGAGCTTCAGGTTCGCAACAGCCTGATCGAAAGGCGTTCCAGCAGTTACCATAGCGCGCAGCGATTCCGAGGCGGCTTCGCCTGCCTTGGCCATATCGTCGCGGCGTTGATTTTCTGCCAGTTCGGTGACGATCTGCGGCCGGGCTTCTTCGTAGCTCAACTGGCGCTCCGGCTCCAGCTTGGCCAGCTTGATGACATACGAGCCCTTTTCGGCAAGTACGGTCTCGTAGGGATTATCCTCAGAAAGATGCTGGGCAAAGTACGTGAAGATAGGGGTTTGCGGCAAATCCTTCGCAGGGGAAGGCGCTGGGGACATATCGGTGATCCCATATACCGCCTTCGCATCTTTCGCTGCCTTCTCAAAGTCCGGCTTGGGAGCAGCGGGATCCGTGGGAGCCATCGAACGAATCAGTTCATCCGTCTTCACCGTTTGCTCAGCACGTACCGCTGCCTTCTTGTCTTCCGGCAGAATCGCATAGTTGGCAGGATAGGCAAAATACGCGTACGCCACCTGGAACTTCTTTTCCGAGACAAAGCCGCCCTGCTTTACCATCTCGGCGTAATACTTCTTCATCACCTCTTCAGAGGGAGTGGTGGGCGCGGGCATTTTGGCAAGTTCCCACTTCAGCAGCTTCACCTTGGCGGGACCATACAGCTTTTTGAACCACGAAGCCTGCTCACCTTTGGAAACCTGTACGGGCGAGATGATGACCGTGCGCATTTCCGTGGCGATCAGCTCATCGCGGAGCATTTCTTCAAAGCGGTCCTGATTAACATTAAACCGCTGCTGTACCTCGGCGATTTTTGCTTTCAGCACACTGCTGTCGAACAGACCGGTGCTGGGGTTAACAAAACGCTTCTGAATAAAGTCGTCCACCTGGGCTGGATCCACGTCGAGGCCCATATCGTGCGCGGCCCGCAACAGAAGGAAACGCTGCCATGTCCGGGAGGAAATTTCCTCATCGGTGAGACGGCGGCCATTGGGCTGCTCAATGCTGTGAATCACCTGCGTGGCGTTCACACCAAGTTTAAAGATATCCTGCGGAATGTTATGTCCACGGATGCTGCCAAAAGTGTCTGTGGAATACCATATATTAGGAGTGGCCACGCCAAAGAATGCAAAGGACACACCGACAACTACTAACAGGATGATGAAAAACGAGCGTGACTGCTGCCGCAAAAAATTGATCATTCAAGGCTCCAAAAATACTCTTCAGTTGTTGACCCTGCAAGGGCCGTTTGATAAGGTGAACTATGTTAATGGCAATGCTGACGCGCAATCTTATTTTTACATTCTTGGGACTGGCACTTCTTGTTGCCGTTCCTAGAGTCGTTGCTCAGGACAAAATCGTCAAGAACGATGGTAGTGTCGTGCAGGGGACAATCCAGGAATTTCGTTCTGGCAGTGTCATGATCAATGTAAACGGTGCCGTTTTGGGTGTTAAAGCGCCGGAAATTAATAAGGTGGAAATGCAGGCACCCGCCGAATTCACACAGGCCAAAACGCTGGCCCCGGCGGAACAGATCAAGAAGCTCGCCCCTCTGGTTGCCAAATTCAAGGGGATGCCGTCCGACTGGGTAACCGAAGCCATGGCCGATGTGGCCCGCGCACACTCCGCCCTTGGTCAGGATCAGCAGTCGCTGGCGATCTACGAGGAGATGGAGAAGCTTTACCCCAATAATCGCTTCCGCATCCAGGCCTCGGCAGGTAAAGCCGAAATGTTGCTGAAATCCAACAAGCCCGAGGAAGCTCTTAAAATGATCGCCCCTCTTATTGAGCAGGCGAACAAGACAATCTCCCCCAGCGACGATGACGCCAAGCTGTATGCGAACGCGTTTCTCGTTCAGGGCCGCGCTCTGGAGGCTCAGGGCAAACTTTCTGAAGCACTCGAAGCGTACCTCACTGTCGTGACGACACTGTATCAGAACGCAGATGTAGCGAAGAAAGCAGAAGAACTGGCGACAAAGCTTCGTCACAGCAACCCGAACCTCATCGTTAACTAAACTCCCCAAACTCCACGTTAGGAATCATGAAGATCTGTTTCCAGTCCATTCTCTCTCTGGTATGCGCCCTTGTCCTGCTGTTCGCCCCTGCGAGTATTCAGAGCATATGCGCCGCCGACGCCGCCCCCCCTGCAGCCGGCGCCACACCCGCCCCTGGCGGTGAACACGCCGCAGGCGAACACGGCGGTAACAAGACTGTCGTACAGATCTTCAATGAAGGTGGCTTCGTCATGTGGCTCCTGCTGCTGGCCTCCATCCTCACTCTGACTTTCACCGTGGAAGGCTTCGTTAAGCTGAATTCCAAGAAGCTCGCCCCCCCTGCCCTGGTGGCCCGCCTCAAGGAAGCCATCAGCGCCGGTAACTACCAGGAAGCCTGGACCGTCTGCAAAGCCAACCCCTGCTTCATCAGCGCCGTTCTCTCCGAAGCGCTGGAACGGGTCGGCCGCGGCAAAGACGCAGTGGAATACGCCGCAGAGTCCGCCTCCGCCCGCGAAGGTGTGCTGCTGAAGTCCAACGTTACATATCTCTCGGTTATCGGCGTTGTTACTCCGATGGTCGGTCTGACTGGTACCGTCGTCGGCATGATCAAGGCGTTCGCCCAGCTGGGTGCATCCGGTATTGGTAATCCCTCCGGTCTCGCCGCCGCCATCTCTGAAGTTCTTATCGCGACCGCTTCCGGTCTCGTGGTCGCCATCCCGGCGTTCATCTTCTTCTACGTTCTGAAGAACTTCGCCCAGGGCGCCGTTCTGATCGCCGAGCGCGAAATCAACCGCATGCTGGAAGATATTCCCTACGATCAGCTCTCCGGTATCCGTATCGGTGAAAACTTCTCCGCCGCTCCCGTTCAGCACAAGGCTCAGCAGAGCTCCCGCGCCACCAAGTCCGGTCGCACTCCCGCTGTCTCCCAGCGCGTCAATGCCGGTCAGACCAGCTGCCCGGTCTGCAACGGCGGCATCCAGGCTGGAACCACTCCCTGCCCGCACTGCGGCGCAGTTCTCGAGTGGGGCTCCTGATCCCCATCTGCCCTCTATTGGAAACGTCTCAAACGCTTACGCCTACAATTACGACCGTCTGAACTATGTCGCGCAAACACAAAAAGCACGTCGAGGACGAACCAGATCCAGAGTTTCAGGTGGCGCCCATGGTGGACGTCCTGCTCGTGCTGCTCATGTTTTTCATGAGCATCACGTCCACGGAAGTCCTCAAGAAGGTGGCTGACCTGCAGCTGCCTGAAGCGATCCATAGCATAGAAAAGAAGGCAGACGGTACGAAACAGCAGGGCGAAGTTGTCATTAATGTCAGCTATCCGGGTCCTGATATTCCTCCTGCCATCAGCATCGATCAGGTGCAGTATTCAACGGTGGACGCTCTCGGCCCGGTGCTTGCTGATCGTCTGGTCAAAGCACCCAACCTCCGCGTTCTCATCCGCGCCGACGAAAAGGTGGAGTACCGCGTTCTGGCAGACATCATGAAAGCCGTCGGTGCAGCCAAAATTGGTAACGTGACGTTTGCCGTCCTCACGGCCCAACCCAAACCTACCGCGCCCGCCCCTCACTAACCACCTGGTTAGTGAGTCAGGCTTCTGGCCAAAAAAATAAACCAGCGCGATCGATACTTTTGCAGTACTTTAAACTTTAAACGGAGATAATACTATGGCAGGTGGAGGTGGTGGAGAATCAGGTGAATTCGGGCTGCAAATTGCGCCGATGCTGGATGTCATGTTCGTGCTTCTGCTCTTTTTCATGGTCTCCGCAGGCGGCCAGCAGAAAGAGGCGGAGCTGGGTATTAAACTTCCTGGTCGTAGCACACAGCCGCTCAAAGAGGCACCGAGTGTCCCCGTGCTGCTGGATATCAGCGCGACAGGACAGGTATTTATGAATCAACAGGAAATCAGTACTCCAGACGATAAGGAGCTCGATGTTCTTGTTAAACGTCTTGCATCGCTCGTTGAAGCCGATCCCAAACAGGTGGTGGTGATCAATCCGGCTCTCTCCGCTAAAAACGGTCGTATTGTGTCCGTGCTCAGCGCCTGTAACGCGGCCAAGGTTACCAGCCTCGCGTTTGGAATTCCCAAATAAACCAGTGTTCATACTTCGCAAGTCTGCCGCTGGATCATAACCTGTTTTCTTCAACTTCCCGTTAACCGCGCCGCGCTAAAGTCTCCGCCCTAATAACCCTCCAGCTATCCGCCGAGGATACCACCTATGCATGCTCCACGTTCATCTCCGTATCTTGAGCAGCTCTCTAAAAGTCGCTACCTCCTGATCGCCACATCGCTGCATCTGGTCCTCTTCGCCATGGTAAGTTCCGTGGTTATCTTCCAGGCAATGATGCCTAAGCAGGATTTCGACGGCGGCACTGTGCAGGGCGAGCAGGGCGAACCGCCCCCGCCGCCACCACCACCACAGCCTGAGGAAATGCAGCCAGACTCCAGCTCGGCAGCCCCCTCCGGTTCGGCAAATACCGGCCCCACTGAGCTTGTGGCATTCGCAGGTGACAATGCCGAAGGTCCCCCAATTGCTGTCCCTACCGCTATCGGACCGACCTTTACGCCCAGCACAAGCCCCACTCCTTCAACGACTCCCGGCGTAGGCCCCAGCAGCATGGGCATGGCCAACACCAGCGTAAGCAAAGGTAACAGCTTCAGCTTCCGCGCCGCCGAAATTCGCAAGACGATTGGCTCGTGGGATCCGGAAGGCAAAGCACGCGGCCCTATCGGTGATACCGGTAAGTCCGTTCGCGCCAAGTTCGTCATTCACGTTGCCAAGTACGCGGGCGGTGACTGGAACGCAACCTTCGAGCTCAAGCCCGATGGCACCATCTGGCGTGGCAGTATTCCTAATCTCCTTCGCCTTGCGGGTGACTGGAGCAAAGGACGCCTAGTGGCAGAGACTGTTCCCCAGCCGCTCAATCTGGCCGGCGACGAGCTGATGGAAAAGCGCCCTCCCTTCGTCTTCTTCCACGGTCATAAAGATTTTGTGCTGACAGACAAGGAAGTCGAAAACATTCGCCGCTACCTGATGGCGGGTGGTGCAGTATGGGCCGATAGCTGCCTCGCCGGTAAAGGTTCACGTTTCGATATCGCGTTCCGCCGCGAAATGAAGCGCGTCATTCCCGATGAAGACAAGAACTTCGAAGTCGTTCCCCTCAACCACGACCTTTATGGTGGTGCCAAAGCATTCTTCGACCTCGGCGAAACTCCTGCAGGCATGAACTTCTATCAGGAACCCATCGAAGTACTGAAGATCGACGGCATCGCAGCTATCATCTATACGTGCAATGATTACTCTGATCTGATGCGCATTCCCTTCCGCCCCGGTACCAAGAATGTCGATCTTCGTCAGGGCCCCGACCGCATTGGCGCCATGCCCTGGAACTTCTGGCGCAATAACACGACACTCTACCGCAACTTCAACGGACCCGCTGCGGATAAAGCTTATCAGGTCGGTCTCAATATCATCGTGCACCTGCTGCTCCGCTTCCAGGACAAGCTGAAGACAGCGCTCTAAAACTAAAGGCATACTCAAAGCCCAACAGACTCCCTCTTAGCACCGCCCCATGTATCGCCTCACCTCCATACTTCTCGCCCTTGCATTCCCTTGCGTCTGCCTGGGTCAGGCACCAGCCCCGGCTCCGGTCGGCAACCTTCTCAAGTCAGGAGAATTTGAGAAGTTTCAGAGGACATATAATCCATGGGGCGGCGTAGACGGTCAGAACTACCTGCGTACTTTTGAGGCCCGCGCAGGGGTTGTAACCAGTTCCGGCAACACGGCCAATACCGCCTTCCCCTGTACTCCCTGCCCCGTCGATTTCAATAATGACGGCCTGATAGATATCGTGGCAGTGGATGCGGACGGCTACACGTGGTACTACCCCAATTCCGGTACCAAGACGGAGCCCAAGTATACCTCCGCCGAAATCGTACCCATCATGCTTTCAAGCGGTTACCTGCGTGGGGGCCCCGGGACTCAGTGCCCCGGCATGATTGCAGTGGACTATGATGACAGTGGAAAATACAGCCTTGTCTACGGCGACTGGCTGGGCAATGTATATTTCGCACCTAACCTGGGATCCAAGCAGATTCCCAAGTTTGTACAGCCCAAGCAAACCAAGGACTACACGGTCGCCACCAGCATCAAAGGCGATCTGTGGGGTAACTATTTCTTCCCTGCCGTTTATGACTGGGATGGTGACGGACGCAAGGATCTGATCGTCGGCGAAGGAACATATTCTGCCAACAGCATCTGGCTCTTCCTTAATCAGGGCAACAACACCACGCCGATTTTCAATCAAAAGGAAGGCAAGAAATTCCCTCTGGTCCGTGGCTTGGGTCGCGAGCACCTTACCCCAGTCATCATGGACTGGAATGGCGACGGACTGCCTGATGTGATTACGGGTGAACGTGAAGGCACGGTCAGCGTTTACATCAACGAGACTCCTCCCAACTCCAAGAATGAATATAAATTCAAGGAACCAGTCACCATCAACTTCGGCACAACTTCCAAGATTGGCGCTCTCTCTCGCGTCACATTTGGGGATGTGAACGGAGATGGCCTACCTGACGCTTTCGTTGGCCGCGGCAATGGTCGCATCGGTCTGGCGCTCAACAAGGGTACAAAAAACAATCCTGTGTTCGACACCGTCAAGGACATCTTGGGAAATAATCCTTTCCCCGCCTACGGTATCTCCCCCGACGTTGAATTTCGTCCGCCGGAACGCAGCACTTTTCACCTCCTTAAGGTTGTATCCAACAACAAGGCAGAAGCTGACACGTTCGAAGAAGGTTACGCTCCACCCCCACAGTCAAAAGGAACTCACTCCCTCAAGATGGAGTTCTACGATACCAAGCCTAAGGTTTTCACCAATCCCCTGCCCCTTCCGATCGAAGACGCGCCCAGTGATGAGTGGAGCAACAATCTGTTCAACACGTACGGTATCCGCTTCAAAAACGGCTTCCAGCTCATTCCCGATAAGGAATATACCCTTTCTTTCTGGGTTCGAGGCTCCGGTTTTACCAGAAGACTTGAGTGGAACATCTTCGGCGGTGAAAGCATTGTGGAAAGCAAGGACGAAGACGGACTGAATGTAACCCGCCACGTCTGGTACACGTCCGCCAAATCCTTTAACCTCAGCGATACCTGGTATCAGGTTCGTGGCTCGGTTAAGATTTCCCGCAAGAGCAGCGATAAGGTTGAGCCGCCAACCAAGCCCATCGGCATGACGCTCCGCTTCTTCTACGAAGGAACGGGCTATTTCTACCTGGATGACGTAACGCTTACAGAAGGAAATGCCCTGTTCTAAACGGCCATGCGCTACCGCTCATGCATCCTGGGATTGCTTCTGCTGCTCTCCAGCACTTTTGCCGGAGCAGTCCCGCCTGAGCTGCGCGAACCCGATGTCTTCTATTTCGACGAAAACCTTGCCGAGCCTCTCAAAGTCGAACTGATAAAACCGATCGACATCTTTGGAGGACGGGATCTTACCACGCGACTCAGTACAGCTCCCACCGGTGCCATTGTCCAGATAGTTGGCAAGACCAGAGACCTTTATCTCGTATCCGTCAGAACAACCAATCGAAAAACCGAAGGCTGGATCTCCATCAATACCCTCCCCCCTATTCCACCAGAGGTACTTGCTGAAGCCAAAGCCAACCAGGAAAAACGCGACAACATCCAGCGTGCCATCAAAGCCAAAAAGGTTATACTGGGCATGACCTTTGAAGATGTAAAAAAGGCACTTGGTCGCCCCGAACGTACTTCATTTCGTGAAGACAATAATGGACGTACCGATACCTGGAAGTATATAACTTACGAATCCCAACCAGAAACACGTTACGTAACCGGGCCTTACGGCCAGATTATTGCTCAAACATATTACGTTAAAGTTCCCGTCGGTGAACTCGCAATAGATTTTTCCAAAGGTGCTGTCTCAAGCGTTGAAGAACATCGCCAGACAGACTCTGCACCATCTCGCGGTGTAAACGTACCGCAGTAATTTCCTTTCCGTTCCGTTTCCCAACTCCCTTCATTTCCAAAGGTTCATTTCCTGTGCTCCCTCGCGACGAATATATTCTGGAACTATTGATCAACAATGGTTTAATTGAACCTACCGATGCGGAATATGCTAAAGAATCAGCACTGACCAACAACCATAGCCCTGTTGATGAACTCATCAAACAAGGCATGGTAACTGCATTGGAAGTGCTCGAAACTACAGCTAATGACGCCGGCTACCCTCTTCTGGAGAAGATTGAGGATATTGATGAAGATGTAGTAAATATGGTGCCGCCCGGGCTGGTGCTGCGCTATAATATCGTTCCACTTCAAATGGACGAAGATTCGCTGCGTATTGCCATAAGCAATCCGTACGACTTCGAAACGGTAGATACCCTCACCAATATGCTCCATAGAAATATTGAGTGTACGGTAGTACCAAAGTCCGAAATTGAAGGAGCGATCAAGCGCTATTACAATACCGGAAATGCCGGGGGCACAACCACTGTCATAGAAGACAACCTTATTGCGGGCCTTCTGACTTCGGACGATGGCGAGACAAAAAATCATGCAGAAGGTGGCGACGCCCCGATCATTCGTCTCGTCTACCAGATCATTTACGAAGCCCATCGCCTGAAGGCCAGTGATATTCACCTGGAGCCGATGGAAAAGCGCCTTCGTCTGCGTTATCGCATTGACGGCGTGCTGCAGGCCATGTCCGATCCGCCAAAGAAGCTGCAGAGCTCCATTCTTGCGCGTATCAAAATCATGGCCAACATGAGTATCGCGGAAAAGCGTCTGCCGCAAGACGGTCGTATTCAGTTCCGTGCCAGCGATAAGACCTCGATTGATCTTCGCGTTTCGACCGTACCTACCGGCCAGGGCGAAAGTATCGTCATGCGTATTCTGGATAAATCGAGCCTCTCCCTCGGCCTTCCGGAACTTGGCTTCTTCTCGGATGATCAGGTTGTGATGGAGCGCCTGCTGGGTCTTCCCGACGGTATCTTCCTCGTTACAGGCCCTACGGGTTCAGGCAAAACAACGACGCTTTACGGCTGTCTGAATTATGTCAATAAGCCTGACCGCAAGATTATCACGGTAGAAGATCCCGTTGAATATCAGCTGGCTGGTATCAATCAGGTGCCCGTCAACGAAGACGTGGGCATGACCTTCGCCGCGGCACTGCGCGCCATGCTCCGTCAGGCGCCCAATATCATCATGATAGGCGAGGTGCGCGATCTGGAAACCGCCACGATCGCCATCAACGCATCGCTCACAGGCCACCTTGTTTTCAGCACGCTCCACACGAATGACGCACCCAGCGCCGTTACACGTCTGGTCGATCTGGGTGTAAAGCCCTTCCTGGTGGCATCCTCCGTGCGCGCCATCATGGCCCAGCGCCTTCTGCGTCGTATTTGTTCTCAATGCGGCCAGCCCTAT
This sequence comes from Methylacidiphilales bacterium, assembly GCA_041287705.1. GTDB lineage: Bacteria > Verrucomicrobiota > Verrucomicrobiia > Methylacidiphilales > UBA1321 > LW23. The sequence continues at coordinate 5,626 of JBGGNE010000251.1, read as the reverse complement.
GAGCCAACTGAATCAGAAATTCGGGCGCTGAATCTCGATTACTCTGCCCTTGCGGATGCCACTTTCCGTAAAGGCGCTGGTTGCGAACGTTGCCGCGATACTGGCTTCAAGGGCCGTATGGGCATGTTCGAAATCCTGGTGCTCGACGACGAGATTCGTCGCATGGTCAATGAGAAGATGTCTCTTTCCGCAATCCGCCAGCGTGCCCGCGATCTTGGTATGCGCACCCTTCGCGAGGATGGCATCCGTAAAGTACTTGCCGGCGTAACAACTCCAGACGAAGTCATTACTTCCACGATGGGAGATAAGGACTAACGTAAGCACAATTAAGCTTAAGATCACATGAATCCCAACCTGGTGCTTTCCCTGTTACAAGACAGCCAATATATTGATGATAATCAATTTGCTGATCTTCTGGAAGAATCTACGCGCTCCGGCAAAACGATTGCTCAGCTGACGTCTGACTACGGCATTATTGATACACCCAAGCTGTATGAAATCATTGCTCAGCATCTTGGCACCTATGTCATTGACCTTCAGCAGATTCATTTCTCGCCCCAGGTACTGACACTCATGCCGGCCGCAGCGGCCCGCAGCAAACAGTCTATTCCAATCGCCTGGGAAGATAACGTTTTACACGTTGCCGTTTCGGATCCTCTGGATCCTCAGGTTATTGATGCGCTGCAATTTGCGTCCCAAAAGGAAGTTCAGGTTGTCGTTGCCGATCCCTCTGTTATTCAGGACTTCGTAGAGCGCTTTTACGGCAGTGCAGCCGGTGAAGCGGAAGCTCTGCTCGATAAGCTGGCGGGCGATGCGGCGAACACAGTCAGCGACTCGGGCGAAATCAATCTGGATGAAGCGAACTCTGCTCCTATCATTCAGTATGTGAACAGCATTGTTGCGCAGGCGATTAAAGCAGGCGCAAGTGACATTCACTTCGAGCCCTTTGAGCACGATTTTCGTATCCGCTACCGTGTTGACGGCGCGCTCTATGAAATGAAGACGCCTCCGCGCAAACTGGCTACAGCCATTACGTCGCGCATCAAGGTCATGGCGTCCCTTAACATTGCCGAACGCCGAATCCCGCAGGATGGTCGTATCCAGACCTCTATGGCAGGTCGTCCGGTCGATCTTCGTGTCTCTACGCTCCCTACACAGTTTGGCGAAAGCGTTGTGTTGCGTGTTCTCGATCGCTCCATGCAGCGCCTGGATCTCGATGCGCTTAAAATGCCGCCGAAGATTCATGCCTACATCTGCGAAACTATCGAGAAGCCGAACGGTATTTTCATCGTTACCGGCCCCACAGGTTCCGGCAAGACTACTACGCTTTACTCCTGTCTCAACCGTATTAATACCGAAGATTCCAAGCTGCTAACAGCAGAGGATCCGGTCGAATACGAAATTGAAGGCGTTCTCCAGGTTCCGGTCAACGAATCTATCGGTTTGAGCTTCGCCCGCGTCCTGCGCGCCTTCCTTCGTCAGGATCCGGATCGCATCATGATCGGTGAAACGCGCGACCTGGAAACAGCCCAGATTGCCATTCAGGCGTCACTAACGGGTCACCTTGTTTTCACAACGCTACACACAAACGACGCACCGGGTGCAGTCGCTCGTCTCATTGATATGGGCGTAGAACCCTTCCTTATTGCCGCCACGCTTGAAGGCGTTCTAGGCCAACGTCTTGTGAGAAAGATTTGTCAGAATTGCAAAACTCCGTACGAGCCGTCTGAAGAAATTCTTGAGCAAATAGGCTTATCTGCACATGAAGTTGGCGATAAGATATTTTATTATGGTAGCGGCTGCGAATTCTGCAATAATACCGGCTATAAGGGACGTAAAGGAATCTACGAGCTGCTGGACGTGAACGAGCCCATACGGGAGCTCATCACGAACCGCTCACCTTCTATCGTAATTCGACAGAAGGCTATTGAACTTGGCATGACCACCCTTCGTTCCGATGGTTTGCGCAGTATATTTGACGGCGATACCTCAATTGAGGAAGTTTTGAAATATACTTAAACCCATACCCTTTCGTCTTTCTCTAAAACCGGAACCCCCTCTATGCCAAAGTTTACTTACTCAGCAGTTGATTCCCGTGGTGTACAGCAGTCTGGAACTGTTGATGCTTCGGACACAAATGAAGCAACAGTACAGATACGCCAGTTGGGACTATTCCCGACGCGCGTAGCGGAAATCAGCGCGCAGGCGGCCGCACAAGCCTCCAGTAAACCTAAAAAAGTAAGCGGTGGAGGGGGACGCGTAAAGAGCAAGGTTCTTACGACGTTTACCCGTCAGTTGGCTACACTTATTGATGCGGGCCTTCCGATCCTGAAGAGCCTGGATACACTGATTAAGCAGGAACGTAATGTTGTGCTGAAGCGGGCCATGCAAAACATCGCTGCTTCCGTGGAGTCCGGCAGCACGTTCTCCGAATCGCTGGCACAGCATCCGCGTATCTTCAATAAGCTGTACGTCAACATGGTGAAAGCCGGTGAAATCGGCGGTGTTCCCGAAGTCATCCTGCAGCGTCTCGCAGAGTTCCAGGAAAAGTCGGAGCGCATTAAAGCCAAGGTGTTCTCCGCCATGATTTACCCGGCGGTCGTGCTCTTTATCGCTCTGGCGATTCTGGCCTTCCTGCTCGTATTCATCGTCCCTCGCTTCCAGGCAATCTTCCAGGATCTGCTGCAGGGCAAGCCGCTGCCAGAACTGACCCAGGCCGTCATCAACCTTTCCGGTTTCGTTACGCAAAATATCATCGTCCTGTCCATCGCGGCAGTCATCGTGGTTATCGCGTTCCGCATCTTTGCCGCGACACCCGCCGGCGTGGTGATTATCGACAGAATCATGCTGAATGCCCCTATTCTGGGTGATCTGGTTCGCAAGACCTCCATCGCACGATTCTCCCGTACGCTCGGTACACTGGTGAGCTCTGGTGTTCCTATTCTGCAGGCACTTAACATTACGAAGGAAACAGCGGGAAACGTCATTCTTTCCAACGCTATTGCCAAGGTGTACGACAGCGTTAAGGAAGGTGAACCAATGGTGACCCCGCTCGAAGCTTCGGGTGTGTTTCCCCCCATGGTGGTAAGCATGATCCAGGTAGGCGAAGAAACCGGTCAGCTGGATGACATGCTGATCAAGGTAGCCGACGTCTATGACGTTGAAGTGGATAACTCCGTATCCGCACTTACCAGCCTGTTGGAGCCTATCATGATCGTGTTGCTGGCGCTCATCGTCGGTACCATCGTTATCGCGCTCTTCCTGCCGCTCGTGACCATCGTTACGCAGCTGGGTCAAACCAGCTAAAGCGCGCCGCTCTCTATAGCGCATCGTTCATCGGCGCTCAGTCTGGCATTATTGCCGGGTTGAGCGTCGATTTTTTGTTTAGTTGTTACTAGAAAAAGCCCTTTTCTGGTGGTATAGTCGACTGTAGAAGTTTCTACTATTTGCAGCATCACCAGATTATGAATGAAAATCCTCGCATTCGGCTTTATCAGTATGCTCACAGTCCTTACTGTATTCCACTTCAAATTATTCTGCAGTATTCTGGCATTGCGCATGAAATAATAGATCTGAATTACTGCGAGCCTTCTCCGATAGTCATGCTGACCAAGGGCGAATGCTATCAGGTGCCGGTTATCCATGATCTTCTTTCGGACGAAATTATTTATGAAACGGGGCAGGATACACAGAACGTAGCTCGCTATATAGACGCCCTGGCGGGAATGAATTTATTTCCCGAAGATACATCCGGCCTGCAGACAATTCTGACACACTATATTGAGAATGAGTGTGAAGATGCGGGCTTTAAGATTTGTGATGCAAACAAAGACGTATGGGTTCATACAGATCTGGAAAAAGGACTGATGAGGCGGCACAAGGAACGTAAGTTTGGTGTAGGCTGCCTGGATCGCTGGAAGAAGGACGAGAAGGAACTCACTGCACATTTCTTCGCGCGCCTTGCACCTCTGGAGCAAATTCTCGCCAAACAAACATTTCTGATGGGGGATAAGGCTACGTACGCTGACTTTGCGTTAGCCGGCGTTATTGGTAATTACCTGCACCCGGGCGTTACCACATTACACTCTGATTTCATCATGCTCAGCGCCTGGTACGGCAAGATGAAAGCCGGCCATTTCCCCAAGCCGCTGGATGAGCTGCAACGCGCTTCGCACGACCAGTTCAGCGAACGTGCGGATCAGTACGGCACTTCCCACATTCTGGCCGACACATCCGATGTTTCCGCCGCGTTCGCTCCGCTGAAGATGCGAACCGGCAGCAAGGCTCTTGATATCGCCACGGGCAACGGACATACCGCGATCTATCTTGCGAAACAGGGAATGCTGGTCACGGCGACCGATATTTCGCAGCCGATGCTGGATGAAGCAAAGAAGCTGGCCCAGTCCGAGGGCGCCAAGATCGAATTCAAGCAGCATATTGCGGAACAAATCCCCTACCCCGATGGCGGTTTCCATCTGGTGACCTGCCGCATGGCGACGCATCACTTCAGCAATCCGCAGCACTTCGTGATGGAATCTGCCCGCGTGCTGCGTATGTACGGTTATCTCATCATCATTGATGGCACTGTGCTGGATGATCATCCGGAAGCGGAGGCCTGGATGCATGAAGTGGAATCGCTTCGTGACCCGAGCCATGTTCGCTTCATCAAGCCACGCACCTGGGAAAAGTGGGCCGCTGAGTGCAATCTGCGTACGGTCAAGAGTGAGATCACATCGCTCAAGATGCCTGACCTTAACTGGTACATGAATGTCGCCGGAACTCCCAAGGAGAACCGCAAGCGTATTCTGGAACTAGTGGCCCGCGCCCCAACAACCGCACGCGAAATCTTCAAGATCGGCCAGGAAGAAGGCAAAATCGTATGGCACTGGCGTCGCCTTACGTATGTAGCGGGCAAGATTTAAGCATATTGCGTTAGACCATTCGCAGGCGTTAATTGGTATAAAAACTGGCTCGATTTTGGGATGAGAGCAAGGCGCGATTGAGGGAGGGCATTAGAATAATGCATGACTAAAAGCGCAACGCTGCTATCGCCCAAAAGCGACCCAGGATTTGTACCAATTAACGCCTGCGATTGGTCTTATTCTAATTCGCTTTCAAGATGAGCCTAACCTAGGTAAGCTGAATGGATGCCACGCAAAGCTGAACATACGACATGGATAGTGGAACGGGCGAAAGAAGCGTTGAGTCGAGCCTACACCGTGCACGCGCTTCGTGTGGCGCAGTCGATTCTGTTGCCTGCTGAGATGGGGCTAACCCTTGCGCAAACGGCGTTGATGCTTGGAGTGAGCCGAGCTACGGTGACCCGTTTTCGGGCACAGTTCCAGGAGTCTCAGAGTCCGGCTCAAGACCGGAGTAATCCCAAAGGTGGCTGGGGAGGCCGTCGTCATTCGTGGATGACCCCGGAGCAGGAAAGGGAGTTTCTGGCCCCATGGCTGGAGCAGGCCGCCGCAGGGCATCTGGTGGTGGTCTCACCGGTATGGGCGGCGCTGGAACAGCACCTGGGCCACCCTGTCCGGGCGTCGGTCGTCTACCGCATGCTGGAGCGTCACGGATGGCGCAAGGTCGCTCCCGATACCCGCCACCCCAAAAGCAACCCCGCCGCGCA
>JBGGNE010000250.1:0-9111 GCA_041287705.1 Methylacidiphilales bacterium | reverse complement strand
TTCAGTAAACCTTTCTCATAAAGCGATTCCAGTCGTTCTCTCTATTCATTCCCGCTTATGCGCCCCGAATCTCTGGCATTCCTGATCAAGCTTCTTGAAACACCCAGCCCATCCAGCGGCGAAGCCCGCGGTCAGCGCGTCTGGATCGACTATGTCTCCCAGTTCACCGACGATGTGGAGACCGATGCTTATGGTAACGCCTTCGCCTATCTGGGTAACCGTGAGGCAAAGCCCCGTATCATGGTGGCCGGTCATGGCGACGAAATCGGATTTCAGGTGCAGTACATTGACGATGACGGGTACATCTATGTCGACGCCGTGGGCGGTCCCGACGTGGCTCTGGCCCGCGGACAGCGCGTCTATATTCACACCGCCAACGGGCCGGTGCTGGGAGTATTCGGCAGTATCGCCGTGCATATGCAGGATCGCAGCAAGAAGGGCGAAGTGCCGGAAATCAGCGATCTCTATATTGATATCGGCGCCAAGGATGGCAAGGAAGCAGCCGAACTGGTTGGCATTGGCGATCTGATCACCTACGTCGCTGGTCCCGTGCAACTGCGCGGGGATGTTTACGTGGCGCGCGCCGCTGATAACCGCATAGGAAGCTTTGTTGCCGCCGAAGTGCTCCGTATCTGCGCCGAGAAGAAAGCCGATCTGGCCCCGTGCCTGGTTGCCGTCTCCACCATTCAGGAAGAAAACGGCCTCTACGGTGCGCAGATGGTAGGTTACAGCGTCAACCCCGACGCTGCTCTGGTCGTCGATGTCGGTCACGCCACCGATATTCCCGGAGCCAACAAGCGCAAGTTCGGCGCTATCAAGCTGGGCAAAGGCGCGATTCTCAGCAAAGGCAGCGTCAACCATCCCGTTCTGCTGGAGCGTCTGGAAGCTGTGGCCAAGGAGAAGGAAATCGCCTATCAGCGCGGCATCGATGCACGACGCAGCGGTACTGACGCGGAAGCGATCTTTGTTCAGCGCGGCGGTATTCCCAGTGTCTCCATCGGCGTGCCGAACCGTTATATGCATACCCCAGTCGAATCGATCCATCTGGGTGATCTGGAAAAGCTGGCTGAATGGCTGGCTTACTTCACGGAAAGCGTACAGAAAGATGAAAAGTTTAAAGTAAAGATCTGATCCGGACGGATTTTGATCAACATACCCTGAAACCACGGCATCAAGATGTTGCGATACGTTACCTTTGTCCTGCCCGCCCTCGTGCTGGGTGCCTGGGGTACCACCTTCATTCATGCTGTGGCAACAGGGCGCCTCAATACGTTGCTGCATCCGTCGTTTCGCCCTCCCGCAATGGTGTGCGGAGTCGTGCTTCTTGTGCTTGCTGTATGGCACCTGCTCTTCTTTGAGACGCCGACGGCGCGGCCAGTACCGGCCGTGGGAGCGCCGCTGGCCGCTAAAGCTGCTGAAGAAGCTCCGCAGTTCGCCGCTTCTGCCACCGGTACCGGGCTGGCTCCCCTCGGCAGTATGGTTACCTGGCTTATTCTTCTGGTGCCGTTGCTTGTCTCCGCCTACACGGCTCCCGGCTCCTTCAGTCAACTGGCCGTGCGGCAGCGCGCCAATGAGGATGTGTCGGCGCCTGCTTCCTATTCCTCTCTGGGTATCCGCTCGTCTTCAGATTCCGAAGCAGTGCCTGATCCCTCTGGAAAACCGGTTTACCAGGAAGTCAGCAATATCCTGGATATGGGCGATCGTCCCGAACTCGCCAAGTTGTGGGAGGGAAAACGTGTTCGCACCGTCGCACAGTTTTATCCGGGTAAGGATCCCGGCACGTTTCAGGCCGTTCGTTTCTTCATGTTTTGCTGTGCAAACGACGCCACACCGCTTCCAGTCGTTGTCCGCGGCGCTGATCCCTTGATTACTGAGCTTAAGCCCATGGACTGGTTTGATGTTGTGGGGCTTGTACGCGTCAAACCCACCGACCAGGGACCCCGCGCCGAAATTGAGATGGAAACGTTGAAACGCAGCCCGCGTCCTGCCGAGCCATATCTGTATTAGGGTCTTCTGAGTTCATGCTGTCCTGGAGCAAGATTGCAATAGAACTGCTCTGGCCCATTGCAGATAAAGCCCAAAGAATGGTTTACCTTTTGAAATGAAATAAAAGCATTTGTATAAAGTGCTTCACCTCAACAGTTTCGTGTCAAAAACGACGCACTTGAGCTTTCCCAAGGCAAAAAAGGCGACGACATTGCAAAAAAAGTAAGTATGTTGCCAAAATAGTGGCACCGACTGCTCAAGTTAACATGGTGAAGCATATTAACTGCCGTGGTTTTTATGGGTAAATGGTTGAAAATAAGGGTATTGCACCGAGTGCGGGTTTGGTCGGTATTGTCCTGAATTAAAGCGACAGATTGCAAATCGGATATAAATTCCGCTTTATTCGTGTCAAAAAATTTCATTTTTATCTCGTCGCAATTTAAGAATCGTCGCGTGGAATCCACCTGGTTGAGGCTTTTTCGCAGTTTTCCTTAATAACATTCTTTATGCTAAAATGGATGTAAAATATTTGTAGTAAACATGTTGTAATGATGTTTTTAGGTGGAGCTTCATGACTGCGTTTCATGCCGCCCGTTAGCATGTGCATGCATGGTGTCGGTTGCGTTGGTGATCACTTTCCTCTTGATTTGCACGGGGTTAGGACTATAAGACAGGTTCATGCCGAACCTCACGAAACGCGATCTTGTCATCAGGATCAGTAATGAAACTGGGATGGTCCAGCAAGACGTCCTCAACGTGGTCCAACGAACGCTCGACTATCTGACGGAGAGTCTTGCGGAGGGTCAATCCGTTGAACTCCGTAATTTCGGAGTCTTCGAAGTGAAACTCCGCAAAGCACGCGTGGGCCGTAATCCCAATAAACCCGAAAACGATGTGCCCATCCCCCCCCGCGCCGTGGTTAAGTTCAAGGCCGGCAAGGAGATGAAGTCACGCGTTATGAAACTTTCGCAGAAGTTGGCGGATAGCCCGGCCGCGGAAGATGATGAAGATGATGATTGATTAGCATCGTCTACGCACGGTTCCCCACAGCCCGTAGCTCCAAGCGTGAGGCCCGGTAAAGCGGGTTGATGACCTGATCGTCCGTTGCTTCGGCCAGACTTTAGACCTCCTTGTGGTCTTCTGTCTGACCGGAGCTTCTGGCATTTCAGGGTATCTCTCCAAAATATGTGGAACCGTCTTTCAATAGTTGGTAACTTATTTAATTAACACAATATCTAACAGCGATCACTCTGTCGCTTTCGCTGCTTACATAAACGAAAATTATTGCATGCCCGTACTTCCTGGTTTCCGCGATTTTTACCCCGAGGAATGTGCCGGGCGTAACGCCATATTTTCCACGTGGCGCTCCGTCGCGACACGTTACGGCTTCGTCGAGTACGACGGCCCTCCCCTGGAGGAGCTGGAGCTCTACACGAAAAAAAGCGGTGATGAAATTGCCGGCCAGCTTTATCACTTTACCGATCGCGGCGAACGCGCCGTTGCCCTGCGCCCTGAGCTCACACCGACTCTGGCTCGCATGGTTGCCGCCCGTCACCGGGATTACAAGAAGCCGCTCAAGTGGTTCGCCATTCCCCAGGTGTTTCGCTACGAGCGCATGCAGCGCGGTCGCCTGCGTGAGCACTACCAGCTGAACTGCGATCTTCTCGGCGAGCCTTCCCTGGAGGCAGATGTCGAGATTATCTCGCTTTGCATCGACGTTCTGCGTGCCTTTGGGCTCACCTCCGAAGACTTCGTTATTCGCCTCAGCGACAGGCAGTTCTGGACAGATTTCCTGAAACAGCGCAATGTGCCCGAGCCCGAGTGGTACGCCGTCTTTCAGGCCATCGATAAGTCTGAGCGTGAACCGCGTGATGTAACCCGGCAGAAACTTGGCGCTCTGGCTGACGACGTGATCAACGTCCTGGAAAACGGTGCCCAAAGCGAACGCCTGGACACAGTCGAGCGTAGTCTGGCCCTTCGCGGATTCAAGGACTACGTCAAACGCGATTTCACCATCGTACGCGGCCTCGCCTATTACACCGGTATCGTCTGGGAAGCATTTGATCGTTCCGGCGTATTTCGCGCCATTGGAGGCGGCGGTCGTTATGATTCTCTGCTGGAGAACCTGGGCGGAGTGGCTATGCCGGCGCTCGGTTTCGGCATGGGCGATGTCGTGCTTGGAGAGCTGCTGAAGGAAAAAGGCAAGGCGCCCTCCACCAGACCAGTCATTGATTATTATGTCGCGATAGCCGACGAATCTGTTCGCGATCTCGCGATGGAACTGGTACAGAAATTGCGTAACGCTGGCTTACGCACCGACTTTACCATGGCCACCGGCGTTAAGCTGGGCAAGCAGTTGGAGCAAGCCTCCGCCCGCGGCGCATGTAACGCCATTGTCGCCGATGCGAAGCTGAAAAGCGGCGAAGCGGAGCTAAAAGACTTACAGACGCGGGAGCAGCGCACCGTTCCCGTTACATCGCTGTTTCCTGCCGCGTAAGCCCGGAATCCCTCCGCAATATCTGCCGCCGCCGATGCCGCCGCAGTATGCCCATTTACCTGATTTTTCATTAACCCCCACACCCTCAAGCCCGCTACCTTCCCCCCACATACCATGAGCACCCGCCCGCACGTGCGCAAAACGAAGATCATCGCCACGCTAGGCCCCGCCACCGAGTCCCCGGAGATGCTCCGCAAGATGATGGAGACGGGCGTTAATATCTTCCGCCTCAACATGTCCCACGGGAAGCACGAGTGGGTGCGTGAGATCGTCCCCCGTATTCGTGAAATCGCTGAAAGCCTGAATCTCAACATCGGTATCCTGATGGACACGCAGGGGCCCGCTATCCGTACCGGCGACCTGCCTACCAAGCTGGACCTGAAGGTTGGCGATATCTTTACTTTCACCGTCCGTGGCGTGAAAAGTGAGGAAGAGTATTCGGTCGATACCAATTATGACGACCTGATCGGCAGCCTCAATATCGGCGACACCGTGCTGGTTGACAACGGCGTCATCCACATGAAGGTGCTCAGCAAAGAGACTGGCCGCAAGCTCGTCTGCGAAGTGCTGACCCCCGGCGTAATGGGCAATCGCCGTCACATCAACCTTCCCGGCATCAAAGTCAACCTGCCGGCGCTGACCGAGAAGGATCTGGGTGACGTCGCTGTCGGCGTGGAAATGGGCGTGGATTACCTCGCATTGTCGTTCGTCCGCGAACCGGATGACATCAAGCTGCTCCGCTCCGTTCTCACCGAACTTGGTGCTCCGGAAATCCGCATCGTCGCCAAGATCGAAGATCAGACAGCCGTGCGCAATATCAACGAGATCATCGAGCAGACCGATGCCATCATGGTGGCCCGCGGCGATCTCGGTATTGAAGTGCCGTACGAAGAGCTGCCGATCATCCAGCGCCGCATCGTCAAGGCCTGTCTTAAGAGCGTGAAGCCTGTCATCGTGGCCACGCACATGCTGGAAAGCATGATCAGCAACCCCGGCCCGACGCGTGCGGAAATCACCGACATCGCGAACGCCGTGTACGAGCAGGCCGACGCTATCATGCTCTCCGGCGAAACGACGACCGGCCAGTATCCTCTTGCATGCGTAAGCATTATGGATCGTATCGCCAGCCGCATTGAGCGCAGCGGTTCATCCGTAGCACCTGCCGGCATCGTGCTGGGCACGGACGCCGAGCGCGTTGCAGCCTCCGCCGTCCACATGGCCAATGAAGTGCGCGCCGAGGGTATCTGTGTCTTCACGCGTCGCGGTAACATCGCGGCGATCACTGCCGGTCTGCGCCCGATGTTCTCCACGGTGTTTGCGTTTGCACCCACCAAGTCGCTCTGCCATCGCCTGTCGCTGAATCACGGTGTCATTGCGCATCAGGTGGATTTCCACTCCTCTCCGGATATGAATATCCTGTCTGCCGAGCAGAAGTTGAAAGATCGCGGCCTGGCCAAAGCCGGCGACAAGATCATCGTTGTCTCCGATCTCATTGTGGCCGACCAGTTTATTCAGAGCGTCCATCTCCGCATCATCGCCTGACCAGCGGCTGTCCGACGCAGAGATTAACTTGACCCATCGACCAGCCTGACGCAAAGATCCCTGAGACGGCCCCGAAGAGCGTCAGCTGCCGGGGCCGACGTCGCGCCGGCTGGTTGTGGCTTTCTGTCCTCATTGGCTAAAGTGAGGCGATTTGTCTGCGTTCTCTACCCACGAAGGTTTCTTTTATTCTTTTCATGAGCAGAATTTTCATGTTCCCCGGCCAGGGCTCACAGAAAGTGGGCATGGGCGCGGGTCTTTTCGAGCGTTTTCCCGAACTCACCGCGCAGGCAGATGCCGAGCTCGGCTATTCCATTGCTGAGCTTTGCCTCACGAACAGTCAGAATCTGCTCGATAACACCGCGTATACGCAGCCTGCGCTCTACGTCGTTTCGGCACTCACCTACCTTGCGAAACAGCAGGACGAACCTGCGGTTGTTCCCGACTTTGCCGTTGGCCACAGCCTGGGCGAATACACAGCTCTCTACGCAGCGGGTGTGTTTGATTTCATTACCGGCCTGAAACTCGTCAAACGCCGCGGAGCTCTCATGAGCGAGGCGACTGGCGGCGGCATGGCGGCCGTGCTTGGCATTCCGCCGGAAACCATTTCTGCAACATTGGCCGATGGTTTCAACACCATTGACATGGCCAACTTCAATACGCCTGCCCAGACGGTCATTTCGGGCCCTGCGGAGGCCATCCAACTGGTGAAGGAGCCCATGGAAAAAGCAGGGGCTATGAAAGTTGTTATCCTTAACGTCAGCGGTGCGTTCCACTCCCGCTACATGGCGCCTTCCGCGGAAGCCTTTGCGAAGTACCTGGCGGAGTTCACTTTCTCCGCGCCGCGCATTCCCGTAATCGCCAATGCGACGGCTCAGCCCTATGCCGGCACAACGGAAGACACCATTTCCAATCTGACAAAGCAGATCTTCTCACCTGTGCGCTGGGTCGAGACGATTGAACTTTTGCTGCAAAAACCGGACCCCGCGTTCGATGAAGTTGGACCGGGTAGTGTTCTCGCTGGTATGCACCGGCAGATTACCCGGGCAAAGAAGCGCTGAAGTGGTACGGTTTACGCTCTAAGAGCCGAAGTTGTCCGCAATCTCTGTTTGCTTTTTGCCAATACGGTGGAATGTAAGCGGGGAGCGCGGGCAGCAGCTTCCGGTCGACAAGGGACATCCTCACCATGTCCGGCCTGATTCATCTGCCGCTATCTCTTCTTGCGCAGAAATTTATAACGTATGCCTTCCACTCCCATACCCTCCGGTCCCGCTCCTGCCCTCTTTGGTGACGGTAGCGATGCGCAACGTTTCAGCCTGAAGCGGGATACTATCCAGCACCCGGCAGCTATTGCCTGGGCGGATAGGACTATTTTTGCCGAACTAGTGCGCTGGCGCGCAGCCTGGCTGTCTCCGTACGAGTTGGCGGGCTACAATAATTGCGGAATTGAAAAGCGCAGGATGGACTATCTGCTGGGCCGTCTTGCGGCCAAGCTGGCGATATATACGCTGCTGCAGGAACCTGAATCCGCTCTGCAGTCTTCCGATTCCGATATTGATCAGCCTCGCCTCAGCCAGCTCCGGTCAATCGAGATAGCGCTTGGTGCTTTTACCCAGCCGCTGGCTCGCGCCCCACAGGGTGGAGGCGTTGCTTCCTCCAACAATATTTCACCCGCTGTGTGCTATGCGCACTCCGATGGCGTTGCCGTCGCACTGGCATTTCCTGACGGCCACCCGCTGGGCGTCGATCTCGAAGTCGTGGCTGAGCGCCGCGTCAAGATGCTGAAGACCCAGATCAACGATACGGAACTGGCCGGTGTCCTGCCCAGCGTCTATGCGGGCTCCTCCGCTCCCAATGTAGCCGAGGGTATGGTGGTGCCGACCGAAACCGACGCCTACACCCAGGCCTGGTGCGCCAAGGAAGCGCTCAGCAAAATCCTGCGCTGCGGCCTTACTGTTCCGTTTGAGGTGCTTGCTCTCAAGAATACTCGCGTCGTTTCGTCTCCAGTGCCGCGTCTTGAAGGCGAATTCAAGAATTTCACGCAGTATCGCTTTGAATCACTGACTGTGGGCCGTTTTGCCTTCTCACTGGTGCTTCCGCGACGCACCACCGCTGCGTGGCCATCCGAATGGCTGTGCGAACGCCTGGAAGCCTCCGCGCCTACTGATACCACCGTGCCATCTGTGCGGCTGGCTCCCCGCCCCACTGAACCCGCGGCGGATCCCGAGACTACTGCTGCGCTGACATGACCGGCGCTGCAGGCTCCCCGCGTCCGCGCGTGGTCTGGACTTTCTCCGGCCAGGGCTCCCAGAGCTACGGCATGGCGCGCGAGCTCTTTGAGACGGAGCCCGCATTCCGCAAGACGTTTCTGGAGCTCAGTTCTTTTATTGAGCCAGAACTCGGCTCTTCGCTGGCCGATATCATTTATTCCGCACCGCCCTCCGATGCCGCCGGTTCTGCGACCAGCACCCCGCGTGTGTTCGATAACATCCTGCACACGCATCCGGCGCTCTTTATCACGCAGTACGCCATGGCGGAAATGATGTTGGCGCGAGGCTGGCGTCCCGATGCCGTCCTTGGCTACAGCCTGGGCGAATTTGTGGCAGCTGCCGTCACCGAAGTCATGACGCCCCGGCAGGCACTTGGCGCCGTCATGCGCAGCGCGCGCATTCTGAAGGAAAAGGGGCCTGCCGGTACCATGGCGGCCATTCTCACCAGGCCGGATATCTTCGAGGCCGAGCAGGAACTCTTCGCGCCATGCGTACTGGCGGCCTCCAATACGGCGCGGCACTTTGTTATCAGCGGACCGGCTGCCGATATTGAGCGGATCCGACTCGCCCTCAAGGCGCGTAGCATCCAGCTAATCCCGCTGCCCATCAGCTACCCATTTCATTCTCCGTACATGGAAGTGGTTCGCATGGAATTTCTGGCGATATTGCAGGACATACGTCTGCGGAAACCTAGCGTGCCATTCTACTCATGCCAGCAGGCCGCGCGGGTAGGGGAGTTTGAATCTGATTTTTTCTGGAATGTGACACTGGATCCCGTAGATTTTCGAGGCGCTCTGGCGGCTGCCGAGCGGGATGGTC
>JBGGNE010000249.1:0-15373 GCA_041287705.1 Methylacidiphilales bacterium | reverse complement strand
TGTCCCTCGATCATCATGGGGGTTTTCCAGTACTGCTGATAGCCGTTTAACCTGGAGATGTGTACCGGTTCGGCTTCAGCAGCCAGACGAACCTGCCGCCCGGACTTGGGGAATGCGGGCGTGATCGCACAGAAGCACAGAGTGACCATGCATGTCAGCAAGGTCAGGAAGGATTGTGACGGGGCAGAAGTCATGAAAGCAAGGGGGAAACGGCTGGGATTGAACAAACAAAAAAGCCATGACGCTGTACAACGTCATGGCTTTGGAAACCAGTCAAATGCGGCTGAGAAATCAAAAATCAATACCGAACAGCTTGATGCCGCCGAAGGTATATTTCGCTTCGTTGGCGCTGTCCTGAGCGGCGTCACGCGGGAAGGGGGCTGCGGCCAGGTACTTGCTGCCCATACCATAGCGGGCGGGGGCCAGCGGGTTAATCATCTGGAAACCCTTACGGTAAATGGCAGTACCAGCACCGGAGGGTACGGGGCGCAGATCAGGGTTGATGACAATGGTCGTCGGGTTGCTGCGCTGTTGCTCCATGTAGCTGCGGCTTTGACGATAATTGCCTTCCTTCGTGTTCCGGTAGTCCTGCGCGGAGGCAGTGTGAGCTACTGCCAGGAGCAGTACGGTGAAGCAAAGTGCCGCGAGTGCCTTTTTCATAACGCGATAAACTTAGGCTGCTCTTGAACCTGGGTCAAGTCATTGTGCATCAAAACAGGCGTCTTTCTGATTTTCTACATATCTTCAGCGTTTCTAAACAATAGCACTTCTTTTTACGCAAGAACTGAAGGAATTATGCATGGAAAGTAGCGCGGTGATGATATAGCAGCTACGCAAGGCTGAGCGCCCTTGTGACAGGGCGGTTTATGCTTGGCTTTTTTCTCTAAATCAGGTACCGTACCCGCATCGGCGACATCCCAACTGGTCCTCTATGAATTGGCTTCTTTTTTTTACGGCATCTCTTTTCAGCATCGCGCTTATTTATACCGCGTTTGAATTGTTCCACTTTGCGCTGGACCCCGTGCTGAATCCGCATTCGCACACCATATGAAACTCATCAAGGTCGCGGCGGCGGTACTGAATCAGACGCCGATCGACTGGGACAACAACGAGGCCAACATCCGTAATGCCCTGCGGATGAGCCGCGCGGTGGGCGCCACTATCGTCTGCATGCCGGAACTGTGCGTTACCGGGTATGGCTGCGAAGACGCCTTTCACGCGAGCGGCACGCACCAGATGGCCTGGC
Source organism: Methylacidiphilales bacterium (assembly GCA_041287705.1). Lineage (GTDB taxonomy): Bacteria > Verrucomicrobiota > Verrucomicrobiia > Methylacidiphilales > UBA1321 > LW23. The sequence continues at coordinate 14,127 of JBGGNE010000249.1, read as the reverse complement.
AGATTCTGCAGAATCTTCTGCCGGAAACCCGTGGCATGATTGTCTGTATCGGCCTGCCTGTGCTGTTTCAGAACGGGCTGTACAACTGCGCCGCGCTTGTCGTGGATGGCGTGGTGGCCGGCTTTGTCGCTAAACGCTTTCTGGCAGGCGACGGCATTCACTACGAACCGCGCTGGTTCAAGCCCTGGACAAGTGGAGCACGGCGCGAGATCATTCTGGATGGCCACGCTTATCCCATTGGTGATCTGCGCTTTGAAGTCGGCGGGGTGAAAATCGGCTTTGAGATCTGTGAGGACGCATGGGTGGCTGCGCGGCCCGGCGCCACGCTGGCATTGCGCGGTATAGACGTGATCCTGAACCCCAGCGCCAGCCACTTTGCATTTGGCAAGATCAACGTGCGCCGCCGCTTTGTGCTGGAGGGATCGCGCGCGTTCGGCGTGAGTTATATTTACAGCAACCTGCTGGGCAATGAATCCGGCCGCGCCATTTATGATGGTGGCGCGCTGATTGCCTCCGCCGGCCGCATGCTGGCCGAGGGGCAGCGTTTCTCCTACCGCGACGCGGGCGTGCTTACCGCCGTTATCGACGTGGATGCCACGCGGATGAATCAGGCCCGCACGGGCAGTTTTCAGCCACTGCTTACCGAGACAATCAATGATCTCGTAAGCCTGCCTCACTTTACCTGGCCCTCGGTTAATCCGCCGCCGCTTCGCGCTGCGACCGAAAACTGGGAGACCTCCGTATCGATCAAGGAGCACGAGTTCTCGCTGGCGATGTGCCTGGGTCTTTACGACTACATGCGCAAGAGCCGGTCCAACGGCTTTGTGGTCTCCCTGAGCGGCGGAGCGGATTCGGCGGCGGTCAGCGTGCTGGTGGCCATGATGGTGGAGCAGGGTATCTCGGAAATCGGCTCAGCTGCGTTTCTGGCGAAACTGACCTATCTGGCCGGCCTGCAAGGACTTTCATCGCCACGCGACATCATTGGCAAGCTGCTGACGTGTGTGTATCAGGCCACCGCCAACAGTGGTGAAGTGACGCGCAACGCGGCGCGCGCCGTGGCGGAAGCCATTGGGGCACGATATCATGAGTTTGATGTGGAGGCGCTTGTGCAGGGTTATCGCGAGTTGGCCCGAGGCGCCGCTGGTCGTGAGCTGGACTGGAAGAAGGATGACATTGCGCTGCAAAATATTCAGGCCCGTGTGCGCGGTCCCGGCGTCTGGTTTCTGGCCAATATGCAGGGTGCGCTGCTTCTCTCCACCAGCAACCGGAGCGAGGCCGCGGTCGGTTACGCCACGATGGACGGCGATACGTGCGGCGGGCTGAGTCCCATAGCGGGTATCGACAAGGCGTTTCTGCGCAAGTGGCTGCGCTGGATAGAGACGGACGGCGTGCTGCATCCGATCCCCGAGCTTACTTTCATCAACAAGCAGGCACCCACCGCCGAACTGCGCCCCGCCGAAAGCAAGCAGACGGACGAAGACGATCTGATGCCGTACCCGGTACTGGACGCCATTGAGCGCGCAGCCATTCGTGACAAGAACGGCCCTCTGGACTGTTACCGGCTGATGCGTGTGGGTTTTCCCGAATATGCCAGCAGCCTGATGGCTAAGTGGGTGGAGCGGTTCTTTAATCTGTGGTGCCGCAATCAGTGGAAGCGCGAGCGGTATGCCCCTTCTTTTCATCTGGATGACGAGAATCTGGATCCCAAGACGTGGTGCCGTTTTCCTATCTTATCCGGCGGCTTTTCCCGCGAGATCGAAGCGTTGCGTGTTTACGTGGATGAAGAGGATGATTAATCTTTACCCACCTACATGAAGAATAAGCGCAAGGTAAACCCCTACGTAGAACTGGAAGATAAAGCATGCGAGCTTCTGGCTGATAAGAACGCAGCCCTGAAAGTGGACTACAGCCTGGGCCAGTGGGACAGCTGGGCCATGGATCAGGAGAATGGCCGGCTTCTCTTTACGCTGGATGAAGTTCCCCAGGTATCGTGCCGCATTCAGTTTATCGGAAGCTACAGCACGAAATCCAATACATGGATGTGGGGCTGGTATAACAAGAGCATTCCGGAACATTTGAAAGTCGACGCCGCGAAGGTATTGAAATACGGGGAAGAACATCAGTTCGAAATACTGATGCGTTACGGAGGTCCGTGCGACGAGGAGCAGGCATGGCGTTTTGCCGCCGTGGCACTGTACCTTAACGGCGGCGAAGGTGTGTACGGAGCGCAGTTTCCCGGTGGCCGCTCCCTGTTGCTGCTGAAGGAGTTGCAATGGGTGAACGGCGAAAGGAACAGCGAAGAATGACGCTGCGGGGATAAACGGATCCGGGGCGAGAGGCGCCGGTCCATTTGTCATGTGCTGCGGATGCCGTTATCTTAGTATTTCTCGTCTCAAGCTTTTTGCGATCAACCGTTACTTCCTTCAACCATGACAACACCCACGCCCGCCCCTGATACCGCGCTCATCCTGGTCGATATCCAGAACGACTTTCTGCCCGGCGGCTCTCTGGCGGTGCCGGATGGTGATGCGATCATTCCTCTGGTCAACGAAGCGACTGCCCTGGGCGTGTTTCATGTCGTCGCCACGCGGGACTGGCATCCGGTTACTCACTGCAGCTTTGCGTCGAATCATCCGGACAAGCAGCCCTTTTCGACCACGGATGTGGATGGTCTCACTACCACGCTGTGGCCGACTCACTGCGTGCAGAACACCCATGGCGCGGAGTTTGGCCCCGGTCTGGTAACTTCACGGGTGGATCATGTGGTGTCAAAAGGAACTGGCGAGCGCGTGGAAAGCTTCAGCGGCTTCTATGACAGCAAGCGCTGCACCACTCAGTTGGGCGAGCACCTGCGCGACAAGGGTATCCGCCAGGTGATCGTCGCCGGACTGGCGACCGATTACTGCGTGCGAGCCACCGTACTGGATTCGCTGGCGTCGGGCTTTCCCACGACAGTCTGGCTGGATGCGTGCCGCGGCATTGATGCGAAGCCAGGCGATATTCAGCGCGCCTTCGAAGAAATGGAAGCTGCAGGTGCCACCCTTGTGGAAGCACATTCACCCGTTTCGCTGCTCGCACTCGCGTGATGAGTGATGCCTCCGTATCTCGTCCTCGTTCTTATTCTCGTCGGCTCGCTTCTTCGGCTCCTGGTTTCTCCCTATCTCTCTATCTATGGCAATACAACCTGCGGAAAATCTGGCGAATCATATACGCTATGAAGGTCGGTTCCTGCGCTTTGTGGAAACCCAAAGCGGCTGGGAATATGTGGAACGCACCAAGGTAAGCGGCATCGTGGTCATCGTGGCGGTTACGCCGGAAAACAAGATGATCTTTGTCGAGCAATATCGTCCGCCCGTAGGCTCCGTATGCATTGAAATTCCGGCAGGTCTGGCCGGCGATATTGAAGGACAGGAGCTGGAAGCGCTGGAAATAGCGGCGACTCGCGAGCTGGTGGAAGAAACCGGTTACCTCGCCGAAAGCATGGAGTACCTGACGCATGGCAGCAGCTCGGCTGGTTTGTGCACGGAAATCATTACCTTCTTCCGCGCCCGTGGCCTGAAGAAAGTGAATGACGGCGGCGATGGAACTGAAGCGATCAAGGTGATTGAGGTGCCTTTGCCGGAAGTGCATAACTGGCTGCGCGAGCGCATTGCCGCGGGCGCATGCGCGGACTTCAAGGTCTTTACCGCTCTTTACTTCGCTCTTCTGCCTTAATCCGTCACTACTTCCAGGCACGTATGAATCCAAGAGAACGAGCGATATCCGGACTGTGGGGCGCCGTCATCGGCGATGCACTCGGCGTGCCCGTGGAGTTTCAGTCTCGTCCCCAGCTTGACGCTAACCCGGTGGTCGGCATGCGCGGCATGGGAAGTCACAAGCAGCCCGCCGGAACGTGGTCCGACGATACTTCCATGATGCTCTGCATTGTGGAAAGCCTGTGCGGCGACAAGTTCGACACGGACGATATCGGTGCGCGCTTTGTGCGCTGGTATCGTAAGGCGGAATGGACTGCCTGGGGCAAAGTCTTTGATATCGGCCTGACCACAGCCGAGGCGCTAACCAGACTGGCTGCCGGTGGAATTCCCGCGGAGAAAATCGGCGCGACCGATGAGTTCGCCAACGGTAACGGCGCACTGATGCGTACGCTGCCTCTGGCACTGGCCTTTTCCCGGCTTCCGCTCGACGAGTTTGCGAGCCGTATTGAGCGTGTCGCTTCCATCACTCACGGCCACGCGATCTCCCGTATGAGCTGCGTGTACTACTGCCTGCTGGCGCGCCGTGTCATGGGCGGGCAGTCGCTGGAGGAAGCCTTTCACGCCGTAAATCAGGAGTTCATCCAGCATTATTCCCGTCGGCCGGAAAGCGCATTCCTGCTTAAATTTCAACGACTTACCGATGGCGTCCTGAGCGATTACCCTCGCGATCTCATTGATTCCGGCGGCTACACGCTGGCCACGCTTGAGGCATCAATATGGTGCACTCTGAGGGCGCCCAGCTACGAGGTGGCTGTGCTGGAGGCGATTAATCTCGGCAACGATACCGACACTACCGGTATGGTTACCGGCGGGCTGGCGGGAATGGTCTTTGGCATAGGCACGCCGGAAGTTCGCAACTGGGCGAAGGAGATTGCGCGCCGCAAGGAAATTCAGACGTTGTTTACGCGCTTTATCGACAAGATCCTTCAGACGGAATTGCGCGACACGCTCTATGAAAAAATGTCCATAAACCAGGACAAACTGCGGCCTGAGAGCGGCGGTCCTTCCATCTCCCTGCCTCCACATAGCCTGGCGAAGAATATGAACCTGAAAGCTGTCCGAGGCAATATTGTGACTCAGCAGGTCGACGCCATTGTGAATGCGGCGAATACCTCGCTGCTGGGCGGCGGCGGTGTGGACGGCGCGATTCACCGGGCTGCCGGCCCCCAACTGGTGCATGAGTGCCGCGCGCTGAACGGCTGCCGCACAGGCGACGCCAAGATTACTGCTGGCTACAATCTAGTGGCTAAACATATCATCCATACGGTGGGCCCCGTATGGAACAACGGGAAATCGGGTGAAGCCGACAAGCTTCGCTCCTGCTATCAGCGCTGTATGGAGGTGGCGGAACTGAACGGTATCCGCACCATGGCTTTCCCGGCGATCAGCACGGGCATCTATTCCTACCCGCATGATGCGGCGGCCCGTATTGCCATCAGCACCGTGCAGGCGTACGCGCTGCAAAATCCACGTTCATGCGTCGAAGAAGTCACTTTCGTTTGCTTCGACGCCGATCAATTCAATCTTTACGAGGCCATACTGGCTGCCAGCCCAGGGGCCGGTGGCAACGGCCAGTCCTGATCATCTATTGCCAGATATCTTTGCTCTACTTCAGGAAGCCAGATTCGACAGAAACAGCTCAGCCTGAGCCCAATGCTCTTTGTCTCTGCCCTCGGGCGATCCATCCTGAAGCCAGAACAGGTAGGCCAGATTCGCGATCGCTTCGTGGGAAAGCTCCGGCTCAATTTCGACGTCGCGCATGGGGAGAGAGTCGTAGCACACAGACGTCGCTGCTGCAGACTGCTGCCAGCGTGCGGAACCCAGCTCATATGTGCCCGCCTCGTCCGAAGGGAAAGTCTCGCACGTGCAAAGGGCAGGTGAGGGGAGGGAGCAGATTGAGCTAAAGAACGGAGCGGTAGTGGGAACCGTACCGGGCGTGAGCATAATATGAAGATTCATGGCTAACTTCTCTTAAGAAGACAGGTTCTGGGTGCGCAGGAAAGGCTGAATTTTACCTTTCGGAAAAACGCAGCCTTTCGAGCTTGTTTAGGGGGATGTGGGTAGCAGCGTGTGGCTGCCGGGGCGATTTCGTAAATACGTCGGGAAAAGCCTTTATTCAGGGGGCCGCAACGCCTTAACGATTTGTGTTCGTGTGGGTTATAAGGCGCGCGGAAAGAGAAGCCAGTGTTGTCTGGACGGGAGAGACTCCCCGTAAAGTTGTGATTTTTAGTTAAATCAGGCGCGGCGAACGAAGCAGATGCCCATCATCAATCCTGCGAAGAGGGCGATGCCAAGGCCGGCCAAAGGCTTTTCACGCACATAATCCACCGCGTAATCCTTGGGCAGGCGTACGAGGCTTGCGACATCGTTGGCGCACTGGTGCAGGCGCTGTTTGGCGAGATCGGTGCGGGAACAGGCAATAGTAGGAATATCCATAGTAGTATAAGTAGTAGAGGTTATGATGATGTGATGGTGAAGAAGATGTCTGTGCTGCGTAAGAGATGAGAAACACTGCAGATAAGATGAGACTGAAGGATTCTTGCCTCCGGAATTCAATCTATTAAGATAATTATATGGAGGAGGCTGTATTGAATGTATGGCCGGCGCTGTTTTTTAGTGAAACAAGACAATATTAGAGCTATGAGCTGCGAGAGATGTACTGACTTATTTTTAAGTTGAACCAGAAAGAGAAAGTATCGCGATACTGTGTTAGATCATGATAAGAAAGAGTAAGAGCGAAAAGAGAAAGGACTGCTGTACAGTGCTGTCAATCATCGTCGAGAATTTTTTCATGGATTATTCTTGGAGGTGGGGGGGATTTTTTTGGCGATGCGGAGAGTGGAGACAGAGCTGAAATTGTAAGAGCGGCAGTGTAAACCAGGAGCAGATCGCCAGGGTTCTTGCCAAACCCGGGGAGTGTTCGATCCACTCCTGGCCCCACTACCTAAGTTTTCGGCACCGCGGCTTCGGCGGTCGAACAGATGTCCTTGGCGCCTTCTTCTTCCAGAATTTGTTTGGCGCGGGAGACTTCTTCGGACGACTCGCAGTGCACGGAAATTAAAACGTTACCTTCGCGCAGCTTGCCTTCGTACTGCTGAGCTTCGAGCTCAGTTATACCCAGGCCCGCCAGTGCGCCGCTGATGGAACCAACGCTGGCTCCAATGGCGACACCGCTTAGTGCAGCCATGATTGGGCCGGCCGCGATAAACGGTCCAACGCCCGGAATGGCAATCGCGCCTGCGCCCAGCACCCAGCCGGCGATGCCGCCCAGAACACCGCCGGACGTGCCACCGATCACGGCTGCCTCGGGGCTCTTGGTGCTGTTCGTGACCTTCAGGTCGCGGGGCGCCGTAGAGTCCGAATACAGCACCGAGAGATCGCTGGCTGTAAACCCGAAGGCATGCAGCTTGGCGAGAATGCTCTCCGTCTGAGAGCGATTGCTTACGGTGGCAAATACGGAAGTATTCATGGGATGAATAAAATAATTAGCAAGTTATGATGATAAAATGGAATGATGCGATGACCGGCGCAAAACAGCCGTTGCAGTATTAAGGCTGCAGCGGTTCTTGTTTTGCTACGGTAAGTTCATTCTTCAGTACATAACCTGCAGTATGTTCCTTGGCGGCATTAACCACGTTCGTCAGTTCCTGGCGGGTGGCTACTTCGCCCCGCAGATAGATTTCCTTATCTTTGGTGGTAACGATCTTGATATTCTGGCCACTGACGGAAAGTTCACGGATCTTTAAAACATCGTTACGAATGTTCTGAGTCGTCTTCAGATCGGCTTCGTCGTTGGATTGATCCATAGGAGTAGGCTTCTCGGCCTTGGCCTGCTGGGCCTCTTCCTTCTGCTGCTTCTCCATGACTTTTTCCTTCTTCACCTCAGCCGAATCCGTGGCCTTCACCACAGTCTTGTCAGAGGGATCAGTCTGTTTAGCATTGTCCTTAGACAAGCTTTCGGCGTCCTTGGCCTGCAGCGCGCTAAGCGGCATTACCGCCAGCGCTGCAAGAGCGCCTACAACTAAAAGTCTTTTGGTTGCTTTCATACCATAGAGGTATGCAGGAGCCGTGCCAACATTAGAGACAATGATGATAAGCTATTTATCATCAAATGCTTACATTATTCGATGGCGATATTCCTGCCCATGGATCTCTGCGGCAACCTCGCGTATTGCAAGAACGGTTGCAAGTTGCGGTAGGTGAAGCTAAGTCACCCTGATACTAAACCCATACAGGATATGTGTATTGCTTAAGAAGAAATCCCCGCCTTTTCTGTTGGCTGATTCTTCTCGGCTTTTTTATCGCCGATACCCGATTTTGACCCGGAGCCCATCGCGGCAAGTGGCGGGGCCACATACCGTTTCCTGGGCAGATGTTGCTTCACCCGGGCGAATAAGTCGCGCAATTCGCGTATGGCTTCACTGCTTGGACGACCCGGGCCGTGTGCTGGTGCATCCGGGGCTGCCCTCGGTCCAAACCTGAACTCCGCATAGCGCTGCGTAAAGGTCAGGATGGCTTCCCCCGCAGTGGGAAATGCCAGAGCGGCCCTTGTCCCATAATCCAGAGGCCCTTCCCATTGATAGCGCTCCAGCCCCTGCTGCATAAGGCGTCTGCAGAATCCCTGATATATCTCTGCGACCGGATCCAGGCGTATCTGTTTCTTCTTTACCAGAAAATGGATAACTGCCGCCGAGAGCGCGGCCAGCACAAACAGCACTCCCATGGTCTGTTCCGGCGTGAACTGTCGCGAGAAACCCACCGTCTGCATAATGCGCAACTGCATCTCGCTATCATAAGAGAGAATCCATTCGTCCCAGTTCTGCTCCAGCTGCTGCCATCGCAGGGAAATCTCGTCCTGAAACGACTTCACCCATTCCGGCTTCCACTCATCCCCGTACATAGCAAACCGTTCACCCGCAATGGTTATCGTAAGCGGCTCGGAGTCATTGCGCCGAAACGCCTCAATATCATGGCTCATCCGCGAAGGCGACACAACGGAGGTGGGATCCACCCGCATCCAACCATACCCACGGATCCAGACTTCCGCCCAGGCATGTGCACTGGCCTGTGTCACTATATAAAAGCGACCGTAAGGATTGTACTCCCCACCCAGGTAACCCGCCACCAGGCGAGCCGGTACGCCTGCTGTACGCATCAGCAGCACAAACGTGCTGGCGTAATGCTCGCAAAAACCTTTCCGGCCGTTCTCCTTATCAAAAAGAAACTGGGCGATGGGATCCTTGTCGTAGCGCCCGGGCGAGGTGGTGTAGATGAAGCCGTTGTAGGCAAAGTAATTCAGTGCAGACTGAACCGTGGTGTGCTGCTCCACCCGCTCTTGCCACGTCAGGGGCAGCCCTCCAATCGTCATCCATGATGAGCATTGTGCCGCCTGCCGCCAGGATTCCCCAAGCGCTTCGATGCGCGGGTTGATGTTGGCCGGATAACTCATCGTGGCATCCAGCATCAGAGGCGAAATATCGGTGGAAGGCCGCGAGATTTCCGAATCCACGGTGTACTGCTGCTTCCGCTGCAAATCACGGCTGTACTGGGTCAGAGTCGCGGTCGTTCTGTCCAGGGATGCCACATCCGGACTGGCCGCTGTAACAGGGTGATCCAGCGCGAAATAGAATTTCTTGCCGTGCGGCCAGATGGTGATGCGCTGGCGGATTCGCTCGGCCACCTCCAGGGTAAGGGGAGCGGTTGTCTTGCGCCGTTCCAGTTCTCGCCGATACTCGCGGTCATTCTTCTTGCTCTTGCCGATCGAGTCATTGCTCCACTCATACGTATCGCCATTCAGGTGCGGCAACACGTATGCCCGCCAGTACATCAGCGCCTGAGAAGGCGGCGTGTTTGGAAAATCGACGCGGAACGCAATTTCATCGCTCTGAGTCAGCTTCGCGATATTGCCGGGGGCCACCTTCTCCGGCAAACCAGTGCGAGCCAGCCCGAGATCGAAGCCAAAGTGACCCGTGATGCGCGGAAAAAGAAGGAACAGCGCAACAGTGAGAGGCACCGCCTGAAGACTGAGCATCCCGCCGATGCGAATAACCGGGAGCAATTGCCGCGCGCCGTTCCTGCCGAACTGAAGCTGCACAAGGCACCCCGTCACCAGCATGAGCGTCAGAAAGACCAGGGCGGCGTTCGCAATCGATTGCGAAAAGAGCAGGGCGCTGGCGCACACAAAATAGCAAACCAGGACGACCACCATGCTGTCCCGGCGCGTACGCAGTTCCAGAAATTTCAGCGCCACCAGACCCAGCATGAGAGTCGTACCCGCGTCGCGTCCCCAGATTGTGCTCATCTGGGCTCGCACGATGGCGAAGACGATTCCCGCCATCACGATGATCCACGGCCACTTGGGGAGCGATTTATTGTGGTTTTCCGCGTAGCAGCGCCAGAGCAGAACGGAACCTGCAAACACGAGCATCCACTGTGAGGAGGTGTAAAACAGGTGCGTCGACGCCGCCATTGCAAAACACGCCGCCAGCCAGTAAACCGAGGCGGAATTGATGCGTTCGTGGTAACCCAGCGAGTTAATCATGCGGCAGGGGGTGCAGGTGCAAGGCGTTCCCTACTATAGCGGTAACGTGGGCAAAAAGCCAGTGTTATGCTTAGGTATCCTTCGTGATTCAGACCTCGCATAAATCACGTATGCTTCAGCATAGACAACCTATGTGGGTGCAGTCAGTGCTTCGCGGGGTTTTTGACTGTACTATCTGCTACCACAGGTTTTTGCATGGCTTCAATCAGCATATTCTTGAAGGGAGGCTTTTCCGTACGAGACTGTTCATACAGAATGCCGCTTTGCGGATCGTAGAGCTTTCCATCCAGCCTTACGACAAATTGATTGCTTGTAAACGAACCTGCAGTAGTCATGGGATATGCTACTGTTTTTAGATTCAGGTACTTACCTTCACGACGAAATTTTCCCATCGTCGGAGGATATCCAAAGGCATTGGAATAGAACGCCGCCATGTCGCCGGGTCCTAGATATATAGCCGTTATCATTTCATTGTCTTTGTACTGCACGTACCATTCCGAGAGTGGTTGCAGCTGAAAGGAGTCATCCAGAGTGCTGATCTGAAAGATGACAAAGTAAGTACTAACGGCAATGAGTGCCGCCAGGCCGCTTGCTATGATAAAGTCCTTACCACTTCCCGCCAGGGAGAAGATGATGGCGGCCAGGCTAAGCACAACTATCCCCAGATACAGCACAGCCACAAACCCGAGGCTTTTCAACAGCAAAGCCATAAAGAGCAAGGCGCCTGCACCGCACAACCCCAGAATGACAGCAAAAGCATAAATCAGGTGTACCGCCCGACGACCATCATGATTCACCGAAGAAATGACAGGCATGTCGTGAAAATATATCCGGATGCTGCATTGTAAACGGATTTTTCCATTTAATCTTCGCGAGCCGCCTTACACTTCTGATGGAGATTATATCCATGAAGTATTGGTATGCAAAATGAATATAATTGCTCGTATATAAGACCGGATCTATCCTCTTACGAAAGAGTCAGAGGAGCACTTTCCAGCATTTTTCCATGGTCCAATCCTCTGCGAATTCATCCTCAACTCTGTCAGCAGAGTTTTGCAGCATCATCCGCCTCCTAAGCATAATTGGGCTCATCATGCAGCGAGCCCTGGCCGGTGGACAGTGCGTGCCTGTCTTCGATGTCCGAGCCTGGCGAACTGCGCACCTTGAAACGCGAGATACCGCCGTAGAGACCGCGCGCGGCTTCGTTCAGTTGCTCGATCGCACTGTTGGCCTGGCGCAGTGATTCTGAAGTCTGTGCTGCCGCTTCGCCCAACTGCGTCAGCGCTTCGGTGATCTCCACCGAGCTGCTGGCCTGGCTGTGCACGCCTTCGTTCAGCCCCTTGATTTCCGGTACCAGCGAGCGCACCTGGTGAATCACCATCTCCAACTGGCCTCCTATCGTCTCGACCTCGCCTGCGCCGCGGCGGACTTCCTCGCCGAACTTATCCATGCTCATCACGCCGGCGGAGACGGCGGCAACCATTTCCTTGATGATCTGCTCGATATCATAGGTTGCCTCGGCTGTCTGATCCGCCAGGCGACGTATTTCGGTGGCGACCACGCTGAAGCCCTGGCCGAATTCCCCGGCGCGTTCGGCCTCAATGGCCGCATTGAGCGACAGCAGATTGGTTTGCTCAGCCAGCTTGTTAATGGTGCCGACGACCGTGTTGATGCTGCCTGCCTTCTCGTTGATGACCACCAGCTTGCTTGTGATGTTCGACGACGCCTCCATGATCTGCTTCATGGAGCTATCCATGCGGGTGAGCCCCTTCTGACCGTCCGAGGCCAGCCCGGCCGCTTCATCGCTCACCTTGGCCACGCGATCCGCCGCGGTGCGCAGAGTCTGTGAGGTGCGCGAAATCTCACGCGCGGTCGCGGTAATCTCCGAGGTCGTCGTGGCGATCTCCGTGGCGGTTGCCTGATGCTCCTTGGCCGTGGCGCTGATTTCCGTTACCGAAGTTTTCACTTGTATGCCCGAGCGCTGCACCTGGGATACCAGCCGCCCCAGATCCCGGACCATCGCGTTAATACCTTCACCAACCCGTCCAAATTCATTGTTAGCGGGCAACTGCACGCCCTGCGTAAAATCGCCGGTGCGGATTTTGTCCATGGCCGTTACCAGTGTCTGCAGGGGGGCCGCGATAGCCTTGGCGGTGCTGGCCGCAATCCACCACGAGCTGGCGATGGAAACCAGAAGTCCCCCGCACACCACGACAATCGTTTTATAGACGTCGTTCTTGATCTCCTGGCCCATCTCTTCAGCCTGATGTCGCTGTGTATCCACCAGTTCGCTGATCGTTTGCAGATAAGACTCGTAGGTGGGAATCAGCTTGGCGTTAAACATCGCCAGAGCTTCGGTTACCTTCCGCGCATCGCTCAACTGATCAATCTCGGCACGGAGCTTCTCGTACTGCTCCCCTGCTGCAATGGCTTTACCCAGCGACAACCGCTCCGAGTCCGTCTCCATGTAACTCCGGAACTTTTCCAGATCCTGTGAAATCTGGACCGTATTCTTACTGATAGTATCGTGAATCCGGCGCTTCTCATCCGCGTCTTCCTTCGCCAGCTCTACATTCTTCTCCCCAATATTAATTTCCTGGAGAAAGAGTTCGAAGTTTTTCCCCACATTAAACTTTACATCATTAATGAGGGTAAGAGGCGGCAAAATCTTCATAATGACTTCGTTCGACTCCCGCGATATGCTCGTCAACTGGACCAGAGCAAAGAGCATTACCGAAGCCGCAATGGCCACGACAATGATGAATCCGACCGCGACACGCCACTTGATTGGAAGAGAGGTCATGAAGACAAAGCGTAGGTAATAGGCTGCCACCGGCGCACAAACGCCTGGGCTGCATTGGGGATGATACCCGTTTCACATCGTAATCTTCAATCTCAATATATGGTGGATAATGGAATGCAATCTTAAATAAACCAAGACGTTGATTGTCATGACTTTCAAAACCGTCGTTCATACCCTTGAACGCTCAGGAAGCCCGCCGTCGAGAGCGAAGTTACTACGGCATTGAGGTTGGATTTAGTGTTTGCAAAGAATGTTACATAATCATCGTGATCCGCATAGATGACGAATAACTTGGGCTCGGGAATAAAAATGAAATCGACCCAATCGCTCAGAGCTGACTCAATCAAGTCTGCAGCCTCCTCTCTCCCAGTCGCCTCGAATGACCAATTGCTTCCAGATGGGACCTTTAACGAGTATCTGGTCTCCAATGCTTTCAAATGTTTAGGCTCAAAAACGACCTGCTCTATCGCCAGACATGCTCCCCGAATGGAGTGGTTACCCTCTATGATCGTGGTCGCAAACGACCGCAGGCCTTTACGGGGAGTATGGAAGGTCTTTTGGAACCTCCATGGAGTTCTCCGAAAGCGCTTCACTAGGCCCGTGTTTTGCGACGATGTCATCAGGTATTGAAGCGGGCGTGCAATGTGGTACCAAATCGCGACGGACGACCGAAACCTGCGCCGGTCCAATATTTTCAGCTGCAGAGACGAAACGGACGTGCACAGGCGTTTATCACAAAAAAACCCAGAGCAGAGCCGGATGGCCCTGTCTGAGTTTGATTTTATAACTGAATGAACCTGAATGCAATAACTACCGGACTACAGCCATTACAAGGGCTCCCGCAGGAGCCGTCGCCGGCTAAAGAAGTCCGGCGTCACACTGGCGCTTTAGTCGCCGATGGATTTGGCTACGCGGCGGCGCTTGTTCTCGTCGAGAATGCGCTTGCGGAGGCGGAGGCTCAGCGGAGTGGCTTCCACGAATTCATCGGGGGCGATGTATTCCAGAGCGCGCTCCAGCGTCAGCTTCAT
>JBGGNE010000248.1:0-30340 GCA_041287705.1 Methylacidiphilales bacterium | reverse complement strand
CGATGCTGGCGACATGAACAACGGTCTCCCCTTCAATATTTCTGGCGTGGTGCCGAGTCTGGCGCAGATTGCGGACTTTGGGCCCAGGCGCAGCGAAGTCGGTGTCGGCTGCCTGATGCCCTGGCAGGGAAAGCTTTATGTCCTGAACTACGTCTCCCACCGCAAAGATACCGGCAGCGGCACCGGCCTGCGCGTGATAGAAGGCGATTTCTCCATGTCCATTCACCCCGCCGCCGTGGACGGCACCTATGCCAACCGCTACATTCATGATCCCAGCAGCCAGATGATTATCGGGCCGCACGTGATCGACGTGAACCATAATGTGCGCACCGTGAAAGAGCTGGTCGATATCCGCCTGTGCGGTACATCCCGCCACCTGAAGGACCCGAAGAACTTCGTCTACATGCTGGGCATGGAAGGCGAATTCTATGAGCTGAACGTGCACACGCTGGAGACAAAGCTGCTGTTCGATCTCACCAAGGCGCTGGATACCCCCGGCGAGATGAAGTGCCACTTTAAGGATTGCTACACCAACCTGGGCAAAGTCGTCGTGGCCAATAATGACTACTCCGAGCCCGACTTTCTGGGCCAGCAGCAGGAAGGCACCCTGGCGGAATACGATGGCGAGAAGTGGACGGTGCTGGAGCGCAAACCGTTCGTGGCGACCGGCGGCCTGGGATACTTCGGCAAGACGATCTTCGCCAGCGGCTGGGATCGCTCATCGGCCATCCTGAAGGTCTACACCAAGGACGACGACAAGTGGACCACGTACCGCCTGCCCAAGGCCTCGCACTGCTGGGATCACAAGTGGCAGACCGAGTGGCCCCGCATCCGCAGCGTGGAGCACGAGCGCCTGTTGCTGGATCACCACGGCATGTTCTACGAGCTCTCGCCCTGGGCGTACGGCAACCGCATCTGGGGTATCCGCCCCATCTCCACGCATCTGTGGGTGCACGGCGATTTCTGCACATGGAAGGGCCTGCTGGTAATCGGCAGCGACAACGCCAGCCACGAAGGCGGCGGCAATGAGCTCTGCGCCGAACCGCAAAGCGGCATCTGGATGGGTCGCACGGATGACCTGTGGAAGCTGGGCAAACCCAAAGGCTGGGGCGGCGTGTGGTGGGAAGATGAAGTGACGGCCAGCACGCCCTCCGACGCGTTCCTGATGACCGGCTTCGACAAAAAGGTGCTGCACCTCAGCCACAAACACGCGGAGCCCGTAAGCTTCACCGTGGAAGTCGATTTCCTCGGCCACGGCGCCTTCCAGAAGTACCTGACCGTGGAAGTCCCCGGCAACGGCTACGTCCCGCACGTCTTCCCCGAAGGCTTCAGCGCCCACTGGGTACGCGTCATCAGCAACACCAGCTGCAACGCAACCGCGCAGTTCCACTACACGTAGGATCCAGGATAAGGATCGGCCGAAAGCGCTGAAGTGGTAAAGGACGTGGTCAGTTTAACAGAAGGCGAATGCTGATGCGTTCGCCTTCTTTTTGTGTGCAGCGTGCATGGTCTGAAAGGTTCTTTTTTGATAACAGGAATTCAGGCTTGAACAGCGGGTTGCTCATCCCTACCAGATTGAACTCTATCCCTGGCAATAATGCTCCAGGAAGATGGTTATTCCGCGGATTAGTGACTGGCGATTTTCAGTACTACATTTTATGTTGGCTATCAGACAGGTGATAATTTCATAAATCCTTGTATCTACCGCAGAGATTGAATTAAATTGAATGAATGCGATTGCGAAATTAATTACTCTTTGGGTAATTGTGCCTGTGCTCGTTATAGTTCTAGTTCTGAATTCGGGCTCTCTCATAGGCCCAATCTTAGGCGGAATGCTTTTGCTTGGTTATGTAGTAGAGAGAATTTATTTCCGAGGGAAAAGATACAAGAAATCTGAGATGTCTAACAGGACTGTCATCAAAAGCACATTCCGCGCATCGAAAACAGATCTGTTGATTTCGTCGATATGGGATTTAAGGCAAGCGGATAAGCTTTCGCTGACCGATGGCGAGTACAGCGTCAGGATCTCTGAGAAATTTCAGGGTAGCTTCTCCCTCATCTCAAAAGTGACCATTGAGCGATCAAAAGAGCAGCTCGGTAAGACTAAACTGGGTTCTATACAAATGGATGTAGATACCGGATTATTGATCTTCTTACTGAGTTCACAAACTGAGCACTTCCCACCAGCAAAGCTGGAACGATTGATCCTAAAGGAGTATGATAATCTACCCAGAGGTAAACCTCTTTACTTCTGGCTCACGGATGAGGCTGCTACGATTGTCGGTATTGTTGTTTCAACAGGTGAAGGCGATGCGAGCTACAAGATCAGGCACCAAACAAAAGGAGGAGTGTTGACGTGGATCGAGGTCGTATTTATAGGACGCTAAAGTGAACTATACACAGTTCTATGCACAAACCTGAAGTTCTTCGCAAATAATGGCGCAAAGGTCCCCCCCAATGGGAATCACACCACTTGCTCTACGCGGGATGGACCGAAACCATTCTCCACCTCCACGTTTCTATATTGATAAAGATACGATGACAAGTGGACCACGTACCGCCTGCCCAAGGCGTTCCAGAAGTACCTGACCGTGGAAGTCCCCGGCAACGGCTACGTCCCGCACGTCTTCCCCGAAGGCTTCAGCGCCCACTGGGTGCGCGTGACCAGCAGCGCGAGCTGCAATGCGACGGAGCAATTCCACTACACATAAGCCATATATCAGCGCGGGTGCGCTGCAGTAGTAATGAACACAAGGCGAATGCTGATGCGTTCGCCTTCTGTCTGCGTTTATGCAGGGTGCGTATGTCTGGCGCAGCCTGCATGCGGTTTTCACAGGCAATCGACAAAAGCCCGGATACGTCCTAGGCTGCGTCTGTGTACCCATTCGTCAATCTGCTTTCGACCCCGTTGCCGATGGCTATCGGTGAATGGATGCGAAGGCGCTCTGCTGTGAAGACGGTCTGCATTGTGCTGGCGGCCACATGCGTTCTGGCAGTTGCAGGATGGTTGTGGCAACGGTGGTACTTCGCACGGTATTTCTATCGCACCCAGCGAATTCTTTCACTGACATGGAACCCTGCGGGCACTCTGCTGGCGGCATATTACAACGATGGCGCCATCTTTCTGCTCAGCTACGATGAGGATGGTCGAGTTTCCACCCGCTGCCTTCTGCCTCCCGGCAAGTACACTCCGTACTCGACGAAGCCCAAATGGAGCGCAGACGGCAAGATGCTGGCGGTCTGCTGCAGCGGAGACATTGTTGTATGGGATGTCCGGCCAGAAGCAGCTGAGAAGCACGGTGCCCTCCAGGGAGAACCTTTGCTTGTTTTGCCAGTATCCTGGAGCACTCTTTCGCTTCCTGATGTCGACAGCAGTCTTCCCCGTCAGGATATGTTTGCCTGGGGACAGCATGGGAGCAGACTGGTCGTATTTTCAGTAGCAACCCGGGAACTTTCAGTATGGGAGCCCCTTACATCTGCGCAGCCCGTAGGCCATCCCATCAAGGTCGCCATGTCAGACTGGGAAAAGCAGTTCAGCTGGAATATTTCGTTGGCGCCAGACGATAAATCCGTGGTGTTTCCATGTGACGATGAAATCCGAATGATAAGCCTGGTGGATGGCAGCGAGCAGTCATTGAGGAAGAGGGTCCCCGACCCTAATGATATGATTTGGGAAAACCTGACCTGGAGCGGAGATGGCAGAAGCTTTGTGCTCTACAATATCGAAGACTCCAACTCTGAATGGGGCAGAGAGAAACCCATTGATCTTACTATCTCCAGAATCGACTCAGCAAGTGGACCTGACATTGTCCTGCGCCAGAAGATCGTGTTCACTTCACCTGTCCCGTCCCCAACCCTCTACTGGAGCTCGGACGGCAAACGTATAGGTTGCAGCCTGATTAGTTGCTATAAAAGCAGGCAAATGAAAGAGTATGTGAGTTCCGACGTCATGATATGGGATGTCGCGACCGGCCATCCTCTGTTTGCACGGAACAAATCAGCGGTGATTTTTGCTACAAACCTGTACGACTTGTTTCTTCCCACAGTGTGGCCCGCTGATCTTGCTATCCACCCCCGGCTGGAAAAGTATGCTGAGGGTGAATATTATTGGAGGCTCTTCAGCGTGGTGAGCATCGTTCCAATTTCGTTTGCCTCCGCACCCATTCCTCTTTCGTGATTTCCGCTGATTGAAAATATATGCTGCCATGTCTGGGGTAAGAATTGCTGAGCGAAAGCGACTTCAGAAAAGGAGGTTTTCACGAATCGATAGAAGGTGTCAAATGCGGTTCGCGGACGCAACCTGTGTATGAAATAGTTCTGTAACTTTCAGCTCTCTGCTTTTCGTGCTTTTTTCCGCTTTTCGTGCCTTACGTGTTAATAAATGTTGGGCCGGAGGAAGTCCCGGGAGTTAGAGAAGCGCAGTATTAATATGTGGAAGTCTCGATACGAAATGTTTCCTCTACGCCATCTGCGAACTGTCGGGTTCTAAGCGTTCCGTGACGGTCTGTGCTAAATCAACCTCAGAGGCAGAACGGAATAAACTTCAGAGGGAGGGCGGAGGACAGCATGCGGCCTTCGGTGACTTTGATGTTCAGCTTTTCAGTCAGGACCTGGATTTCCGGGGCATTATTAATGCCGCATCTTACCTTGTAAGTTCCCGATTTATGGATTGAATAGTAAGGCGCAATGTCGATCACCAATTTGACTTTTCGGCCGGCTTTCAGGGTTTTATCCGCATAAACGGCTCCTCTGGATGGTTTGACCGGCCTGCCTTCGGGATCCTGGATCAAAAAAAAGACCCAGGGTTTAGCTGGGTCTTCGCTGGTGAGAAGAACATCTGAGGTCGAGGTGTTCTGGATGATAATATCCAGAATTATTGGATCTCCCAGAAGGTAGGTATCCTTCTTTGCTTTTACCTCCACCGACAGGTTCGGGGAGGTTTGCATGGCCTGCTTTTGCGCGGGCGGAGGGAGGACTTCGGTCACCGTCTTCGGGGTTGCCGTAAACTGGTGGATGGCTGCGATGGCCGTTCCGCACAGGACGATGAGCGCCAGGGAGGAGGGAAGGAACACCTTCCAGCCCAGGTGCATCAGCTGATCGTAGCGGAAGCGGGGAGTGCTCCAGCGGACCCAGATGAAGAGGAGGATGAAGCCGGTTACCTTGAAGACAAAAACCAGAGTCTGGACGATCGTGCCGATGATGCCGAAATCCTTGGCCAGATTATGATAAGCGGGGATCGGGAGCGTCCAACCGCCGAAGAAGAGCGTGACCAGGAGCGCGGAGGACATGATAAGCGCGGCGTATTCACCCAGGAAGAACAGGGCGAAACGCATGCCGCCGTACTCAGTATTGTAGCCGCCGACCAGTTCCTGCTCGCTTTCCGGCAGATCGAACGGCATGCGGTTGGTTTCAGCGAAGGAGGAAACCAGGAAGATGCCGAACGCCAGCACCATGATGGGCCAGAGGATGAACGCCGAGAGGGAGAAGTTGGTGGTGACAAAGGGCATGGCCAGCCATCCGTTCTGGTACTGGTACTCCACGATGGCGGAGAGGTTCATGCTGCTGGTGACCAGGAAGACGGGGATGATCGCCAGGCCCATGGAGACTTCATACGAAATCATCTGCGCGCTGGAGCGGATGCCGCCCAGAAAGGGGAACTTGGAGTTCGACGCCCAGCCGGCCAGCACGATGCCGTACACGGTCAGCGAGGAAATCGCGAAGATGAAGATCGGGCCGACGTTGATATCCGCAATGACGCCCGGCTTGAGGATCTCGCTGGTGAAGAAAGGAAGTGTGAAGGGCAGAGTAACGGTATCCAGGCTGGCGAACGGAATGACGCACACCGTGATCAGCGCCGGAGACACCGCCAGCATGGGGGCCAGGATGTAGAAGAAGCGATTGGTGTGGTTGGGCGTAAACTGTTCCTTGAGCAGACCCTTAAGCGCGTCGGCGATCGGCTGGCCCATTCCCCACATGGGAATGTTGGTGAGCGGAATGCCGGTGCGGTTCGGGCCGACACGATCCTGCATGTAGGCGCATACCTTGCGCTCGGCAAGCACAGTATAGGATACCGCGCCGAGAATGACGCCCAGCGCGATCAGAATCTTGATCATCGCGTAGAAGCAGACATCCAGAAGCGTGGATTGCGCGACGACGCCGGGGCCGGTTTCGGTCACCTGTGCCAGGAAGGGCAGCGTATCGAGAAGCGTAGGAATGGAAGAGGCGTCCATAATGATGTGGGCGGCAGGAGCTGCTTTAGCTGCGGACTTCCGGGGCTGCGGCCGGTTTGGCTTCGGGGATACTGGAAGAGCGGGTGGCTTCTTCGGCAAAGTCCGGCTCGGCTACGGAAGCATCGCCAGCTGCGGCCGCAGGGCGGGGAAGCTTGGAGCGATCGAGCTGAACGCCCAGATCGCCGATGCGGGAGAAGGTGAGGCCTTCAAAGATCGGGTACTGCGTGGCGGCTGCTTTGAACACTTCCTCCACCTTGTGCAGACCGTTGCCACCGGTGATCGCCGTGCGCAGGTTCAGCAGAATTTCCAGATCCTCGCGGGCGGTGCCAGGGCAGGCGGTGCCTTTGTTCAGGCGCTGCAGGCGACCGGCGGCGTTGATCATGGAGCCGCGCTTTTCGGTCCAGGCCGCACCCGCCAGCACAAAGTGCGCGTGGGCGGCGGTGGCGCCGGGGAGAATGTGCTGAAGGACAAGCAGATCCAGCCTGGCGAGCGTTTCGGCGGGGATGCCGGCTTCAACCGCGTCTTCCTGGAAGCAGAACAGCGCCTTGATCGTGCCGGCGTCGATGCCTGCTTTGATTTTGGCGATATTCGCGCCCTTGGCGCTGAGGCCGAAGATACGGGCGCCCGCGCTGTTGGGGTTGCGATCGGAATTCTGCAGCACGCCGTCGGACTTGCCGGGGCGGGGAACGATGTCCGTGATCACCGTGTCGCCGCCGAGGCTGCGACGGATTTCGGCGATAAGATACTGCTCCTCAACCGTGGCGCGGGCGGAGGCCAGAATGGCCACTTCAGCACCCTTCATCCCGCCCAGCTTGTGCTGAATCTGCGGATAAACATTGCTCCACACGGCGCCGACGTGGCTGCCGCCAACGCGGACCAGCGGTTCCTTCAGGCGATCTTCGCCCTGGAAGTAGCCGATGTTCAGGCGACCCTGATCGCACATCCACAGCGAGTTGACGTCCTCGTTCTCGCGCGGCGTCAGGCGGTACACCGTCTGTTCGCGGCTGCCGATCGTGACGTTGCAACCCGTAGCGCAGCCTGTGCAGACGCTGGGTGTTTCCTTCAGGAACCACACGCGCATCTTGAAGCGGAAATCCTTGCTGGTCAGCGCTCCAACGGGGCAGATATCGACGGTGTTCAGCGAGTAATTGTTATCGAAGCGCTTGTCATGATGCACGGCCAGCGTAGTGAAGCTGCCGCGCTGCGTGAAGCCAAGCACGTCGTCTTTGCAAAATTCTTTGGCGAAACGAATGCAACGCGAGCACATGATGCAGCGTTCATCATCCAGCACGATACGTTCGCCTATATCCACCTTCTTCGGCTTATGTACCTTCTGTTCAACAAAACGGCTTTCGCTGTTGCCATATTCCACGCTGTATTCCTGCAGCTTGCACTCGCCGGCCTGATCGCAGATCGGGCAATCCAGCGGGTGATTGATCAGCAGGAACTCCATGACGCCTTTGCGGCAGTCCTGGGCCAGAGCGGAGTCGGTACGGATACCCATGCCTTCGGCGAGCTGCGTGGCACAGCCGATCGCGGGGCGCGGCATCCAGCCGATTTCCGGCTTGCCATCGGCACCGATGACCGGCTTGCGGTCGGGCGACATTTTGGGCATACCGATCTCCAGCAGGCACATGCGGCAGTTGCCGACGATGCTCAGCTTCGGGTGGTAGCAGTAATGCGGAACAAACTTGCCCACGCGCGCGGCGGCTTCGATGGCGTTCAGGCCCTTGGGCACCTGAATCCACTGGCCGTCCACCTGTACGTTGATCAGCGGTGCATCAGCCGGCATTATATCGTGCTGAAACGCGTTTTTAACAAAGGCCATAGCGTGAGAAATTGAGAAGTTTGGTGACGTAAAGAGGAATAAATGAAGCGCGGATAATGCTATACCTTAGACAGCAGAGACCACGGGTTCCTTGGCCGCTTTGTATGCAGCCGAGCCCTTGGGCGCGGACATCGTGGGTTCAATGGGGCGCACGACGGGACCGGTACCCGCGGAGGCCTTGGCGTCAAATTCGTCCTTAAACTTGGCCAGAAAGCTTTGCACCGGCCAGGAGCAGGCTTCGCCGAATGCGCAGATGGTTTTGCCCGCAATGTTATCGGCCACGCTCTTCAGCAGGCCCACATCCTGGGCGCGGCCTTCGCCCGTGGCGATGCGGCGTGTGATCTTCTTCATCCACAGGGAGCCCTCGCGGCACGGCGTGCACTGGCCGCAGCTTTCATGCGCGTAGAACTCCGACAGGTTGGCGAGGCACTTGGTGATGTCGCGCGTTTCGTCCATAACGATAACGCCGCCGGAACCCGCCATGGAACCGACCGCCGCCATGGTGTCGAAGTCCATCAGGATGTCTTCGAGCTTCAGTTCCTTATCCACCATGGTGCCGTCGGGCTGCTTGTCCTTGATCTTGAACACTTCGCCTGCGCGGAAAATCTTGGCCGAAGAACCGCCGGGGATGATCGCCTTGAGTTTGCGACCGCCTTTAATGCCGCCGCAGGTCTCGTAAATCAGTTCTCCCAGGGTGATCTTGCCGGTCTCGTACTCGTAGTACCCGGGCTTTTCCACGTCGCCGCTGACGCAGATGACGCGAGTGCCGGTATTGTTGGGGCGACCGAGTTTGCCGTATTCCGCGCCGCCCATCTTCATGATGTGCTTCACGTCGCAGAGCGTCTCCACGTTGTTGACGATGGTGGGGCACATGTAGAGGCCCAGCACGGCGGGGAAGTAGGGAGGCTTGATGCGGGGATACGCGCGCTTGCCTTCCAGCGATTCGATCAGACCCGTTTCCTCACCGCAGATATAGGCACCCGCGCCGCGATGGATATAAATCTCCAGATCGTAACCTGTGCCCAGAATATCTTTGCCTATGAAGTTATGCTTGCGCGCTTCTTCAATCGCGTTCTCCAGAATCTTCGCGCCGTAGGGGAACTCGCCGCGTATATAGATATAGGCCAGCTTGACGTTATTGGCGAAGCAGCTGATGATCATACCTTCGATCAGCTGATGCGGCTCTTTGTGGATGATCTGGCGATCCTTGAACGTGCCGGGCTCGGATTCATCCGCGTTGCAGATGAGGTAGACGGGCTTGGTGTTCTTCTTGGGATCGATGAAGCCCCACTTGACGCCGCACGGGAAGCCGGCACCGCCACGACCGCGAAGGCTGGCCGCTTTCACCTCATTGATGATGTCGCCGGGAGCCATCTTGATGGCTTTCTTCAGCTCTTCATAGCCGCCGTGCTTCAGATAACAGTCGATGTCCTTGGTATAGCCAGGCTTATCGATGTTTTTGAGCACGATGCGCATTTCGGCGGGGGCGGGCATAGGAAGTGTTGGTTAAAACCTTTGAGGGGGAAAAGGGGATAAAGTCGTGCGAAAGCGAAAGAGAGAGACGGCGAATGCGGTAAGAGTGGGATAAGTTTAGCAGTTTGGCCTAGCTAATCTTGGTCAGAATCTCCGCAGCTTTGGTTTCGCTTACTTTCTCGTAAAGGTCGTCATTCACCATCACCACCGGACCGGAGCCGCAGGAGGCGAGGCACTCGACAAATTCGACCGAGAACTTGCCATCTGCGCTGACACCGAGGCCATGCTCATCGATCTCTGTAATGCCGCATTTGCCGCGGAAGAACTCGCACGTCTCGTAGCTGCCTGCCAGTGCGCAGGACAGAGTGCGGCAGACTTTGATCTGCAGCTTGCCTACCGGATGCTGACGGAACATCGGGTAGAACGTGACGACCTCCAGCACGTTGATCGGCTGGATCTCCAGGCGCTGCGCAATCCATGTGATGCCCTGCTGGGAACAGTAGCCGAACGCGTCCTGCCAGTGATAGAGAAGCGGCATGACGGCGCTGCGCTTGCTGACGGGGTAGCGCGAGACGATGACGTCGGCATGCGCCAGGAATTCCGGAGTCAGCGTGACCGGCACTTCGTCGTGCATGTGAGGATCGTGTACGACGTCTTCGGCGGTCGCGTACTTCGTCTCGTTAGGGGCAGTGACGGAGTTCATGGGGCGTGGCGGTCGGCAGTTTAAGGCAGAGGTTGAGAAGGCAGCGGCGAATCAATGCGCCACACTTTGTCCTGTACATACAGGATGCCGGCAGTGGGTGTGCCTGCCGGCCCGGTGTAGCTGTGATATTCGGCGTTGATTTGAAGTGATGAAGTGGTTTCGATTTCCTGCGGCTCGCCCAGTATGGCAATAACCTCGGCGGAACTCATCTCGCTCTTAACGGCTCGGATCTTAGTGTCGGTAAGGGACCTGGGATCGCTGCAGGCGGTAAGAAGGAGAGAGGCGCCAAGGATAAAGGCTGCCAGGGTAGTTCGAGTTGTATGTCGCAAAGGTGGGAGTATCGCAGCCAGGTCCCCAAATAGGGGTGCGGCGTCACGCTGCTTAGCGGTCGCATTCGCCCATGACGAAGTCCAGGGAGCCGAGAATGGCCACCACGTCGCTCATCATATTGCCGGGCAGGAGGCGATCCAGAATGCTCAGGTTGACGAAGGATGGGGCGCGGATTTTCAGGCGATAAGGAACGCCGCCGCCGCGGGAGCGGATATAGAAGCCAAGCTCGCCCTTCGGGTTTTCAGCGCCAAAGTAGACTTCGCCGGCGGGGGCCTTCAGGCCTTCCGTCACCAGGATGAACTGATGGATCAGCTCCTCCATCTTCGTCAGTACCTTTTGCTTCTTGGGCAGGTAATTTTTGGTATCGCCCACGTGGATCGGGCCTTCGGGGAAGCTGGCCAGTACCTGCTCGATAATACGGCAGCTTTGGCGCAATTCTTCCATACGGCAGAGATAGCGGTCGTAGCAGTCGCCGACCGTACCCACGGGGACATCAAAGTTGTATTTCTCGTAGCCGAGATAAGGGCGAACCTTGCGGACATCGTAATCGACGCCGGAGCCGCGAACGTTCGGGCCGGTCAGTCCATAGCTGATCGCTTCCTCGCGAGTGATGACGCCGACATCGCGGTTGCGTTCGACGAAGATCTTGTTGCGGGTGAGCAGCTTATCGGTTTCTTCGATCTGCGGCTTGTACTGCTTGATAAATGCGGCGACTTCGTCCAGCCAGCCGGGGGGCACGTCGCGGGTGAGACCGCCGATGCGCGTATAGCTGGTGGTAAAGCGGGCGCCAGTCAGCGACTCGAACAGATTGTAAAGCTTCTCGCGCTCCGTAAAGGTGTACAGGAACACCGACATGGCGCCTACATCCATGGCCATGGCGCCGAAACCGAGCAGGTGGGCGGAAATGCGGGCAAGCTCGCAACAAAGAACGCGGATAGCGGCGCAACGGGGCGGCACTTCCCAGTTCATCAGCTTCTCTACCGCGCAGGCATACGCGACGTTGTTGGCCAGAGGCGCCAGATAATCCAGCCGGTCCGTATAGGGCACGAACTGGTTGTACGTCATGTTCTCCGCGATCTTTTCATCGCCGCGGTGCAGGTAGCCCACGTCCGGGGTCGCCTTCGTCACCAGCTCGCCGTCCAGCTCCAGCAAAATGCGGAGCACGCCGTGAGTGCTGGGGTGGGAGGGCCCCATGTTCAGCGTAAGGCGCTCTCCTGGAACATCGGCCGCGTTTTCAGCGGCCTGCTGGACGCGGTAATAGGCGTCCGGCTGCTCAATGGTAGTGGTTGTGGTGGCCATGGCGGAGATTGGGCCAGCATGACGCTGGACCCTGTAGAAATGATCTGGTTAAACGGGTTCCGGAGGGCGAGCGCGGGGTTCGCGATCGTGGTTATGATCGGCGGGCGCGGTGACGAAGGGGCCGCCTTCCAGCGGGGCGATACGCGTAAATGCTTCGCCGGGCGTGTCGGAGGGTTTGCCTTCCAGAGGGAAATCGCGCTGCAGGGGGAAATAGGGGAAGCCTTCCCACATCAGAATGCGGCGAAGGTCCGGGTGACCATCAAACTTGATGCCCATCATGTCCCAGATCTCGCGCTCATGCCAGTTGGCGGTGGCGTAGACACCGGAGATGGTGGGCAGGCTCTGCTCGTCCTCGCTCACTTTGGCGATAACGCGCACGTGATGCGGCAGGGAGAAGGAGGCGAACTCGTAGACGACTTCGTAGCGGGGCTCGTCGCCCATGTTGTCGACGCTGCAGATGTCGGCCAGATAATCGAAGCCAAGCTTATCGCGCAGATGCGTGGCGACGGAGGCGATAATGTCGCGATCCACTTCGAGGGTGTGCTCGCCGCGGAATTCGCGTGCGGTGCCGACCTTTCCGGCAAACTCGCTTTGCAGCGACTGGATGGCTTCCGTAGGTGTGGCCATGGTGATATGTAAAACGTTCTGCTAAACCAGGTTGGGCTCGACGACCTTCTGGCGCATGGTGCTCTTTTCGGTCATGATTTTCTGTTGCAGGCGCATCAGACCTTCCAGCAGCGCTTCGGGGCGGGGAGGGCAGCCGGAGATATAGACGTCGACAGGGAGAATGCGGTCGATGCCCTGAAGCACGGCGTAGCTGCGGTACATGCCGCCGGAGCTGGCGCAGGCACCCATGGCGATAACCCACTTGGGATCGGGCATCTGCTCGTAAATGCGCTTGGTGGCCAGGGCCATCTTGTACGTCACGGTGCCGGCGACGATGAGCACGTCGGATTGCCGGGGAGACATGCGCATTACTTCTGCGCCAAAGCGGGCAATATCGAAGCGCGCCGCACCGGATGCCATAAGCTCGATAGCGCAGCAGGCCAGTCCCATGGGCATAGGCCATAGGGAATGGGTGCGCATCCAGTTGATGGACGCATCCAGATTGGCCAGTATAACGTTGCCCTCAACCTTGGAATTATAGGCAATTTCGCGACCGTGAACCATAGCCTAAAGACTAACGATCCGTTGCGGTGAATCAAGCCAGAATGTGAAAAATTTCACAAAGTCCGCTTTGCACGGACAAGCTGCTGATGACGTGATGGTTAACCCCGGTTGACACACCCGTCCGCAGGTATACGGATGAAGCGGGTTTTAGCGCTAAATTGGTAAGCGAGGTCGCAAGTATCTGGCGGTATGCCGGTTGCGAGAGAAATGCAATTTCAATGCTGAACGGCCGGCTCAGACCAATTCGCGGAGTTATTTGGAGCACTGGATCTATGAATACCCAGTTGCATACTCCGACCTGACCGTATCAGCAGCACTATCCCACGCAGCAGCAGCCAGGCGATGAAGGCATCCGCTATCAACAGGGCAGCAGCTACGCCGTTGTAAAGGTCGTCATCCACACCATATGTGTACCTGGGCTTTGCTCCGTTTACCACACACTCGTTGCGGATAACCGACTGGTCCCGTGAGGTAAAAAAGAACAGGTCGCCGGACTCATAGCGCATGAAATCCACGAAGCAGGTAAGGTGACCCGGAAAACGTGTGGCAATCGAATCTGAAGTCAGACCGGCCAGTTGCGCCCAGGTCTGGCTGGTGACGGTACCCGGCGCGTATCCGGAAACGTCGTCCATGTCCGCACTTTCGAAAGAGCTGCCGGCGTAGCGGACATCACCACGGTAGATGGCGCCCTTCCGGTCGGCGTGCTCCGTGGCCATGCGATCGCTGGAGATCACAGCAAGACGCACTTCACACACGCCATCCCAGTTGTCCGGACGGGCAATCCCCTGCCCGGGGCTCGACCTGGCGTACCAGGGATTGGCGGGAACGCTGTAGGGAAAGCTGGGCCATGTGGTGGAAAAGCTCAGACACAGTGTCTCGCTGCGGATGGAGCATGCTGCCTGGGTGGGTGCCTGCAGGGCAACTGCGGTAATCACCCAGCCCTGCTGCGCGTAGGGGGCCAGCCACGCCTGGAGGTTGGCGGGCGGGGCGAAGTCATGCGAGGTAAACCACCTTTGAATTCCCGCAGTGTCTGATGCCTGAAGGGTGACAACCTGGGACTCGCTCTGGCCAAATGCAGCGTCAATCCTTTCTCCTTCGGGAAGTCCGGCACCACGTACAATGGCCGCAACACCGGGGGACTCCACCGACACCCAACAGAGCGCATAATACAGCGCCACCGACGCCAGCACGAGACCGATCGCCAACACGCAAAGGATGGCGCGCCACCCGCTGAGCCTGGTCACCCACAGCATTCCATAAAACAGCGCCATGCCGGACAGCCCCAACGCCACCACATAGACCATGGTGAAGAAGGGCGTAAATGCCACGACAGGCCCATAGACACGGGTTCGTGCCATCTGCCCCGCCAGGCGAAGGATCTCCGGGTCCGCCTCGCCAACCTGCGGCATGGTGGGCGTGGGAACGAGATAACCAGCCCGGGAAAGAAGAGGCGCAGTGCCATTGATGGGCGATGAGGCGATCGTAACCTGGTAGACCAGATGCTGCGTACCGGTCGCTTTATCCCAGATGATCACAGCCTGCTCCCTGGCAGGAAGGACCGGGCCTTCGCCATTGCGGCCCACTACTGCGACAGCGTGAGCCGGCTGGCACTGTGTCGCCAACATCAATGCCGTGCAGGCAACCAGACGGAATATGGCCACCCAGGCACCTGCGCCGCCCGGGTTAAGGAATAAACTGCCCGCAAGTCTAATGCCCATAAAAAGATAACGCAGGGCATGGCGGAATATTAATCAGTTTATTCGGCCATACCTGCGATTACGTGCCGTCGCCAGCTCCTTTCCGGCTATGTGCGGAATCCACTCCGCGGCTTATGTCGCCGCACGTCGTCTTCTACTTTCCCCTGAAATATTTTTTGCACTGGCACGGCGCAAGCTTAAGTTGCCATGTGCCCAAAAAACCAAAGCCCACCGCGGGGAATGATTTTGGCGATCCGCGTCCCGCTTCGTCCTCTTCTTCTCAACAACCATCGCAGCCCGATCAGCAGCAGGAGAAGGACCAGGACAGAGAAAGCGAGACGCGCGGCGAACCGTCATGGGGGACGGCGTCATCTCACCTCGAACACCTGTCGACCCTCCAGATCCTTGACCTGATCTCCCACCAGGTTCCGTACGAAACCGGCATGCGCCGGGATTTCCTGTACCTGCGCGGGCGTATCGAGGAGATCGAAGTCATTAATGAACAGGCGCGCGAAGCCGTCGAAAAGCTCGACGCCGTGGTGACGAAGCTGTCGTCGCCCGCCAACCGCGTGGGCACGCTGCTGGGGCTGCCAAAAACGGATATAGCGCTGGTGATGTGCGGCGGGGAGTTCTACTGCACGATCGATCCGCGCATGCACCACTCGAAGCTGCTGATCGGCACGCGACTGCTGCTGAACGAAGCGTACGCCGTCGTGGGCGATCTGGGCTTTGAAGCGGGCGGCGCCGTGGCAAAGATCCACGACATCCTGCCGGACGGCCGCATTCGCCTGGGCAGCGATACCGGGCTGCAAAACTCGGTGGTCCTGCGCAGCACGCCGCTGCTGAAGGAGAAGCTGAAAGCCGGGCTGGAAGTCCGCCTGGATTCCACGGGACGCGTTGCGCTGGAAGTGGTTGCATCCGCCGCTAACCGCGATCACCTGCTGGAGACCGTGCCCGAAATCCCCTGGGAAAAGGTGGGCGGTCAGGACGAAGCGCGCAATGCCGTTCGCGACGCCATCGAGTTACCTCTTTTGCACCCGGAGCTGTTCAAAGCGTACAAGCACAGCACGCCGAAGGGCATCCTTCTCTACGGTCCTCCAGGCTGCGGCAAGACGCTGATCGGCAAGGCCACGGCGTACAATCTGACGAAGCAGCTTCGCGAGAAGATGGGAGAGGACAAGCAGGAGTACTTCATGCATGTGAAGGGCCCGGAAATCCTCAACATGTGGGTAGGCGAAAGCGAGCGCCAGGTGCGCGAAATTTTTGCCCGCGCCCGCGAGAAAGCGCGTGAAGGCTACCTGCCGTTCATCTTTATCGATGAAGCGGAATCCATCCTGGGCACGCGCCGCGCCGGACGCGCCAGCAACATCCTCAGCACGCTGGTGCCGATGTTCTGCGCCGAAATGGACGGCATCGAGTCGCTGCACGAAATGGTCATCATTCTGGCCTCTAACCGCGCCGATTTGATCGATCCTGCCATTTTGCGCCCGGGCCGCATCGACCGCAAGGTAAAGGTGAACCGCCCCACGCGTGCCGAAGCGGAGAAAATCTATCGCATCTACCTGACGCCGGACCTGCCCTTTGCAGAAAAGCTGGTGGCAGAGCACGGCAGCGGCAACAGCAACGGCGGC
The DNA here is from genome assembly GCA_041287705.1 of Methylacidiphilales bacterium. GTDB lineage: Bacteria > Verrucomicrobiota > Verrucomicrobiia > Methylacidiphilales > UBA1321 > LW23. The sequence goes on along the minus strand of JBGGNE010000248.1, from coordinate 13,979 downwards.
CAGACGGAAAAGAACGCCGGCGCCGTCATCGATTACCTGGTGAAGGAGCTGATGGAAGCGCAGTTCAGCAAGCGCGATTCCAACCGCTTCCTGGAGGTCTTCACGCGTTCCGGCCGCCGGGAGTACCTCTACCGTGGCGACCTCATCAGCGGCGCCATCATCTCCTCCATCGTGGAGCGCGCCAAGGAACGCGCCATCAAACGCGCCATCGCTCACCCGGAAGAGAACGGCCTCTCTATGGAAGACCTGCTCTACGCCCTGGACCACGAGTACCAGGAAAACGACATCTTCCCCCCCAGCGACATCACGGAAGACTGGCTGAAACTGGTCGACTACGACCCGGAAAACGTCGTCCGCATCTCGCCCGTAAAGCCGCGGAGGGCGGAGGTGTCCAGCATCGTGTAGGGAGGGAGTAAGTAGGTAGATTAAGAAGCAAATGGTCTAAGATGCGAGCGACCTTATGCGCATAGGCGAAGCGTGTTTATTTTATTAGAAAAGGGAGAAAAGTAGAAAAGCGGAAAAAGGTGAATGGGAGGAAGTAATGAATACAATCCACAATATTCCCCGTTCTCCGCTTTCTACTTTTCTCCCTTTTCCAGTTAAAATAAACACGCGCAGCCGAGCCATACGAGGTCGCTCGCATCATGTAACCAGCATTCCCTTCCCTTCTTCCATTATATCTTGTCCGGAGGCGGCGCTGTTTCACTCTCGCGCAGGTCGGAATCCACCGCGACGCGCTGGTCGAAGACGAAGCATTCGCCTTCGTAGTGCTCGCCGCCGCATTCCTCAAAATACTTCAGAATGCCCCCATCCAGCTGAAAGACCTTCTGAAAGCCCTCGCGCTCCATGAACGGCCCCGCCTTCTCGCAACGGATTCCGCCCGTGCAAAACATCACGATGGGCTGCTCCTTCATCTCCGGCGGCAGTTCGCTCACCGCTTTGGGGAACTCCTTAAACTTCCGGATTCCTGCCGGCACCGCGTTCCTGAATGAGCCGAGCTTCACCTCATAGTCGTTGCGTGTATCCAGCAGCGTGATGGGGCGGCCCTCATCCAGCCATTGCTTAAGCTGCTTCGCGGGCAGCTTGGGCGAAGTGCGCGTCGCCGGATCAATACCCTCCACCCCAAAGGCAATGATCTCCTTCTTGATCTTCACAAACATGCGATTGTACGGCTGATGATCGCTCTCACTATACTTGGGTGCCAGCGATTCCAGCCCCGGCACGCTTCGAAGCTCTCCCAGCAGCCCCTCAATTTCGGTCGCCTCACCCGCGACAAACACGTTAATGCCCTCGGGACTAAGCAGAATAGTTCCCTTGATCCGCCCCGCCTCGCACCGCGCAAGCAGACGCTCGCGCAAAGATTTCAGGTCGGTCAGATTCGCAAACTTATACGTGGAGATGTTCGTGAAGACAGGCATCGCAATCCCCTAAGTAGAAATGCGAACACCCCTTCTGACAAGCGAGAACTGCGGTAAATGCCGGGGGGCGCACTTCACTCAAACCAGTCCGCAGTCCCCAGGTCGGAATACGGATGGCAGGCTGGGCATATTCAATCCTGAGAAGACTGAAATAGCTTGATCCAGCTACAGTTTAGGCCAGCATTAGAGGATGGATGTGCAAGTTTACTGCTATCTGAGCGTCATGTATATTACACACGACATCATATAAAACACTTATGCAGACGGAATATGCCCAGATCCAGCCCGCCCCGCTCTCCTGGATGCAAATTGAAGAACGGGCAATGGAGGTCGCGGCAGACAATCATTTCACTGCAGGGAAGGATTCCATTCATGACCTCGCGACCAACCTCGGTGGAAAAATCGAGTATCTGACAGCAGATGACATGGATTATCTGGAGTCCGGCTCACTGGAAGTGCGTGGTCCAAATGATTTTATCATTCGTCTGTCACCCATTACTTCGCTTCTTCGCGATAATTTTACAATCGCTCATGAGCTGGGCCATTACTTCCTGCATAGTGGTGAAAAGCCCGGCTACGGAACTAATCCTATCAAAATTGGGCGTTACGGTACGGGGACTGTCGAACAGCAAGCCAACCGATTTGCTGCCGCACTACTTATGCCCAGGCAAGAGTTCAGTGAGGCATTTGCGCGTGTGGGAAATCATCCCAGCACATTGGCAGGGCTCTTTTTAGTTTCCCGACCAGCGGTAGAAGCTCGGATTAACTCCCTTCGTCTTGCGTAGGATGGAATCTTCGCGATGCCTGCGGCTGTTTCTTTCAGCCGATCTGTCCGGTGCCACAGACTTTAAGAACAAACATCAGGATTATAATGATTACGATAAGCACTGGGCCCGGGCTTACGAATCCTTCTTCAAAGATTTCCCTGTCATGGCGGAAGGAGAATGGGCTAAAATCCCATTCTCTAATGATCAGTTCCCCGAGATCTGGAAGTGCCTTGGGGACGAAATCATTTATGGCTGCGCCTTAAAGTCCGATGAAGACTGCGCGCGTTATGTCAGAGGCTTTTATAGGGCACTTCGCGCTTTCGATGCAGAATTTCGAGTCAAAAACGGCCTGCGCCTCAAAGGTTCAGCCTGGAGTGCCGGCTTCCCCATCCGAAACACAGTTCTTGAGATAGGAGGAAACAGCAGCATCCAAGATTTTGTAGGACCGGATATGGATATTGGGTTTCGGCTCGGCGGTGTCACACGATCGGGCAGACTTGCTGTTTCGATGGACCTGGCGGACATCCTTTCCAGGCGAAATTATGATCCTGATTTTTATTTTTCCCATGTAGGCTGGGAGGTTCTGAAAGGCGTATTCGATGGAAAACCTTATCCCATCATCTGGGTGTCGGAGCAAGATGCCGCTCCATTAATCGTGCCCCCATGGGAGGAACACACGTGCCGTTTCTTTGCCAGGTCCCAGGCTCAGAAAACAGATTTACAGAAACTGCGCGACGTCATTAAACAGGTACGCGACCAGCTCAAACACCTGGAATTATTTCCGCCTTATTTCACGGAGGACAAGATGCCGGCTGCTCATCAGGATTACTGGAAGAAAGCTGGAAGAGAACAGAAGCAGGAAGCTATGGATGCCAACCAGGGACCTCCGGATGACCCGGAGAAGCCCAGTTCTTCAACGTAAGCAAGTCTCATTAATGTAGCTGCCCAAGTTGTAGTGAAGTTGGTCTGCGGAGGGTTTAAGACCATGTCGCCGTCTGATAAAGTTACTTCCCACTATTAGCCCGCCGCGCATCATCGCTCGTAATCTGTCGCCAGCGCGCGGTTGCTTTTGGGCGTGGTCTCCAGCATTGTGCAGCATGGCTTATTCTTCCCAACGCGAATTTGCAGAGCGCCTCGAAGCTGAGGGCGAGCTCATCCGCATCAAGGAACCGCTGCGCACCGATCTGGAAATCTCTGCGATTGCAGAGCGTGAAATGAAGGCGCCAGGCGGCGGTAAGGCGCTGCTTATCGAGAAGCCTTTGCTGCCCGACGGCTCGATCTCGCGCTTTCCGGTACTGGTCAATGCGTTAGGCTCATACAGGCGCATGCAGCTTTCGCTTAATGTGGAGAGCGTGGAGGACATCGCGAAGCAGCTCGGTTTTCTGATGAAAGCCAAGCCGCCCAAGAGCATTGCCGAGGCCTGGGACCTGGTGCGCAATGGTTTCGATGTGATTCACGCCAAGCCATGGCGACTGCCCACCGGCCCTTGCAAGGAAGTCATCCACCGCTTCGACCAGGGCGGACGCTCCACGTTCGACATGAATTCCCTGCCCGTGCTGAAGTGCTGGCCCAGCGATGGCGGCCCGTTCATCACACTGCCCCAGGTGTTTACGCGCGATCCCGACAGCGGCGAGCGCAATATCGGCATGTACCGCATGCAGGTGTACGATGGCACCGCGACCGGCATGCACTGGCAGATCCACAAAGTGGCGGCGCGCCATGGCAAGCGGTACTTCGAGACCGGCCAGCGCATGCCCGTGGCGGTATGCCTGGGCGGCGATCCCGTGATGCCGTTTTGCGCCACGGCTCCCCTGCCGGACGGCCTGGACGAGCTGCTGCTCGCGGGCTTTCTGCGCAAGCGCTCCGTGGGTCTGGTGAAGTGCGAGACCATTGATCTGGAAGTGCCCGCCAACTCGGACTTCGTGCTGGAAGGGTACGTGGATCCCACCGAGCCGCTTCGCCCCGAAGGTCCGTTTGGCGATCACACCGGTTTCTACACGCCCATCGATCCCTACCCGGTCTTCCACATCACGGCCATTACGCACCGCGAAGATGCTATCTATCCCGCGACCATCGTAGGCAAGCCGCCTATGGAGGATTTCTACATGGGCCATGCCAGCGTACGTATTTTCATGCCGATCTTTCGCATGAACTTCCCGGAAATCGTGGATATAGCATTACCAGCGGAAGGTGTCTTCCACAATCTGGTCTTTGTAAGCATCAAGAAGCAGTATCCGTATCAGGCCTATAAGATTATGCATGGCCTGTGGGGGATGGGGCAGATGATGTTCACCAAGATCATTGTAGTCGTGGATGCGCACGTAAATGTACACAATACCAGCGATGTGCTCTTCCACCTTTGCGCCAATATAGATCCCGGCCGGGACAGCATTATTACCAAGGGCCCCTGCGATGCGCTGGATCACGCGCCGACCGTGCCTGCCATCGGCACGCACATCGGCTTTGACGCCACCACCAAGATCCCCGGCGAAGGCTACACGCGCGGCTGGCCGGACGAAGTCTCCTTCCCCACCGAACTGCTGGCGGATATGGAAAAGCGCTTCCCCAGAAACTGGGCTGTGAAGGGAAGCTGATGCGCGGTGTAACCGGCTCCAGCACGTAACGGACATAATCCAGACCAGCTCTCCACCCCCCACCACCATGGGCTCGCCAACTCCCCAGTCCCTGTCCTCCGCGCTTGCTGGTTTTACCGCCGGGGGCGACGAGCATCTGCTTGAGATGGCGGGCGTGCGGCTGACGGTGCGCGGGTTTGAGCTGAAGCTGGATTTCGCGTCCAGCGCGGGTGTGCTCGGAATCTTTGGACCCTCCGGCGCGGGCAAAACATCGCTGCTGGAAGTATTGACCGGGCTGCGCATCCCCCAGCGGGGCCGCATTGTCATGCGCGGACAAACGCTGTTCGATTCCCAGGCTGGCATTCGGCTGCCCGCGCGGGCGCGACGCATCGGCTATGTGCCGCAGGACGGCGCCCTGTTTCCCCATCTGTCCGTGCGCGATAATCTGCTCTTTGGCGCACGGGCGCGCGCCGGTTTCGGACTCGGGGCCGAGTCGCAGTCCCATCGAGCCCATGACCCGCTGCAGGAGGAAATCCTGCTGATGGAAATCACGCAGATCCTCGAAATAGATAAGCTTCTCAAGCGCAGCATCCCCGGCCTCTCCGGGGGCGAGCAGCAGCGCGTGGCGATTGGTCGGGCCCTGCTTTCCGGACCGCGCGTGCTGCTTCTGGATGAACCGCTCGCCTCGCTGGATGACGCCACCAAAAGCCGCGCGCTGGGTCTGCTGCGCCGCGTGCGCGATCACTTCGGCGTCCCCATCGTCTACGTCTCGCACGACAGAGAGGAGATGCGAAATTTTGTCGAGGAAGTTCTGGTGCTGCGCGCGGGCGAAGTCGTTAACCGGGGGCGCCCCGCCGATGTGCTGCGCCGCTCACTTCGCGATTTAGCGTCGGGTACCGGGATAAGACCGGGCACGGTCTCCGGCACGGGCATCAGCTCTGGCGCTTCCTCCGTCAGCAGCAGCGTTCCCGATCCGTCCCCCGGCTCGTAGCAAAAGGAGAACATTTTTGTGCTTTTCATCGCGGATCCGAATTGTGCACCGCGCAAAGTATCGTTAGCATAACGGGATATGACTTTCCCGACCGGCGCAAATCCAGGCGCATTGCAGGTTCTTCGCGGGCAACGATTTAGTCACGATCGCCGCACGGCTTTCGCGCTGTTTCTGGCGTCGGTGCTGGCCATGGCCTGTCTGCTGATAGCGATGCCGGGCGCCCGCGCCGAGGACTCCTCCTCCGCATCAGGTCCCGCCGCGCCCGCGACGCAGTCGGATAAAAAGGCGGACTGGGTGGCACTGGGTCAGGGTGGAAAGATCTACTACTCGCTCGATCGCAAAGAATTTCTGCCCGCAAACGTTCCTGCCGATACGCCCACGCTTTACGGCGTGTGCTACGCGCTCAAACACTTCGTGGCGGTCGGAGACCGCGGCGCGATACTCACCTCCCCCAACGGTATCGACTGGACGGCTGAAAAATCCGGTGTCGATACCGCCCTGCGCGCCGTTGCCTATGGCCGCGAAAAATATGTGGCCGTGGGCGATGGCGGTGTCATCCTGTACTCCGTAATGGGCAAGACGTGGAAGCCTGTCGACTCCGGTACCACGCAGAACCTGCGGCTGATCACCTTTACCCGCAGTGTACGCGCCATACGTTTCTTTACCGCTGCGGGCGACAACGGAGCGCTGCTCACCTCGCGCATGGGCGATACCACCTGGACGGAGCATAAAGGGGTGACCAAAGAGAATTTCGTCGCGCTGACGGGTCTGGGCGCGGGCCGGGCTATCACACCAAGCGGCACCATCTACGTCTCGGAGGACGATTACACCTGGACTGCTGATCCCACCTCACTGGGCATGTCGCCGGTTGGGGTTGTCACGGGTAAAGGCCTCTTTATGGCCGCCGACGCCAGCGGCAACATCGCTATCACCAATGATTTCGGCAAGACATGGCAGCGCGCCGGAAGTGTCAAGGCGACGGTTACCTCGCTGATGTATGCCGATGACGTATTTGTCGTCACCGGCCCTGACCTCTTCGCCACCTCGCCTGACGGCAATGAGTGGACCCGCATGAAGTTTCCCGAAGGCGCCCAGCAGTTGGGAGCCGTTACCAGCTTCAGCCTGGCCAATACCGACGAAGAGCCGCAGCAGGAAGACGTTCTGCGCACCTCCCGCGAGCCCGAATGGGTAAAGCGCATGCCGGCACCCATACGCAATAACATGGGCTATGTGTTTGCCACACTGGCGGTCGTTCTGATTCTGGTCACCATCTACATGTTCCGCGAAACCAAGGCCAAGCCCAAGGAAACGCGACGCCTCGCCCCTGGCGAACGCGCCGAGTTGCCTCCCCTGCCCCTGGACAGCCCCATCCTGAAGGTCTTTGAGAACACCAACCCGATGCGCGTGCGTATCAACACCGGCCCCTACCACCCCTTTGTCTTCTCTGATCCGTGGCTCATTGTGGATGAAATCAACCTGGACCTTACCGATGCCGAACCTGTCTATAAGAGCGACGGCACCAAGTTTCTCCTCAACAACCGCAGCATGATTGAGTTCAAGGAAGTGGAATACGAAGGCAAGCGCTCCATGTGGGATACGTAAAGAGCCGGAACGCGGCTGGTAATTCTCCCGCAATTTAAAGCATAGCTTCGCAGGGCACCAGATCAGGCCGCTTTTCTGGTGCCCTGCAGTTTCTGCCTGGCACCTCTGGTGCGATATCGTTTAAATCGGTCCGCGCTTCGTTGACCAATTCGCATCGTTATTTGGGAGGAAATCCGGGTTGCTTTTGGGCGCTTGCATCGTTGCGATTTCAGTCATGCATTATTTCTAATGCACTCCCTCAGCCGCGCCTTGCCCGCACCTCAAAATCAATCCCGGCTTTCCTCCCAACTAACCATGCGAAATGGTCTAACAGAGTCACCAGGAGCTAAGCTACATGCTTTTTAATTCGCTATACTTTCTGTTTCAGTATTTACCCCTGGTCGCGTTTGTCTTTCTTGCACTTTCTCGTTATCGCCGCCAGATCTCCATCCTGCTCCGTACTTTAGAGCGTAACATCGGCTGCGCATGCCTTGCCCTGGCATCTCTGTATTTCTATGCCTACTGGGATGTTACTTATATATTCCTTCTGCTGGGCTCCATTATTCTGAATTATAAAACAGGCTGCTGGATCTCCATGATACGAGATTCCAACAAGGCCAGAGCGAAAACCCTGCTGATACGCGCCGTTGCCTGCAATCTCCTTACACTGGCTTACTTCAAGTATTTCGTCTTCTTCACTACATCATTCAACAGCCTTTTCGGGACCAGCTTTCCACTGTTTACCATTATTCTTCCCCTTGGCATTTCATTCTTCACATTTACGCAGATCGCCTTTCTGGTGGATGTATATCAAGGCAAAGCCACCGAGTTCAACTTCATCCACTACCTGCTCTTTGTTACCTACTTTCCGCATCTGATTGCCGGTCCCATTCTCCATCACGCGCAGATGATGCCGCAATTCAAACGTTTGGAGAAATTTGAGATCAACTGGGACAATCTGGTCATTGGCATCAGTTTCTTCACTATTGGTCTGGCGAAGAAAGTATTTATAGCGGATACCTGTGCCGGATTTTCCACACCCATCTTTGATGCTGCCAAAGCAGGTAAACTTATCCCTTTTGTAGATTCATGGCTCGGTGCATATGCATACAGCCTGCAGCTTTATTTCGATTTCTCCGGCTATTGTGATATGGCCATCGGAATCTCCTACATTTTTAACATCCGGTTGCCTTACAACTTCAATTCTCCCTACAAGGCCGTCAATATCATCGATTTCTGGCGCAGATGGCATATCACCCTCTCGGTTTTCCTGCGCGATTACCTCTACATCCCTTTGGGCGGCAATCGACAGGGCAAGTGGCGCCGCTACGCCAACCTGTTTATCACGATGCTTCTGGGCGGCTTGTGGCACGGTGCCGGGTGGACCTTTATCCTGTGGGGCGCGCTGCATGGCCTGTATCTTGTCATCAATCACGGTTTCCATGCCTTCCGTGAGAAAATGGGCTGGAAACACGGTATGTGGAGTCTGCCTGGGCGCATGCTGGGCACTGGGGTTACCTTTGTTGCCGTTATGATTGCATGGGTGCTGTTCAGATCTGAAAACATGCTTTCGGTGCAGACCATGTTAAGTTGTATGACGGGTGGAAACGGCTTTTCCCTTACGCCGGTATACATTTACCACTGCCCGCTGCTCATGCATCCCCTGCTTATTCCAGGCTTTATCCTCATCTGGGCTATGCCTAATACCCAACAACTGCTGGGGATACACGATACGTCGGATACCGAAACGGGCACCATTACCGGTATACCGCCGTGGTGGATGTGGGTCTTCATCGGAACATTACTGGGCGCAGGCATCATTCAGCTCCTGCTGGCGCAGATGCATGGCAAAACTTCGGAGTTTCTCTACTACCAGTTTTAAGAGACATGAAGGCCTATCTACTCAAAGTTATTTTGATGGCAGCCAGCGTCGTCTTCCTTGTCGGCGCCGTGGTCTTCAGCTTTCGCGCCCCGATACCAGCAGAGCACTGGATTCCCCAGAACATCGCCATCCGCAAGTACATTAACTCCAGGATTCACTCGCCCAAGATTTATATTACAGGCGGTTCGAGCGTGATGTTTGGCTTTGATACCGGCCTCATCGAAAGAGAACTGAAACGACCCACCATCAGCTTTGGAATCAATATAGGACTTCGCCTTGAATATCTGCTGGATCTGGCACGCAGTCAGGTGAATCCCGGCGATGTTGTTGTACTGGCGCTGGAGTCTAATTTCTACACCGATACGGAATGGACACCATGGCAGACACGTAATGCAATTGCATGGAATTATGAAAGTCTCAGCAAGAACACCGCTAACGAGACTTTCTCTATTTACTCCAAGACACTTTCGAGCGAAATAGTAAAGGATATCGTCTATTTACCTATAGAGGCCGTGGTCAACCCTTCCGCTATCACAGCCCGGACTCGCACTCCGGAATCGCTGATTGAGGAGTACGAAAAAAATATAGCAGGCAGACTGCCCTATGCATTTAAGGGATATCATCCATTCCTGTTAGATGCTCACGGCGATGTCCTTCCATTAACAGAGCAGCTTTACAAAGACAAAGGCATGCCGTGGGCGGATCCCGAAACCATTCATCCAGCAGCTGTTACGTGGTTAACCCAATTTATACAGGACATGAAGGCAAGGCAGGTAACGGTATACTTTGCCAATTTCCCGTATATTCTTGATGGACAGGTAGCGGACGCGAAAACCCAGGAGCGGGAAGCTTATGTGCGGGGCGTTGTAAAGCAAATGGGATCTGAATTTATAGATACACGCGAGCAACTGCGTTTCCCTCGTGAAATGATCTACGATACCATGTATCACCTCAACGCCATGGGCCGCGAACGCCGCTCACGCCTCTTCATTGAATGCATGCGCAACCGGCTTCCGCCGCCGGCCGCGCCAGGCTCAGCGCCCGTGCCGCCTGTCTCGGCCTCGCCCCAGCCTTAATAAAGCAAAGTGTCCTGCTCTCACCTCAACCAGACCAGCTTACGCCAGATCGATAATCGAGACTTCCGGGCGGCAATTCATGCGGATGCCCCAGAGGCTGCCTACGCCGCGGGTGATGTAGAGGTGGCGATTGTCGTAGGCCATTAGTCCACGGTAATAGCGTTTGTCGCGCACCGGCAGGCGCAGCGGGGGAAGGTAGGGCAGCAGGATCTGGCCGCCGTGAGTGTGGCCGCACAGCATCAGATCCCATGGCCAGGGTTTACACACTTCCTTCGTGTCGGGATTATGCGCCATTACCAGGGTGGGGCGCTGCGCCAGTTCCTCCCTGGTTACGCGGGCAAAGGCATCGCGCGGGCGGGATTTGTGCGACCAGTAATCGCCAATGCCCACCACGTTGACATCCTGCCCGTGAATGCGCACGCTGCGGGCTTCGTTGGAGAGCAGCTGCACGCCGGCTTTGGCCAGAAAGAGGTGGATCATCGATGTCTCCTCACCTTCACGCTGCACGGCCTCCGGGGCCAGCGGCGGCACGGTGTAGCGGCCGCCATCGTGGTTGCCCTTTACGGCGTAGGTAGGCGCGCAGCGGGCCAGCGGCGCCAGGGCGTCGGAGTAGTCGTCCCAGTCGGTAAATTTATAGGTGATGTAATCGCCGGTCAGCAGGATGATGTCCGGCTTTTCGGCAATGCCCAGCGCCACCGCGCGACGGATCAGCGACATCGGCACGTGCTCCGACGCGTGGAAATCCGACATATGCAGCACACGTATCGGCCGGGCCAGCGGCACGCGCGTCAGGCGCAGCGGCGTGTGCGTTACCTCAAGGCGGTGCGCCTCCCCCAGTACGGGAAAAAACGAAGCGGCTCCCGCCAGCGCCGCCGTTCCACCATACAGAAAGGCGCGTCGCGAAAAGAGCCGGCGCGGCGGCTTTGCGGCAGCGCTCTCCGTCCCGTCCGCCGTGGCGGTCGCAGTCGCGGTTGCAGTTGCGGAGATTTCATCTGAAGCAGGCGCAGTTTCAGGACCCGGTGTCGCGATGACGTTATCCGCAGAGGCGGATGTAGGCGTGGAAGAGGACATAAGAATGGCGGCCGAAAGTGAAGATGATACGGCGCAGTGGGGAAAAGTTCGAAATTTTGTCGCAGAATATTTCGAAAGATCAAGCTTTGCCGAACAAAGTAGGTGTTTCCACTTCGCAATGCAATCAGCATTTTTATTCGTCCATCCAGAAGGCCGCCGATAGTCGTGCGGTACCAGGAGCAGCAGCCGATCAATATCCGCGCTGGATAAGTGCGCCAATCTGAGGCATGCTTCCTCTACAATGACGACGGATTCCGACCCCATTATTGCCACCGCCGCCCAGCGCGTCGCCGACAAACCCGATAACGCGCTGCACCGTTTCAGCCTGGGCAAAGCTCTCTTCGACGCCGGCCGCTACGCCGAAGCCGAAGAGCACCTGCGAGTAGCCCTGAGCAAACGCGAAGACTGGATGGTTGTTATCATGCTTCTCGGCCAGTGCGCCCTGCGCCGCAGCGATAAAACCGCCGCCCGCGATTTCTACGAAAAAGCCCTGCACTTCGCCATCGTCCAGAAGCATCTGGATCCGGAAGAGGAGATCCGGCAGATTCTGGCTACCGAACTGGCGTAGTCCGCCGCAACCGACTGACGTTCTGATCCACATCCAACCGCGGATTTTCCCCTCCTTAGCCGCTGCCTATCTTCCCGCCATCTGTATGCGCCTATTCTACCTCGCAATCCTTTTTCTCGCCGGTCTGCTGGCTACCGCTCCGGTGCTGAGTGCTGCCCAGACTGAAATCAAAACGGATGTCGCCACCGCCGAAGCCCTGCATAAGGCATGCGATGACGGTGATCTGGAAAAAGTCAAAGAGCTGGTCGCACAAGGCGCCGCGGTGGACAGTTCTTCCGGCAAGTACAAGTTCACGCCACTTACCGCGGCCGCCGGCGGTGGACACCTGGAAGTACTGAAGTTTCTGCTGGAGAACAAGGCCAACCCGGATCTGGCCGACATCCAGGGCAGCACGCCGCTGCTTCACGCGTGCTGGAATGACAAGACCGAATGTGCGCTCGCTCTCATGGAAGCAGGCGCGAATGTCAGCCAGGGGAGCAAGGACAAGCGCACTCCGCTCATGTACGCGGCCCATAAAGGCAACGATAAGATTGTGGCCGCCCTCATCGCCCGCAAGGTCAGGCTCGACGACAATTGCGATTCGGGTCCTGCGGTGACCTGGGCCGCCTCCGCAAGCAATCTCAGCACGCTGAAACTGCTGGTGGAAGCCGGGGCGAAACTCACACTCATGCCCGCCAAAGCCCGCCCCGACATATATTCCATTATGGCGCGCGCCGCCGAGAAAAAGGACGTCGCCATGATCAACTATCTCGTGGAGCAGAAAGTCGATATCAACACACCTTCCGCCGATGGCGGGACGGCGCTCTTTGCGGCAACTAAATACGCCGACGCCAGGACTATTGATCGCCTGGTGGAGCTCGGCATCAATATCAACGCCCAGAACAACGAAGGCGACACGGCCCTGATGTCCGCAAAAGACGAGACAAACGCCGTTTTGCTGAAGCACCGGCCTAACCTGGAGATCAAGAACAAAAAGGGAAGGACAGCGCTCATGGTCGCCGCCGGTGACATGAGAACCGACAGCGTGCGCGCCCTGGTCGATGCGGGCGCGGACATCAACGCCGCCGACCTGCAGGGGGAAACGGCCCTGACCATCGCGGGTAATATCGGCAATGTGGATGCCGTCGAGTTCCTGAAGAGCAAGGGCGCACAAAAGACCGAGCTTCACATCATTCCGAAGGGAGATCCCGATCCCGCCATCACCCCGGCCCGCGCCTGGGCCATCGCGGTGGGGATGTACTATGTTCAGATGAACGACCTCAATCCCCGGGTGCTGGGCGGAGGTAAACGCAGTGCCCGAGGTCTGAAGGTGATGCTGGAGCGTGACTGGGGAATCAAGGACCGTAAGAGCCTCATCAGCCAGCTCGACGACATGCGCGACGCCGGTCACCACAAGTCCTATCAGGAGAAAGGCGCCACCCTGGACAAGCTGACGGACAAGCAATTCGACAAGCTCCTCGCCGCCCATCCCAAAGAGGCGGTCATGATTCATGGCCTGCGGAACAGCTACCGCAAATGGAAAGAGCGCACCGGACTGGCCTGGGACCTCTGCCGCTCGGCAAATCTGATCAACAGCGGCTACGCAGTCCGCTTCATCAACGAGCAGGAAGCGTGGACCCTGCTGATGGCCAATGCCAGGCTGGCCCAGAAAAGCTTCAGTTCCTGGCAGGAACTCAACGACAACTTCCTGGACGGCCGCGAGATCTGGGCCAACTCCCGCTCCCCCCGCTTCGAAGCATTCGCGAAACTCTTTCTCAATCCCAACGATCCCAACAGCCCCTGGAACCAGTGCCCCTGGACAACGGAACTTTCAGCACCAGAGCCCGCGCCGGCACCTGTACCTGCCCCGGCGCAACCGCCTGCACCCACGGGTGAACCTTCCTCCACACCCGCACCCAGTCCCGTGCTGTAAGACCAATCGCAGGCGTTAATTGGTACAAATCCTGGGTCGCTTTTGGGCGATAGCAGCGTTGCGCTTTCAGTCATGCATTATTCTAATGCACTCCCTCAATCGCGCCTTGCTCTCATCCCAAAATCGAGCCCAGTTTTTAT
>JBGGNE010000247.1:0-7223 GCA_041287705.1 Methylacidiphilales bacterium | reverse complement strand
GCTGGGGCGGCAGGCTGAGGCTGGGGCTTGGGCACCGGCATTGTAATTGCCGTGTGGATTTCCTTCACAAAGGACGTCAGCAGTTCCTCCAGGTGCATCGGCATGAACTGGTGGCCCAGGCTCGAGGCGGAGCGGTACTGGAATCCTTGTTCCGTGGGATGCCCTACCGTTACCCAGGCGGTCATGGCGTCCAGAAAGTTCAGCTTATCGGGCAATTGCCGCGAGGAAGTACCGCCCTGAATGCTGTCATGTATCGGCTTGTAGTTGCGATGCAGCAGCGGCCAGGCGTTCTCCAGAATGAACGGTGTGTTGAAATACTGCAGGGAATTGGCGCCGGTAATAGCCTGCGACTGCACCTCAAGAAAAGCGGGTTGATCCAGGATGGTGCCGGGAGGCGTGCCGGTCTGTTGAGGAGCCAGCATGGCTGTAGCCAGTGCTTTGCTGGAGAAGACAGCAATGAACCCCGCATCTGCCCTGGTGGTGATGGTCGGCGTATAGGGCAGGCTGGGCACCGGCGCAGAAGCCACACTCACACCACCGACCATGTCGTCTGCCAGCGGGCCGGCGGCTTTGGGGGCATGGGATTCGCCCGTCGTGACCGGGGCGTTCGTTGCCGTTGCGTCAGCGGAGGGCTCTGCCGCGGTGTTTTGCTCTGTCTTCCTGGTCGAAGTGGCCGGATCTGGAGCAGGAAGTGCGGCTTCGGCCAGTTCGCGCAACTTTATCAGCGCGGGCTGAATGTCGGCGGGCGTTTTGATTTTCAGAAACATGGCGGCTTCGGGCACGGGCAGGTTCGGATTTCCCGTCTGCGCGTTCCAGTTGACGATGAGTGCGTACTCAAAGCCCAGCGAATCAATGATCTTGTCCGCGTCCAGCTCCATACCTCCCAGGAATGCGCGCAGCCATTCGCGGAAACTGCCCGTGCCGCCCATGGGGTTCGGAAGCTTCAGCGCTTCGGCCGCTTCCAGCATCGCCTTGATATCCACCGAGCCGCCTGTGTAGTAGATCGTCTGCGGTGAGGTGTATTTCAGCAGATCAAACGCGCAGGGCTCCGAGGCTTTGCCCATCGGGAAGGGCACCGCCGGAGGGAACGTGTAGTCGATATTATCCACGATAAGCGGGCCGTGAAAACCCACGCCTGCCGTGACTACCGGCATCGGCATGTGGCGAAACAGCCACGTGGCATCCTGGCGGGGATCCAGCGCAAGGCTGGCCCGCAGCAGCGGATCAAGCTGCGCAAAATAGATCGCCTGTGAATCCTTCGATACGCGAGCCAGCGTCTGGCGCCATGTCGGGGACTGACTCAGCGCAATGGCATCCGCCGGTGCGCGTTCTTCCAGGCGGTCGACAAGCTCGGTAAGCGCTCCTTCGCCCCAGGAAAAGAGGAGCCACCCTTTATGCTGAGCCACGCAGAAGCGTCGTGCCGGGGCCAGATCGCCCGCGCTTTCCGCAAACGCCGGCAGCGTGATAAAATGATAGGGCACTCCCCCTGCGGAACCCGTTCCTGTCGCCACCGCGTGCCCTGCCGAGGCTACCCTGCTTTGCACATGCTGCATCAGCAGTTCCAGAGCCCGCGCGCCGCCTTTGGGAGGACGCAGCCCTGCCGCGATGCAGTTATCGAAAACCGCGATGCCCTTCGTATCTGTCTGCAGTGATCTCAGCACCACAAAGCCTTCGCCCGCAAAGGCCTGGCGTACTTCCTGAAACTCCTCGCCAATAGTCTCCAGCAACGCGTCGCTGTCCGTGCCGGGGCCGGCCCACGCGCGAATGACATCGCCCACGATGATGCGCAGCTCCGGGCTGTCAATCAGCTTCTTCAGATTGGATGATCCGTACGCGACCATCGCCGCAGCCCCATCCGGCACGTGAAAGAAAGCCAGAGAAGTGGCCGGAACCAGATCCGCCGCCCGCAGTGTGCTGGTGGGCTCCGAGTCAATTGGCGGAAGAATCGGGGCCGGCGGTATAATGGGATTCGTATCCTGGCTGCGGACCGGCACTGCCAGAAACGTCAGTATCAGCAAGAGAGCAAGCAGCGGAACGGGGCAGTGGAGCGGGCGGGAGGTACAGCCTCTCATAGTAATAAATCTGATGATTCTTATAAAACTGTATTGATATGGGAGAGCGCTCGGCGTTGCGAGAGAAAAAGACAATCTGTGTGAGGCGGGAGGTGCGATTGATAGTGGTGCAGATGGTCAACTTTCCAAACGCACAAGCTAAGGGATTCCCATCCGAAACTTGGTGTCTTCGTGTCTTGGTGGTGAAAAAATCCTCATCCCAAGCGCGTAAAGGGGAATTCGCTATTTCCCTTTTGTCCTTTCCCCGTCGCGACGTTAAATACGGAACTCGTAGAGCAACCCGTTGCCGTGTGGCGATATGAGGAACTGTTTTAACGCAACGTTCGCTACGGTGCGACGACCGCGACGCGGGAGAGGAATAGACAGGAAACGGGAAACGGAGGAGGAAGATCAGGCTTGCTTAACACAAGGACTCCTGGACACCAGGTTTCTAACACGGATATTTCCAACTTCCTGTTAGGGGTTGATCTTCAAACGCACCACTTCTAATCACACCCAAGGCGGGAACGAAGCATAGTGTCAACAGTTTGACCTATGCTATGCTTCCATGTTTATGGAATCGATTGCATCTTACCTATGTTGACGCGCCCGCTGATTCGCTGAGTTTTCTCGTTTTACTCATGAAATCCCTCCCCTCTTCGTTCGCCATGCCGGCTCTGCACCTTCGCTCCCTGTGCTTTATTGCGGGGATTCTGATGATGCCCTTTGTAAATGCGGCGCTGGGCCAGGACCCACAGCCCGCCGCACCCCCTGCACCGGATAAACCCGCAGGTGACCGCGTCAAGATCGTGCTGAAGCTGGACGACGTTACCAGTGCCAGCCCGGCGTGGAAGCGCGTATTCGCCTTCCTCAAAGAGAAGAACGTGAAGTGCGGCGCGGGCATCATCTGCAAATCGCTGGATGGCGACAAAAAGCCTTACTATGCGTGGCTGAAGGAAGTGAACGACACCGGGCTGGTGGAGTTCTGGAATCACGGCTGGGACCACGCGCAGTGGAAGGAAGGCGAAGTCAGCCTGCAGGAATTCAAGGGCCCGAGCTACGAGCAGCAGAAGGAGCACTACACCAACAGCCAGAAGATCGTAAAGGAAAAGCTTGGCATTACGATGCGCAGCTTCGGCGCTCCCTTCAACGCCACCGATGACAATACGCTGAAGGTTCTGGCGGAAGATCCTGATACCAGGGTTTTCATGTATGGCCCGACAGCGAAGGCATCCGAGGTTCCTAACGTGCTGATCCTTGCCCGGACGCAGATGAATATCGAGAATCCGCTCTTTCTGCCTAACCCGGACCGCATTAAGACCGATTATGCCAAGTTAAAGGGCAAACACGATGTCTTTGTCATTCAGGGACATCCGGGAAACTGGACCGACGAGCGCTTCGAGAATTTCAAGAAGCTGGTGGAATATCTGATCTCGGAGAATGTGATCTTCATGACACCCTACGAGTATTACCAGTCGAAGCAGGGCGCCGCTGTATCCTCCAACGCCCCGGCCACAAAGTAGCCCACACTAGTTTTATGCTGAGAGAACTGACTGAAACGCAACGCCGGCGTCAGTGTGGCGCCCGGCTGAAGGAACTGCAGCGCGTCACTCGTGTCAGACGCGCCAAATGCGGCGAATCCGCAACCGGGAGTTGCCGCGAAGGAAGCGGACGCTCCCCGATCTGCTCGTCATTTACGGCAGCTATCAGCTTTTGATTTACGGGGCAATGTGTCTCACCAGACTTCACTCCCTTTCATCTGTCAGCATCCCTTTTTTTCATCTCTACCCACGCCATGAACATTTTCTCTCTGCGAGGCTTCGTCTGCTACAGCTCGATGCTCATGCTTTCCCTCGGTGCCGCCACGTCCGCCAAATGCGACAACCTGTTGCTGAACGGCGATTTCGAAAACGGCAAGAGCGGTTGGTATCTCTTCGCTCCTGCGGAATTGAAGGACATCACTTCCTATGATGTAGCAACAGAGGATCCCAAGGAAGGGGCCAACTGCGGCAAATTAAACTCTACCTCCGAAGCGCGCTACGCGATTACCAACGGCCCGCGTAACCACGTGTGCAAACCGGGTGATCGCTACCGGCTGAGCGCCTGGGTTCGCGCCGGGCAGGATTACACCGCCGCGCCGAAGACTCCCGGCCTTGCCTTGCGCCTCTCGATTTACTCGCAGACGGAAGGCTACGTGGATTCCAAGGCGGGCCACTTTATGCTGGGCCTCGGCAACAAAGCCTATTTTGGCAAGAACATCACCGGACTGGGAACGGAGCCGGTGCCCACCACATGGACCAAGGTGGAAGGCGTGCTTGATCTGCCTGAAGACGCGCAGAAGATTGCCGTGGCGGTTTTCTCCTGGTCGGGAACCGGATCGCTCTACATAGACGATGTGCAGCTGGAACTGGTGGATAAATCCGTTCCTCTGACGCCAATGGTTGATTCAGGCGAAAAAAAAAATTGATTGCTGAGGAAAAGCCGAAGATCTGGAATAACTCGAATCCCGACGTAACTCCAACTCCGACCAGCGATGCGGAGCTGCTGGCGGCGCTCAATCCCGAAGCCATCGGCCTGAAGGCGGATGCTTCGGGCGACAGTAAGAGTCTGGATAAGGTGAAGGATGCCTGGCTGGCCTATCGCCGGTCAGGCGGCGGTGGAAAGTGGAAGCTGAATCCCGCGGATCAACCCGCTAAAGCCGAAGCAGCGACCGATCCCGATGGCGACCGGGTATGCGCCCACGTCATCCTGGATAAGTACATCTACCCGGATCCCGTGGACATGGGTAAGGATTTCGACTGGACGTTTAACCCACGCAAGAAGGGCGACCCCGCCTACACGGAAGAGTGGACGTCATGTTCTGTCAGTCGCATGAATTTCTGGCCGACGCTGGGCAAAGCCTACTGGAAGACGCGCAACGAAAAGTACGCGAAGGAGTGGGTGGCCCAGATGCGCGATTTCGCCGCCGATCAGCCCGTCATCGTCAAGGTTTCGCAGTACGATACACTGCTGTGGCGCACTCTGGACGCCTCCATCCGCATGTCTGGAACCTGGCCGATGGCCTACGCCAGCTTTCTCAACAGCCCCACGGTAACGGCGGATGATCACTGGCTGTACCTGAAGCTCGTGAATGATCACGCGCGGCGCCTGATGTACGCGCTGGAATTCCGCCCCGAACGCAGCGGCAACTGGGTCTCCGCCGAGTGCCATGGACTGTTCACCATCGCGGTCATGTTTCCGGAATTTCGCGAAGCGTCCGCCTGGCGCGAAACGGCGATCAAACGCATGACATCGGAGCTCGTCCGCATGGTGCCGCCTGACGGTTTTCAGGCCGAGCTG
Source organism: Methylacidiphilales bacterium (assembly GCA_041287705.1). GTDB lineage: Bacteria > Verrucomicrobiota > Verrucomicrobiia > Methylacidiphilales > UBA1321 > LW23. Next base: position 1,833 of record JBGGNE010000247.1, on the reverse strand, counting down.
ACTCCCAGCTACCACTACGGAACCGTCTCGTCGTATTTCGATTTCTACAAGCTGGCCAAGGAGAATAACATTCAACTCTCCGACGAGATGCGCACGATCATGACGCAGATGTATCGCGCGCCGGTGATGGTGATGGATCAGCGAGGTATTCTGGTCGATACCAATGACTCCAACCAGAGCAACGCGCGGAAGCAATCGAAGAAAGGCCTGGAGATTGTGGATGACCCCGTAGTGCGCTGGGCCGCCACCGACGGCAAGGAAGGTACCGCGCCGCCACTCTCCGCATGTCTGCCCTACGCAGGGTTTTACGCCATGCGCAGCGGGTGGGATCTGGATGACTCGTTTCTCTTCTTCCGCGCTGGCCCTACGGGGCATGCGCATGAAAATGAGGATATGCTGCAGGTCGTTCTGCGCGCCTGGAACCGCACGCTGATCTTCGATCCCGGCAATTACACCTACGACCGCTCCGACTGGCGCCGCTTTACGCAGGGCACCGCCTCGCACAATACAATCATCGTTGATGGTCTGTGGCAGCATCGCGGGCTGAGCAAAGTGCCCGTCACGCAACCTGTCAATAACCCCTGGCACCCGAGCCCTCTCGTCGATTATGTGGCCGGTACGTACAATGCGGGCTATCAGCAAAGTGTTCTGGATCCCACACGCGAGTACTACCCGCAAAAATGGCAGGGGCCGGTGGACAAGAGCATCACCCATACACGCCGCGTCATCAATCTGAAGCCGTTTTACGTGCTGCTGCTGGACAATATGGACGGCACAGGACGCCACACCATCGACGCGCATTTCCATCTGGATTCGCCCGCGGCCAAACTGGATGCCGCCACGCAAACAGCCTGGAGCGAGAATCCCGCCGATGAAGCCCAGCTTCTGCTGCAGCCGCTCGATACGAAGGATCTGAAGACCGAGATCATTCAGGGTCAGAAGGAACCGCTGCTGGGTTGGATGCCGAAGGGGCATCGCCCCATCCCAACAGTGCGCTTTCGCAAGGTTCAGGACGGCTCCGCCACTTTTGCCACTCTGCTCTATCCTTTCCGTGGCGCAGTGCCCATGGCCACGTTTTCGTCGCTTGAGGTGAAGGGCGCCTCAGGAAAAACGCTCGTGCAAAGCAGCACGGGCACCGGCAATGTCTGGGCCAGGACGCTCACCAGCTCGCAGGAAACGGCCGAAATTGTAGTGGCGGGAACAAATCCAGGCACGCCAAACGCCGTGCCCGTGGCCATGCGCTTCAACTCCACAGTGCAGCCTGGCGAGGTTGCCGCGGAAGCCGGTGGCGTGGTGCTGCGCAAGTTCACCAGCAGTGGTGGTGGCGTGATTGCGTCGGTCTGGGATTGCAAGGCCTACGCAGATTCGAAAGCAGCGGTGACATCGGATGTCCCTGCAAGGTTTGTGCTCTCGCAGGGCGTCGGCAAAGTTCAGTCCGTACTGATTTATAACGCGATGGATGCTCCCCTCGAAATCGTTATGAAGAAGCCTTTTGCGCTGAAGACCACACTGCCACAGGGACAATGGATGTCCCTGAATTCACAAGGCGTGTCACCCGTTTCGGCGCCCGCGCTTCCCAGGCTTTCGGCGGCCGCTACGAAGTGAACGCGCTAAGTCTCCTTATAGCTGCATCAGGTGCTCCAGAGAGGGCGCCTGATCTTCCATGAAATCCGCAATATTGCTGACGCCGCGTTTGTAGTCCTTGCCGCGTTGCGTCATGAAATAGAGCGAAAACGTGAAGTCATCAGTAAGCCGCAGCAGCTTGATAACCAGGCGCTGCGGTTTTTCCGTTACGCGAATCTTCAGCCATACGTTGTCCATCATGGACCAGCA
>JBGGNE010000246.1:0-3817 GCA_041287705.1 Methylacidiphilales bacterium | reverse complement strand
ATTGATCGCGGCATTTATTCTGCTAGGATTTATTCGTCTTCGCCACCTTTGTCCTGTCGCATTATAAGTAATAAATAAGCCACTATGGAAAGCAACGAAACCGATTCTCCTCATGTGGAACCCGACGCGGCCATGCTCGAGTCTGCACCCGCGGCAATACCTGCCACTGCCCCCACAGAAGTTAAAAACGTACCCATCGCGCCTCCGCCTTCGGTGGCTGTAACTGCCGACGCACCACCAGTTCCCGCCAACCCTGAGTCGAATGCAAAATCCACCAAGAAGCAGGAGAAAAAAGCAAAGGAAAGCGAACGTAAGCAGCTCCTTAGTAGTGTAAAGATTAACGCGTCTTCGTTCCCTATGGTGGAGCTTGTTGCCGAACAAGTACGTACCAGTGTTCCCAAAAGCATCAGAGACAGAGTTAAAGCTGCAAAGAAAAAGGAAATCATCAGCAGCACGTATCCCTATACACAGTTGATGGATGGCGATGAATATGAAGCGGAAATCGAGTTCCTGCAGATAGAACTGGTGAAGATGCAGGCATGGGCAAAGGAAAAAGGAGAGCGCATTGTCATGCTGTTCGAAGGACGCGATGCAGCCGGTAAGGGTGGAACCATCAAGCGCTTTACCGAGAACCTCAATCCCCGAGGCGCACGAGTGGTCGCCTTGACGAAACCCTCCGAAACCGAACGCGGACAGTGGTACTTTCAGCGCTATATTGAGCAGTTACCGACCAAAGGAGAAATCGTTTTCTTTGATCGGAGCTGGTACAACCGCGCAGGCGTGGAGCACGTCATGGGCTTTTGCTCGGGCCACGAATACCTGGAGTTCATGCGCCAGGCCCCCGAGTACGAGCGCATGCTGGCGCGCAGCGGCATCAAGCTGTTCAAGTTCTGGTTCTCCGTAAGCCGCGAGGAGCAGTTGCGCCGTTTCCTCGGCCGCGCGAAGGATCCGCTGAAGCAGTGGAAACTGAGCCCCATGGACGTGGAATCTCTGGCCCGCTGGGATGAGTACACCAAAGCCAAGGAAGCCATGCTGTTCTACACCGACACAGCCGACGCACCCTGGACAGTCGTTCGCTCCGATGACAAAAAGCGTGCACGGCTCAACGCCATCAAGTATCTCCTGAGCAATATCCCCTATGCCGGCAAAGACTTGGCCTCACTGTCGCCAACGGACATCAAGATAGTGGGATCCGCTAAAGATATATACGAAAATGGTGAGGGCAAGCATTAAGAGCTTGCGTTAATAAGATTGGATCAGCGGACTACGTTACTCCAATTTTACTACACGCTTAAGAGCCTGAGCTTTTATACACCGACCTGCGTTGCCATGAGGTAGCATTCAGGTAAGTATATAAGGCTCAGGCTCTGCCCTTCATACAGCACGATCCGGTCAGGCTGCTCCGCGAAGGCTCTCGTCAGCATCCTTGATTACAAAGCGCGCCTGTAGCTTGGCCACCGTGGTAGCCAGTCCCGCGACTTCCACGGCGCGCAGCACTTCAGGGAAGTTCTTGTACGCAGCCGGCGCTTCATCCATCGGGTACTTACGGCAGTTCGTGAGGATGTCCGCATCTTCAAATTCCTTGTCGATAGCAGCCTGATTCAGCGTACGGCACGCCGCACGACGGCCCATCGCGCGACCGGCGCCATGGTTCACGCTATAGCAGCTAAGCGCGGCGCCCTGGTTCGCCACCATAACGACAGAGCCGTCACGCGGATTACCGGGGAGAAGGATCGGGTGACCCGTCTCGGCAAAGGGAGTGTTTCGCAGCGCGTGATGTCCGGCCGGGAAAGCGCGGGTAGCACCTTTTCGATGCACCCAGGCCACCTTGTTTTCCACCACTTCCTTACGCGCAATGTTGTGGCTGATGAAGTAAACCAACTCGCCCGTAGTGCCTGGGATAATCTCCTGGAACGCCTCCAGCACCAGCGCGTTGATCAGCATATGGTTGACGGTGGCGAAGTTCGAGCCAAGAGCCAGATCATCCAGATAGTCATTTGCTTCCGGAGTACCCAGAGGCGCATAAACGAGTTCCTTATCACCGCCCGGAAGCGGGATATTCCACTGCTTGAACTTCTGCTGCAAGGTACGGAACTGATTTTCCGCCAGATCATAGCCAAAACCGCGCGAACCGCAGTGCGACAGGAACGCCACGTTGCCATCCTTCAGGCCAAAGACGTCCGCGATACCACGGATTCGCGTATCACCCTGAACACGCACAACTTCGCACTCGCCAAAGTGGTTACCGCCGCCATAGGAGCCCAGTTGCTGCATCTTACCTGCAAAGCGGGTGAACTTGCCGTTATAGATACGATCCAGGCGAGCTTCCAGAGCGGCAACCGTGTCGTCATGACCTCGATGATACGCGTCCTCGCATCGCTGTGCCCACTCAGGCGGGATGCCGAGAGCATTGCACACATCTTCGCACGCGCCTTCGCTCACTGCACGGCGACCCAGGTCGTATGACACGGCACGAGACTTCTTTGCATTACGCTGACCGCGACCCGGGCCGGTCGGAATACGCTCCAGGATCGCATTGATGATCGCGCGACGGACGCCACGATCCTTTATTGCCTCCTCGGGAAGGTCCATCTGCAGCAGAGACATGGAGCACTTGATATCGACACCCACCGGGCCGGGGTAGATATGGGTCGGCGATACCATGACGCAACCGATCGGCGCACCATAACCGGCATGCGCGTCGGGATTCAGCACAAGATCCGTAACGCCGGGCGCGCCACGCGAGTTCATGGCCTGACGAAGGCAGGTCGTATCAAAGTCCTTACGAATAGCCTCGGTGGCAATAACAGTGATTGGCTTGCCCGCATTGCCCGGAGCCGGCAGAAAACCTGTGGCTTCACCAGTTGCCTGGATGACGAGATCAGCAGGAAGCTGCTCGGTAACGGCAGGCTCGGCAACGAGAACAGCCACGGAGTTTTCGGCTCCAACAACAACAGCAGCCTGGGTTGCCGTTGCCGGCACATCCACGCAGATAGCGGAAGGCTGCGGAGCGGCCTCGGGTGCGATTTCGGGGGCAAGAGTAGTCGTCATGATTTTGATAGATACGTTTTGGGTTAAATTCTATGTGCCTGCGGGCACTGAAATCTGGCGGCAACGAAAGTTTTTGTGAAAGCAGCTGTCGACGAGCTACCATTACTCCAATCATTTATCTCTAAATGATACAGGACTCGAACCTGCACCCTTCGACTTGGATGTAATTTCACATGCATTTGCCGACATATTTCAGAGCCCTGTGCGGAGATGGCTGACGGCAACCATTGGTGGGCGAGACTAGTTTTACCCTGCTCTACCCTTGAGCTACCCGCCGGAAGAATCGGCGGAGCGGGAATCGAACCCGCAACCAAGGTCTCGTAGTATGTAGTCCCATCCGGCATTCGCCATCAGGCATCTCAGCACATCTTTCTTGTAACAGGAAACGTGCCAACTTGATGCCGCACTTTTTTGAGCAGCATAAACATCTGATGATGTATGCCTTACGACATTCAAAAACTGGACTGACGTTGTATCGTCAGAAAACAACGAGGCAAAGCCAGTCCGCTCGATCTAGCTTTCTATCTTTCCCGCTATTGTCACGCTCTTTACCGCTAGCATCGTGCCTGCGCCCGTGGACAGATCTCCACACAGCCCGGAACAGGCTGGCTCCCGGATGATAAAGGGCGTTTTCTCTCGGACAAAAAACTCCAAAGCACTAATTCATGCATTTTAAATTGACCTGTTTCATAATTCGTATAATTATGAGCTCATGAAACGAGATCTGGCTCCGAATGCGGCTTGTTCTTCCAGAGCTGACTGCCAT
>JBGGNE010000245.1:0-4605 GCA_041287705.1 Methylacidiphilales bacterium | reverse complement strand
GGAAACTCCGCGCGAAGAACGTCTGGCCCAGTATCAGTACTGGCGAAAAATCCTGAACAGCAGCACCATACGCCGGAAAACGGAACCTGAACCTCCGGCCAAGCCTCAGCCTCCCCAGCCAGAGGACAAACCGGTGGATGGGGAAAACAAAGGCGGATAGGCAGCTCAGGCAGCACCAGCAACCATCCTGATACACCCGGTGGATCATTGTGGCACCCCTCTCTAAACCGCCTGCGGGAAAAGTCGTGTGGCGGTTCGACTCATTAGGGCAGCAGCCTGAAGCTCGCTTCCTTTACGTCGCTGCTGTTAGTACCGATAAAGAGTTTAAAGTCACCAGGCTCCGTGACATACTGCAACTCGGCGTTATAAAAGCGAAGGTCGTCGGGGGAAATGGTAAAGGTAACGTTACGGGTTTCGCCGCTTTTCAGGGCTATTTGCTGAAAGCCTTTCAGCTCCTTGACGGGGCGCGTTACGCTGCCGACGATGTCTCGTATGTACAGCTGAACAGTCTCGGTTCCATCGTACTTTCCTATGTTGGTGACGTTGACGGTGGCTGTAATGGTTTGCCCCGGTTTCAGGGACGAATCACTCAGGGTGACGTCGCTGTAGCTGAAGGTGGTGTAGCTTAGTCCGTATCCGAAGGGAAACAGCGGGTCGTTAGATACATCAAGGTAATTGGACAGAAACTTCATCGTGACCCCGCTTACCTGGGGGCGGCCTGTATTTTTATGGTTATAATAAATCGGAATCTGCCCAACGGCTCTGGGAAAACTCATGGTCAGTTTACCGGAGGGGTTGTAATCGCCGAACAGAACGTCGGCAACGGCGTTTCCGGCCTCCTGACCAGGGAACCAGGCCATAATGAGCGAAGTTGCCAAATCAGCCTCCTTAGGGATGGCCAGAGGCCTGCCGCTCATCAAGACAACAACCAGGGGCTTGCCGGTTTTGGCCAGCTCCTGCAGCAGTTTTCGCTGGCTTTCCGGCAGGCTGATGTCGGAGCGGCTGGCAGATTCTCCACTCATTTCGGCAGCTTCACCTACTACAGCTACCACAACGTCGGCCTTTTCGGCAGCCTCGCGCGCCTGGCTAAGCAGCGTTTCTGGAGGAATCGGGTCGACTTCAATCCATTTACCCACCAGATAGTTCACATTCTTATTAAAGATGGGGTCATCACTGATGTTCGCGCCCTTCGAGTAAAGGATATGGACGTCCTGAGGAACGGCATTCCGGATTCCCTCCAGAATCGACACGGCCAGGTTGGGATTGCTGTTCACTGCCCAGTTGCCCAGCATGTCCGCCTTGTTGTTTGCCAGAGGACCCACCAGGGCGATTGTTCCAGCCTTGCGCAGCGGCAATGTCTGCTTGTCGTTCTTTAGCAATACCATGGAGCGGGTGGCAAAGTATCTTGCGTCGCTTTTCTTGCTTTCGCTCAATACTTCTTTATCAGCTCTCGCAGCATCGATGTAGCGGTAGGGATCTTCAAACAGCCCCAGTTTATATTTGGCTTCGAGAATCCCTCTGCATGCCCTGTCGATCTCTTCCACGCTCACCTTGCCTTCTTCCACCGACTTTTTTAATGTGCCCACAAAAGCTTCGCTTACCATATCCATGTTAACGCCTGCTTTTAATGCTTTGGCAGATACGCTTTGCAGATCACCTATACCGTGAACTACAAGTTCTTGTACAGCCGTGGCATCGCTTACAACAAATCCCTTAAAGCCCCATTGATTGCGAAGGAGATCAGTTAAGAGCCATTTATTTGCGGTGGCAGGTATAGCATCAATTTCATTAAATGAGCACATTATACTTCCAGCGCCGGCATCAATAGCGGCTTTGTACGGCGGCAAGAAGTATTCATACATCATGATGCGACTCATGTCCGTGGTGTTATAGTCACGCCCTCCTTCGGATGTACCATAAAGCGCAAAATGCTTAACACAGGCCATCATCGTGTTGTTGGCTTCCAGACGATCACCCTGATAGCCACGCACCATAACGGAGGCAATTCGCGAGCCGAGGTACGGATCCTCGCCGGCTCCCTCGGCGACGCGTCCCCAGCGGGGATCGCGGCTGATGTCAACCATGGGAGAAAAGTTCCAGCACAGGCCATCCGCGGTGGCTTCAGTTGCGGCCACTCGGGCAGATCTCTCTATCATCTCGAGATTCCAGCTTGAAGCCAGAGCCAGGGGAATAGGGAAGGTGGTCTTATAGCCATGAATGATATCAGAGCCAAACATGAGAGGGATTTTTAATCTGCTCTCGTTTACAGCCAGCTCCTGAACACGCTTTACTTTCTCCACGCCTATCACGCCAAATACGGCCCCTACATTGCCCCGCCTGATGCTGGATTCAACATCATAATTGACAACAGATCCTGTAGGCACACTGCCACTTGGCATAAGCAAATTCAACTGACCAATCTTTTCCTCCAATGTCATTCTGCCCAGCAAATCATTGATGAAGCCATTCATTTTACCTTCAGTAGCATTTGCTGGGTTATTGTTAGCAAACGCACATGTACAGTAAATCAGAATAGCAATTACTGTAAAAGTTGTTTTCCGCATGGCCATTGGTCTAAGTAGTGAGGTCAATATCTTGCAATGTCAAAGTTGTGAGTGTTATTCCACCCGCTCTTTCCTTTGGTGTGCCTCGACTGCATCGACATTGAAGAAACGGAGATGAGGCAACGAATAGATAAGTTAACCCGATTTCCGCAGATTTCCTGAAAAATATTGAAGCAGGAGGAACTGACCTGCGAGACTCCGCAGCCCAGGACCATTTCGCCCGGCGAAATAATACGGGAAATAAGTACTCTTCTCCACGAACAGGGCGGGCCCGTGGCTGACCCGCCTATGGGTGCGGGCGGCTGTGCAGAGGCCGGGCAACCCATCATGGCGCCGGGCGCCGGTGTCAGCATGGATGGCATCACTACATCGGCCACGGTATTTGTGTGCAGTCTGGATCAAAAGCCGCTAAAATCGTTTCAACGACTCCTGGTCTTCACCGCTGTGTGTGTGGTCCTTACGGAGCGCGCTTGCTTTATGAAGTGATAAACGAACCGGCGAAGCAGGCGGCTCTGCCATGCTCATTTTCCAAGACGAAAAACCCAAATGAAATCCTCTATTCGGAAGTATCTGATCGCTCTCGCGATTCTGTTTCAGACATTGTCCGGCATGGCAGTGGCGGCCGAGCCTGCGGTTGGTTCCGATCTCCTCCCCATCTTTGCCAGAGCGGCGAAAGGTGAGCCGCTGCGGTACGTGGCCCTTGGTGGATCCATTACCTACGGCGGCAAAGGCTGGCTGGGACCGTGGCTGCGGGAGCAGTTTCCGCAAAGCAAGGTAACGGTGGTGAACTCCGGTATCCCCGCCACGGGCAGCGATCTGGGCGTCTTCCGGCTGGAGCGCGATGTGCTGGTGCATCAGCCTGACCTGGTGGCCATTGAGTTTTGTGTTAACGACTGGGGCCTTAGCGACGAGGACGCCTATCGCTACCTCGAAACCATTATCGTGCGCATCAAGTCGCTGCCCAACGCTCCGGCCATCGTCGTGCTGGAGGCCGCCGCGAATCCCAAGAAGGTGAAGCTGGAGAGGCACCGCAAAATCGCGCAGCACTATGGCTTCCTGGAAGTGGATCTGCAGGCCGCCGTAGATGCGGAACTGGATCGCACCAAACAGGAATGGTCCTCCATGTTCAAAGACGGCGTTCATCCCTCCGATGCCGGGCACGCCTTTTACGCCAGGGTAATCTCCGAGAAGCTCGCCCCATTCGTTGCCCAGGCAAAATCCGGAGCTGTCGCGAAAGCCTCCAAAGCGCTTCCCGCGCCGCTTAGCACCAAACCACTCCTTTTAGACGCGCATATGATCGAGTTGGTTAACGTAGTTGCGGGATGGCAGACGGAGGGAGTTCCCGGATGGCCCGGCCTTTACTTCCGTGGCGTTATCAGCGCAAAGGCCGGCGATTCATTCACGCTACCGCTGCGAGGCACGACCTTCGGACTATTCTATCAGCAACAGGTCGGTTTCGGAACCTTTACGGCAGCAGTGGACGAGGCAGCTCCCGTCACGCTGGATGCCAACGTAGCGCATCCCTATAAAAATGTGCTGCTTGCGAACGATCTGCCATTCGGCGAACACGTCATCGTCGTCAAAACGCCTTCCGATCCCGCCGTCTTCAAGCCCGTAAAGCTGGGCTATGTACTGATCGCCGGGGATTCTCAGAAGGGGAAGTGATGCGGACGAGAATGTTGCATCGATTATTCTGAAGAGAATCGCTAGGCTTTGCCGCCACGGAGTCCGGCCAGCAGAAGGGCAAGGATGGCCTGGGCGGCGGCGCGAACTCGCTCTGATGCGATCCCATCCGTAATGATGCCGGAGCAGGTTGCCGCTCTCGACACCGCCAGCGCCGTTCCGCGTATCTACCCCTACTGGAATCAGGCGGGCTTCAGCGAATGCAATCCTTTCCCCACTTCTTAAAGTCGGCGGACAGAAAATAAAAGGGAGACAGCCGGCACATTTGCCTGCATGTCTCCCTCGCATCGCTCATGTCAGAAAGTCTGTGCCAAAACAGCTCAGACCGAGGCAGGTGCGGCCTCGGGCAGATTCACGC
>JBGGNE010000244.1:0-26959 GCA_041287705.1 Methylacidiphilales bacterium | reverse complement strand
GCGCCACCTGCCCATGACTGTGACGCTGAGCGATTCCGCACTGCTGCAGGCCATCCGCTCCACGCCGCAGACCGAGTACGACGTCTACCAGCACGTGGCCGCGCAGGAAGTCTGGAACGACTACCAGCGCACCGTACGCGCCCTGCAAAGCCACGGCGTGCTGACCGTCAGCGTGCCTGCGGAGGAACTCACTATCGCGACAATTAATCGTTACCTTGAAGTAAAGCGTACTTCGCGGTTGTAATATCAGAACCGCTGCGATAGGGATTCGACGCAAACTGAATGAGCTTAAGAGGAGCGCTCCTTGACAACACGCCTGAGCAGCTTGAAAGTTCAACCCATGAAGCGTATTTTCGCCATTCTGGCTGCAACAGCTACGGTGTCGGCGTCCATTTTGTTTACGGCAGGGCAAGGCCGGGTCATGGCGCAATCAGCAGCGCCGCCTGTACCAGCGCGTGCCTCCACGGCGCCTGCTGCGGCAACACACGGCGTCTCCGTTTATATCTGCGGGCACAGCTTCCACCAGTTTATCGATACGCCTCTGGCGATGCTGGCCAAAGAAGCCGGCTTTGCGGACCACAAAACGGCCGGCAAGTTTTTCGTCGGCGGCTCGCGCCCCATTCAGATCTGGAATACCCCGGACGGAAAGAACCCCACCCGCACCGCGCTTAAGGCGGGCAACATCGATATCCTGACGCTTTCCCCTCACGTTGAGATGCCGGACAAAGGCATCGATCTCTTTGCGGATTATGCGCTCACTCATAATCCCAACATCAGGGTGATGCTCCAGATCTCCTGGCCGCTCTTTCTCGCCAGCCCGTCCACCGACTGGATCAGCGTGAGAGCGGCATTCAAGTCTTACATGTCCGCCGCCAACGCACAGATTGGAAATATCAACCGCCGGCATGGCAAGGCCTATGTGTCGCTGGTACCCGTGGCCGACGCTGTCTTCAAGCTGCACACCGATATTGAAGCGGGCACCGCTCCCGAAATCAGAACCTTCCGGCAAATCTTCTCGGATGACGCGGGGCATGCCGCCAGTCCGTTGCAGAATCTCGTCACGTTCTGCTGGTTTGCGGCAATCTACAACAAGAGCCCCGAAGGACTGACCAGCCTGGACGCGCCCAGAACGAGCACCTCCGCCGCGACCAACCGCTACCTGCAAAAGCTGGCCTGGGATGTTGTGCACGGCGCACCTGTAGCCCCCGCGCCCGCACCGAAGAGCTAAGGCTGAACTGACAGTGAGAACAGATGGACGAAATGGACTTTATGGAAAGTCCATTCACTTCATCCTCAGTCGTCCCCCGCAGATTAGTTCTGACGCACTTCAACCGGCTTCATCACACGGTCCTGAAAGTTCGACAGCCAGTCGTAGGTGATTTCCTTGCCGCCGAACAGATAAGCCATCGCCGCAATTGCCAGGAAGGGGCCGTACGGGATACGCGTGCCCCAGGTACCTTGTTTGCCAAAAATAATCGCCAGGCCGAAGACGGAGCCGACGATCGAGGAGATGACGATGATCCAGCCGATCGACGCAATACCCAGGAAGGCTCCCATGGCGCCCAGGAATTTGAAGTCGCCGGCACCCATTGCCTCCTTGCGGAACACAAAGCTGCCGATCAGCGAGACGCCCCACAGAATCGCAAAGCCGAAGAACGCGCCGCGGAATGATTCCACAAAGCCTTCCCAGGCCGTCGCCTTGTCATGCAGGGAAGGAATCAGCGCGCTGAAGATGAAACCGGCCAGCATACCGCCCAGCGTGAAGCGGTCGGGAATCATGAAATGGTCAATATCGATGCAGGTGGCGCATACCAGGCCGCTTGCAAACACCGCGTAGGCAATCCACTGCTCGGGCGTAAATTTCCACCACAGGATAAGAAAGAGGAACGCGGTCAGCGCCTCCACCAGCCAGTAGCGCCAGTCGATGCGCGTGCCACAGCAGGCAGCTCGCCCTCTCAGCAGCCACCAGGAAAGCACGGGAATGTTATTCTTCCACTCGATAGGTGAACCGCACACCGCGCAGTGAGAGCCAGGGTACGATACCGGACGATCCAGCGGAATGCGGTAGATGCAGACGTTAAGGAAGGAGCCGATGCACAGCCCCACGCAAAAGATAAAGCCGCTGAAGAGCGGAGACTGAAGCAGAAGTGGGATATCGAGGTCCTGAAAACTGGCGAGCATCCCCCATAATAGAGTCTGAATCGCGACAAAAAGGAAGCCAAGAGATTGGAAATTCTGGCCACCCGTCAGGCACTCGCCAACAGGCAAGGAAAGATTGATAGCTTTCATCTCTAACCTATCACCAGCTTTGTACGATAAAAATACAAAGCAAGGCACTTAGAACGCCGTCGATCAGGATATTTGCATCGAAATTACTGAAAAAAGAGAGTAACCGCGCATTGGTTCCGCAAGGGATGAAAGGTCCAACGTTTGATCATAGAGATCACAGCGCAACTTTCTTTCGAGGAGCTGTCGGGACATCTGGCTTATCTTCAGGCTTTCCACCAGAATGTATCCCGCACCCTCAGGAATTGTTACACCGCCACCCATAACGCACCACATCAACTCTCCGATATAGAGCACATCACCTATACAAGCACCACGCCGAACCAACCCTCCTCACGCTGCCGCCACCGCCCTGTTCCGCCACACATGCACTCGTTAAATCCGAACGCACCGCCTCCCTCCCCCGCCATAACCAGTTCAACGCAGGCCACGCAAATGGCCCGGCTGGAAGCCCTTGTGGAAGCCCAAAACATCGAACTGGAAGCTCTGCGAGCTACTAATAAGGAGATAGAGCACACGGCGGAATATCTGCGTGTCATGTCGCACCAGATGCGCACGCCGCTCGGCACTATTCTGGCCGCCATAGGTCTGATGGAAACCGGACAGCAGGAAGCGATCAGCGCGGAGGAGTGCGCGGAATATGCCGGCTTTATCACCACAGCAGTGCGCAGGCTTGATGCCATCGCGGAATCCGCTTGCATACTTGGTTGCCTGAACGCCGGAATGTTCCCCACGCATCGTAATCACGAATCCGCAGGGCTCAACCCGCAGGGCGAGGCTACCGAAAAGCTGGAGCACATCCTGAGGGCCGCCATTCAACAGGCCCGGCTGCAGGAAGAATCCAACAGACGCCAGGGACAGACCCAGTGCGCAGCCAAGGACCGGCCGAAGCCGCAACAACAGGTGCAGGTGCATGTTCAGGGCATGGTGCCCCCTCTTCTTCTGACAGCCCGCGCTTCGGGCATCGTCGAAATCTGCCTGACGCAGCTCATTTCCAACGCCATCAAGTTCTCCATGGCGGATCGCTCGCGAATCCAGGAAGCCACGCAGTCTCCGCAGCAAACGCATGTCCTTGCCACCGCAAGTCTTTCCCCGTCCGGCGACCATTGCTGCATCCGCATCCGCGATCACGGCATGGGCATCGCGGAAGATATGGGAGCGCGCATGTTCCATCCGTTCCGTCGCGGCGCCAATGCCCGCGGCACAACTGGCGAAGGCATGGGCCTCTACATTGCCCGCCGCTGCGCACAGCTTCTTGGCGGCACGCTGGAGATCATCAACTTCCCGAATCCCGGCACCCCGGTTATCCCCAATACCCCCACGTCTCCCCTGGAAGCTCCCGGCTCCGGCGTGCTGGCCCGTCTTCAGTTCCCTCTCTCCGGGAACATGGCTCCGCCGGTTTGACTTTCTTTCCGGATAAAGTTTCAGTTTCCCGCAACATGTGCGGCATCTATTTTCAGCTCGCAAGACATCGCGGTCTGGCCTACGCTAAGTGGTTTGCGCTCCGCGCTTTCCCACGCCTCTGCCTGCCGATAAGAACGATGCCGACGCTGACATGAAGATTTCTCTGTTTATCCCCTGCTTTATCGACTCCCTTTACCCTGAAGTCGCCATCAGCATTGTGCAGGTGCTGGAGCGTCTGGGTCATGAAGTGGATTACAACGAGGAGATCACCTGCTGCGGTCAGCCGCCGTTCAACTCCGGCTACTGGGACGAAAGCCGCCCCGTCGCCGAGCAGTGCCTCTCCGGTCTTAAGGACGCCGAGGTAATCGTGAGCGCCAGTGGCTCCTGCGGTGCCATGCTGAAAGTGTTTTATCCGCAGCTCTTCGCCGGACGCCCCCAGGAAGCCGATGCGCGCCGCTTGTCCGCCAAGGTATGGGAGTTCAGCGATTTTCTGGTCAACTGCCTGGGCGTCAAAGATGTGGGCGCCTCCTTCAATGGCCGCGCCACCTTTCACGATGGCTGCCACGGCCTGCGCGAACTGGGCCTGAAATCCGCCCCGCGCGAGCTTCTGCGCCATGTGCGCGGCCTGGAACTGGTGGAGATGAAGGAAGCCGAAACGTGCTGCGGCTTTGGCGGCACCTTTGCCGTCAAGTTCCCCCAGATTTCGACCGCCATGGCGGAAGTAAAATGCGGTTCCGCCCTGGAGACAGGCGCGGACGTTGTCGTCTCCAACGACAGCAGTTGCCTCATGCAGATCAGCGGGTACTTCGAGCGCCACGGCAAGGGCGTTCCCTGCATGCATCTTGCGCAGATTCTGGCACGAACGTAAGCATTCTCCGCAAACGTAGCTATATTAATAAATAACTGTAACGATCGCCGCATCACCTCGAATGAGAACGAATTCCTTGCCAGGCTGGCGAAGAATCCGCGAATCATCTGATGGTAAGGAGTCTCCGGAAAATAAACTGTGCAACTTAAGTCGTCGATTTTGAGATGAGAGCGAGGCGGAATGGAGGGAGTGCATTAGATTAAGCGCTGACCGGAATTCCAACGCTGCTCTCGCTCAAAAGCGGCGGATTAAGTTGTGCAGGTTATTTTCCGGAGACTCCTAAGACTATTTCATTGCCATGAGTGCCGAAATGAATTCCCAACATCCCAACGCTGAAGCGATTACGCCCGAATCCCAGCCCGAGGCATCGTCTCCGAACATCACCCAGAGTCAGCTTATGACTCTTCCAGAGCCACAGCCCCTATCTCTGGCCACGATCAGCGATTACCTGACGCATCTGCTTCGCCACAAGGAGATCGGGGATTACTCCGGCGCGCATAACGGGCTGCAGATCGAGAACCGCACGGGAACCGTCACGCGTATCGCCGCCGCGGTAGACGCGCACGAGGGCGTCCTGAATCACGCCGCCGAAGCCGGAGCGGATCTGCTTCTCGTTCATCACGGCATGCTGTGGAGCGGGCCTGCTGCCTTTACCGGTGCGTCTTTCCGCAAGCTCCGGACGTGTATGGAGAGCAATCTGGCCGTGTTCAGCAGCCACCTGCCGCTGGATGCGCACGAGGAACTGGGCAACAACGCGCTGCTGGCTCACGCCATCGGCCTGCCTTCTCCCCTGCCCTTCTTTGTTGAAAAAGGCACGGCAATCGGCCGGCGCGCCGAGGTGGACTGGACGCTCGAAGAGCTTATCGTGCGGCTCACTCAGGCTCTGGATGGGCATACGCCGCATATTGTGCACGCGGGAGCCGGAAGAGTGCGCCGCATCGGTATCATCACCGGCGGGGCCGGCAACTGCCTGCGCGAAGTCGCAGCGGAAGGAATCGATACGTTCATCACCGGCGAAGGCCGCCACGACACCTTCGGCACCGCCGTGGAGCTTGGCATCAATCTCATCTACGGCGGCCACTACCTCACCGAAACCTTTGGCGTTAAGGCGCTTGCCCAGCATGTCTCGGAACGCTTCGCCGTTCCGTGGGACTTTATCGACGTGCCCAGCGGCCTTTAGCCGAGTCCATGCCTGCTCTGTTGTGATCCACTGTGATTCCTGTCATAATTTGAACAATACCGCTCGTTTCCCACCCAAAGAGCATAAGATATAACGGCACAATCGCTAAAAGTTTTACAACTTTCTGACAATTTTTTGACAACTTACGCCCCGAAAAACGGCAGTATAGGGGCATGACGAAGCGCGATTTTCTGCGGTGGCTGGGTTCTTCCTTCGCAGTCGGCTTAGCACCTGGATTACCGGGTGGGCCGCGCATTTTGTCATCAGCGCTGGCGGCCGATCCGCCCGATGCGGCGGCCGCCGGAGGGCGCTCTACGCCCCATGTCCGCATCCACGAGTGGGGTACGTTCACGTCCCTGCAGGATATGATGGGCCAGTCCATCGGAGGCATTAACGTCGATGTCGAAGCGCTTCCCCCTTTCGTTTACAACGACTATCGCGCGAAGATCCGCCGCGCCAATTCCATCCGTGCGGTTTTCAGCAAAGCCGGCTCTGACTACCTCGGGCCTAATCGCTCCGTCACCATGCGCCTGGAGACGCCTGTGCTCTATGTGCACGGCAACGCTGATGAGCTGCAGCCCTGGCGCCTGAATGTAAGCGTGGACTTCCTTGGCGGGCGCCCTTCTGAATTTTATCCCTGGGCCAAAGTCACCGCCAACGAAAGCGGCGAAAAAATCTTGCAGATGAGCAAGAACTCGCGGGGCACCCTGGAGTGGCTCTCTTTGATCATGAGCAAGAAAGCCGATCTGCCCAGGACCGACCTTGGCGTCTGGCTTGCCCCCCGCAACGTGGACGCTCTGGATCTGACCGTCAGCCAGAAAGTTCAGCCCAATCCCGATCCCGACAGTCCCAACAACGATAAAGCCCTGCTGCACGAGACGGATCCCCGCTCGGAGCGTTACCTCTTCTATCGCGGCGTGGGATCGATGCAGGACATCCTGAAGACGCGAATGATCTACAATCCGGACGCCGCAAAGGATGTCACGGAGTCCAGGCTGAACGACTGCACGCTTTCCGTATCGGTCGCCAAATCGGAGCTGACCAGCGCGGTGCTTGACCAGTCCGCCAACCGCACATGCAAGATTGCCGCGCTGTGGCTGGTGAACGTTCGGGAAGACGGCTCTATGGCGTGGAAGGCGGTCCCTGGGTTCTCCTTCGGCAAGAAGGACGTAGCGCCTGCGATAGCGGATGAAGTTAAGGATACGACCGTGCTGTCGGATCGCTCAACGCCCTTCTGCCAGGTAACCACGCGCTTTGCCGACTCGGATTATGCAGTCGAGCGCGGCGATGCTCTGCGAGTCGACATGAGAGACGCCCTGGTCAGAGATGGCCTTAACACCGACGAAGCCGACGCCATGCTGGCCACCTGGGACGCCGCCTACTTCAAGTCCTCCGGCCTGCGCCTCTTCTACATCACCCCCAAAGAATGGGCGGACGTAGTACTGCCCCTGCGCATCAGCCTGGTACGTGATACGGACGTTCTGGAAGGCGGCGCAGCAAAGGCCTCCAGCTCGCGCCGCATTTCGCGAGTGACGGATATCAGCCGCAGCATGATTGCCCGCATCGAGCTGGTCACACCGGAGATGAAGGACAAGCTGAATCTGGTCAGCAAGATCACCGAAACCGAAGTGAACGATGCTGCACAGCTTATCCACACCGCAGTGACCAAGGATCCCTCCCTGCGTGCGGCCGCAGATTCCCCCGCTTACCACGGCCCGCATCCCTACCGGGATATCCCCGGTCTGCCCGTCCCCTTCGTTGCCTACCTGGATCTCGGCCGCTTCCGCGACGCGCTGCTGGCCTCCATCATGAACCAAAACGTCAACCCCAACTATTCCGGAGCCCAACTTCTGTACCAGCTGGTAAACAGCTAACATACTTTCCCCCCACTTTTGTCAGACGAGAGAGATGACCCTGAGGTCATCGCATCAACCGAACAAAAAAACCAAAAGCAGAATAAGAAAGGAGTGGAACTTGGGCCGGCTTGTACCATGGGGTGCAGGCCGGTTTTGTTTTGGGGCGAGGGCGGTGCGATACCTGATAGCCCAGGCTGAGGTCTGCCGCAGGCCTGGGTAAGATACAGAAAATGAGCCCCACCTGTGCAAACGCTGTCTCTTTTTCGTGCTTTTCGACTGCCTTTCGTGCCTTCCGCGGTAATTAACCTTGCCCTTTTCGAACCGTGTAAAAGCTCGAGCTTTCTGCATCCGCAATGTCTATTTACACGTAAAGCACGAAAAGGGGAAAGCTTTGTCGAAATGGAAAACTGAGTGGTAAAGGCTGGATGCAGGCAGGCAGTATTCCAACAGCTATGGAGCCTCCGGAAAATACGGGTGGCCATGCCCCATTTCATCTCTAACGCAATCGCACCGCAACGAGCATCCGCTTTGCCAGGCTTAGGTCGTCCAATCGACGCACCTATTCGCTGATTCTGAGCCTCTTACTCAGCAGAAGCCATCGCCGGCTCTGAAACTGTGGGCACGTTCTTGCTATTGCTCTTGCGGCCCATCGGTTTTTCAGGAGGCTTGCCGTTTACGGGTTTGTCGGTGCGGGAGGCGTCCAAGGCAGGTGATTTCATCTTGACGGGCTTGCCTCCCTCCAACTTTTCGTGCGTCTTCTCAGGGGTTTCGTCAGGACCGTACTGGCCGGCGGGCTTCGTCGGCGCGCGGCCCAGCTTGCCGGCAAGGCGATCACTAAGGATGCGCTTCACCTGCTCAACAGAGCCATTGTAGGTGGTGCAAATGGTATGCTTGGCGTGGACGATCGTTTCCGATACGGCCTCATTCAGGTGCGAGCTCCAGTAAGGTACTACGGTATCGTTGCTGCGCAGCAGGACGGGGTCCGGGTACTTCAGCAGATCACCACCGCTGTTGTGATCACCAATGATGGTGTAGAACGGCACCTGGATAACGCGATTGTTCAGCGCAATGTAGCCAGGATTCTTGGGCGAAAGACCGCTGATGCTGGTACCAAAGCCGGCACCTTCCTTAATGGTAATCTTCAGCGCTTCCACGTTCAGCGTGGCAACGTTCAACACAGTGGTAGCCAGGCCGATCGGCAACCGGATCAGCTTCTTGATGAGACCCACAACAGGCCAGTCCGCAATACCGCTGCCGCGATGAGGGGCAGCGATAAAGATCGCGGCAGACACGATAGGCACCTTCTTGAAGAAGAGCATGCTCGTCACCGTCTGCCTGGCCTGAGGTGTCGGCCACTCCACCTGCTCCGGCGGCTTCTTGAAAACGCGGTCCCAGAAATCATTGCCGGAATCGATACACATCATGCGCGACATCACGCCACCCATGCTGTGGCCAACGAGAATACAACGGCTAAGGTTGTTGCGGCCGCCCTTGGCACTGAAGTAGGCATCAGCCCCATTCAGCTGCTCACGTAACTTGGGCGCGGAAATGATCCAGCCTGTACCGGTGGGGTAGGAGTAATACCAGTACTGATACTTCCTGCTGAGCTTCGTATCGGCATTGATGTCGTTGAGCATCTGCGTCCACGTCAGCGGTGACGAGTTGAGGCCGTGGACGAAAATGACGGGAATCTTGTCCGGACGATACGGCTCGGTGACATAAAGACCGGTCACCTTCATGAACTTCTGGATGGCGAATACGCCGCCAAATTCGATGTCGCGAAATTCCGGCAGGTTAATGCCGATCTCAACCGCCGCCGCAAAATCAGCCGAGAGTGTCAGACCATCCACCTCGGATATTTCGCGGGGATCATAAAAGCGCAGAACAGTGCGGACCGGCCCGCCGCCTGTGGTCTCAAAGTCGATAACCGCAGTACCCGGGACGTTGTAGCCCGAGCGAAAAACATAGGGTTCACCCTGGCTGTGCTTGCGCAGCACCACAGGAGCACCCAGGCCCTCAATGCGAGTAGGGCGCGACATGGATTTGATCTTCACGCTCGACGCCACGCGAATGGAGTCGAAATCCAGCACGTTCCACTGTGTGTAACCTGCGGGGGGAGCGGGGATTTCCAGATGATATGTGCGCCCTTTATGGGTCAGCACAATCACGCCCTTCCACTCCACCATCTTGCGAATCTGCGCGAACGCGATCAGGAAGGCATCAACGGCCTTGCGATACTTCTCCTCAGTTCCCTTCACCACCTTGGCGGACTTGGAGGCGCGGGCAGAAGCCATCTCATTCCAGGCAAGCTCAACAGCGGCGAGACGTTCGGCGGCCTTGGCTTCCAGCAGGGGATTGGGCGGCGTAAGGACCGAAGCCGGCGACGCACTGGTGGTGGTCGATGTTGTCGTGCTAGAACTCTTCTTCTTCTGGGAATTACCAGCACCGTAACTAAGTGGACCGGGCAAAACGGCGACAACCAGGAAGAGAGATGCAAGGACGAGATGAAATTTCCTGGTCATAAGGGATATCCGAGCTTGGACGCTAAACAGTCAGGCGTATAACAAGGGTATGGCATGCGGAGCCCACTCGCCGTTTTTCTGCGCGGTAAAAGTGTCAAATATTCTCGATTAGTTCAACAAACTTCTCGTAGATTTCGACTGACGGACAGATGCCACGCTATGAGGTGCTTGCGCAGCTTATTCCGCTTCAGGTGCCGGCGTGATAAAGTCCTCAAACTCCGCCACCCAGCAGTTCGGCCCAAGCTCCTCGGAGCAGCGCTCCATCAGTGATGCGGGATCTTCGCCATCCTTTAGCAGCGCGAAGACGCAGCTTCCACTGCCGCTCATCAGCGCGTCCAGCACCTCCGGCTGGCTTCTCAGCCAGTCCTTGGCAGCCGGCAGCCAGAGGTATTTGCGGAAAACGGGCGGCTCGAGATCGTTGCGCAGCACGCCGTCGGGAAGAGTCGCGCCGGATTTACCGGGCGTGGGTGTCTCCGCGTACTTCTTGTAGGCCCAGGGCGTGGGGACCGCAAAGCCGGGATGAATCAGTACGCCGCGATAGCGTCCCTGCAGTTGCACGGGCTCCACAATCTCGCCGCGGCCACGGCAGATGGCCGCGCTGCGGTATAGAAAGAAAGGCACATCGCTGCCAAGCGTGGCCGCCAGATCCAGAATCTCGTCGTCCGGAACATCCAGGCCCAGAAGCTCGCGCACACCGCCCAGCACGGTGGCGGCATCGGAACTCCCGCCGCCCAGACCGGCACCGTGAGGCAGCCGCTTCTCCAGATGGATGGAGACGCCGCGATCCGGCGCATACCGCTCCAGCATCTGGATGGCGGCTTTAACAGCCAGGTTGGTGACGTCGGTTGGCAGGGAGTCGTCGGTGCAGGTAAATCCTACGCCGGGCTCGGACCGCTCCTCCAGGGTAATGATGTCGCCTAGCTTGAGCGGCACCATGAGTGTTTCCAGCTCGTGGAAGCCGTCCGCGCGGCGCCCCAGGATGTGGAGGTACAGGTTAAGCTTGGCTGGAGCAAAAAGCTGCATGGAGGATGTTGTGGGGATAAATGTCGGTCAGCGCGTCAGATCAGGAAGGTCATTTCCGTGCGAAGCTGCCCTA
Organism: Methylacidiphilales bacterium; assembly: GCA_041287705.1. Classification (GTDB taxonomy): domain Bacteria; phylum Verrucomicrobiota; class Verrucomicrobiia; order Methylacidiphilales; family UBA1321; genus LW23. The sequence continues at coordinate 15,747 of JBGGNE010000244.1, read as the reverse complement.
TCAAACAGAAAGGCAGGAGGAAACGCCAGAACGTATTCTATGGATTTATGTGGAACAACGCCAGCGTTAATCGGAATTAATAATCTGCGGTAACACTCTTTCTACCCATATGAACAAATGAATAATTTTACCGATGCTGTATGCACTCGCTGTGGACACGAAAAAGGGGACGCGCAATGCGTCCCCTTTTTGTGGCAGGCAGAGGTGCATTGCTGCACCTCTGCCCGAATGTTTTGCTGTCGAAGTAAGCGTCTAAGCAGATCCGGTATCCGGGTTCTCGCTTAGTTGTGCTCCATTTCGTAGCCAGCTTCGCCGTGATCGGTGATGTCCAGACCAGTGGATTCGTCTTCCACGGTGGGGCGGAGGCCGAGGGTCGACTTGATCGCGATGGCGATGATGGCGGTGGCAACCACAGACAGGACGATCGTGAACACAATCGAGATGAGCTGTGCGGTGATCAGCGCGCCGTTACCATCCTTAAGCAGACCGGCGATGTTGCTGTTAACCGCGGGGGTGGCCAGGAAGCCGGTGAGCAGAGCGCCCATCGTGCCGCCAACGCCGTGTACGCCGAAGGTGTCCAGCGCATCGTCATAACCCAGGAGGGGCTTGAGCTTCGTGCAGGCAAAGAAGGGAACGATACCAGCGGCGAAACCGATGATAACTGCGCCCGTTGCATTGACGAAACCAGCGGCAGGAGTGATGACAACGAGACCTGCGACGATACCGGAGCAGAAGCCGAGGATGCTGGGCTTGCCCTTGACGATCCATTCCAGACCGGCCCATACGAAGCCACCAATAGCGGCTGCGAGCGTGGTGGTCATGAACGCGTTGGCTGCGATACCGTCCGCGCCACATGCGCTACCGGCGTTGAAGCCGTACCATCCAACCCAGAGCATACCGGTACCAACCATGCAAAGCACCATGCTGTGCGGAACCATAGGAGTCTTGCCGAAGCCGGCGCGGGGCCCAAGGATGATGCAGAGCACCAGAGCGGACCAACCGGAAGACATGTGAACCACGGTACCACCGGCGAAGTCGATCGCCTTGATGGGGGCATCAGGATTCAGAATACCGTTCATCATACCCATCGGGCCCCACACCATGTGGGCGAGCGGCAGATAAACCACGAACATCCAGACTGCGATGAAGAGCATGATGGCGGAGAACTTCATGCGCTCGGCGATAGCGCCGACGATCAGCGCGGGGGTGATGATGGCGAACATCATCTGGAACATGCAGAACACAGCTTCGGATACCCAGTAGGTAAAGCTGACGTCACCCGTGACGCCCTGCAGGAAGAAGAATTCCGAACCACCGAAGATGGTGCTCTTGTAATTAGCGCCGAAGGCCAGGCTGTAGCCGACAGACCACCAGATGACGGTGCAGAGACCGGAACATCCCAGGCACTGTGCCAGCACGGAGAGCACGTTCTTGCTGCGGACGAGGCCGCCGTAGAACAGAGCCAGACCGGGCAGGGTCATGAACAACACCAGAGCGGCGGAGGTCATGAGCCAGGCGTTGTGACCAGGACCAGGCGCTGCCTTCAGGAAGGAATCCGTCGTGCCGGCGGGACGAGCTGCATTATTGATGTAGGCTTTAAGGTCTTCCAGATCCTTCCGAACCTGCGCCATGGAATCAGGGGCTGGGGCCGGAGCAGCGGGAGCGGCTTCAGGAGCTGGGGTTGCGGCTGCAGGAGCCGGTGCCGGTGCGGGAGCATCCTCGGCGAATGCCGAGGCCAGTTGGCCGAATGCGATCGCCCCTGCGACTAGCGCGGCGATGCAGGTCTTTCGTAGTGTCAGGCAGTGCATGGTTTGGTTGTTCAGGTATCCCTGTTGGTTCTTTGTGGGGTTAACTTAGGTTTGTCCTGCGGAGCCTAAACTCGTCGGACGCTGCTGTCTGCGTGCCCCCTTAAGTATGATGCCAGCCGTAGGAAAGCAGCGGCGCCAGGATAAAGGGGCCTGGGGACACAGAGGGTTGGTTGGGGTTTGTCTGTGAAGTCTGAGTTCTAAAGTGTAGGCAATTACTTATCGTACCTGCCTGCAATATAGGATGGGGAATCTAAGGTTAATGTCAGAGCGCGCCGAATGCCTGTAATGCCGTTGTGTAAAAAGCCCGTCAGGGACTCTTCAGTGGTGCCATACCTGATCTATGTGGCCAGAATGAAGTAAGGCAGCTCAGCAGGCACCATGACCCGCGCTGGGTCCTGATGGTGAAGCGAAATGGAACACCAGCGATAAGCAGGACACAGGCCAACTTTACGCGTAAGATGCACATCACGCGGCAATTGCCGGTGGTGGAAGACCCAGCAGTGCACCTGCACGGAGCTTCGGTACGGCAAAAGACGGTTCCTTTACTAGCGAAACAGGAATACGCGCTACAGCGTTATACAAGAGACTCTTAGCAGAATCGCTACCCAACAACATCTGTTGCTCATCTCTAAAAAGGCGTGGTAAAAAAGCGCCAACATGATCAAATTGCTTTTGCTGCGCATGCAGACAATCTGATGAAGTACCTATAGCCTGAGATAAAGTGGGCAATATACCAAAACAGCGCCGGCCTTTGATGAATCCACAATAGCTCATCACACAGGAGATGGCCGCCGAAACAAAGGCGGACCATGCCATAGGAAGCAGGCTGAAGAATGTGGAGAGCTTATACCGGAACACGCTTTTCCCAGAAGCACCTTCCATGCCAGGTATCCGGGAATGCCAAATCATTAAACCAGCGGTCCCGCTGAACGGGCTGCCCACGCTCCGAAAAGACTATCTGACGGGGTCAGCAGCACGGCTTACAGAACCGACTCTTTTGCACCGCAGAACCTCTGCCACCAGCCAGCAGACGCCTCCCCTCCCCGCGACGACAAAGTCCTCAGCTACATGGTCCAGCGTAACGCTGGCGCTGACGCTGGTGGTGGGATTTGATCAGGGTGCACGCCAATGGACTTTCTGGCTTTCTCAATCCAGCTTCACGTCCAGACGGCGCACCTTGCCGGTCTCCACAAAGATCATAGCCTCGCCTAAAGAACGGATCTTGCCCTTTTTGGCCGTATAGCCAAAAAGCTTCACCCGCCAAACAGGCGCTGTGTCTTTATTGTCCAGCTTGAACGAAGTAGACGTGAGCTTGACCCCATCCATCTTCTCCTGAGCCATGATAATCTCCAGCGCGCGTTCTGAATCCGTTTTCAGCAAATCGTTCGGCAGCACATCATCCGCCTTGAAGGCCAGCGGGTTCATATAAATGCCGTCAGCTGGAGCACCTGCAACACCGTTAATCACAATCACACGGCGATAACACTCGTTGGCCTCAGGATCATAGAACCAGAACCGCCATTCCGTAGGCGTTACATTGATGCCCGTGGGCTGAACACCCTCCACTTTCAGGAGCTTGCTGGAAATGGATCGCTTAAGCCGCGCCCCGGCAATTCTGCGTGCTTCAAACGCGGACATTCCAGGCGGGTGCAGAGTGGGCTTGACCACATCAGGATCGGATGGAGGAACCACGGGCGTCGGAGGCACAAGTATTGGCATCCCATTCGAGACGACCTCGCTGATGTCAGGCACAGCAATCTCCGCCAGGTGAGTATCCACTACGGGCGGCGAGGGCAGCACCTTATCATCAGGAACAGCCGGGGGCTCCGGAATGGGAGGAGTACCCACCACCCTGTTGGTTACGGAGGGTTGCTGCAGCGGCGCTTCGGGAGTCTTAGGATCAATTACAGTAAAGTTGGACGGCTCCGGCAGCGGAGGGATTTCCGGAGTCCTGTCAAAGGGCGATATTGTCCCCGAAGGATTAACGCTATGCGGATCAATAGCGGTTGGCTTAACGTCTGTAAAAGGTTGTGGTCCCGGAGTCGGAACAGAAGGCTGGCGATACGTCGGATTGGGATCCCGATCCACCGGCAATGCCTTCGGTATATTCTCATCCTTATCCTTGACCAGCCTGGGACGCTTGAGCTTCGGATTTTTGTCCTCGGGCGTCTCACTGTTCGGCGCAATCCTGATGTCCCCGGGATTGGAGTTGTTTGGCGAATTTGTCGCATTATGCCCGTGGGCGACCGGCTTGATCCCGTTCGTTGGCTTCGTGGTATCCACCACACGAGGCAGCTTACCGGGATCAACAGGCACGACGGGCTGAGGCTTGTCGCGAAGCATCATGGCAGCACCGACAAAAAGGGCCACGACCAGCAAAGCACTCAGCACCCACGTAATCGCGCGCGATGTCCCCGATCTCTCGTCCGAGTCCTGATCAAACTCACTCTCATTGTAGCGATTGGCATGGCGCCGGGCAATCTGCTCCAGGCTGGGCGGCACCATCATGTTGCCCTCACCCGTCAACGTCTCCATCTGATGCGGATCGCCAACAGGCCCCAGGCCATTATCGGAAAGGCGCTGCAGATCATCAATCAGCGCAGCGGCATTCTGGTGGCGGGCCGCTTTGGAGCGGGCCATCATTTTCATGCACAGCGCCGCAACAGAAGGCGAGATATCGGGATTGATATCGCGCGGGTTCGGCGTCGGCGAGGAAAGCACCTTGCTGACAATGTTGTAGGCGGTCGATCCGTCGAAGGGCGGCTGACCGGTCAGCAATTCGTAAAGGGTCGCACCCAGGCTGTAAATATCGTCGCGGGTATCGGCATCCTGCGCATTGCGGATCTGATCCGGGCTCATGTACGCCGGCGTACCGATGGAAGAACCTTCCTGGGTCAGATTGGTCGCCTTCGCGATCACCTGCTTGGCAACACCCAGATCGGCCAGCTTTGCATGTCCCTGGGCATCCAGCATGATATTATCAGGCTTGATGTCGCGATGAACAATGTGGTGGGCCTCGGCCTCTTCCAAAGCCTGCGCCACGTCAAACACCACGCAAAGAGCATCCTCTTCCGCAAAGGGGCCCGAAGCCAGCCGGTCGCCCAGGGAACCTCCCGGGACGTACTCCAGCACCATATAATAGAGGCCCGTCGCGCTGTCCAGATCGGCGTCCTTAACCGCCACTACCCGCTTGTGGTTAATCTGCGCCGCCAGACGCGCCTCGCGCAGAAAGCGCTGGGCAACCTGCGGCGAATCGCGCACGACGGACGGCGGCAGAATCTTCAGAGCCACCTCGGTCTGGAGGACCGGATTAACCGCCAGGTATACGGCACCCATGCCGCCCTTGCCGAGCTCGCGAATGATGCGAAACTTGCCGATTGTATCGCCAGGACTCAGCTCGGCGAAACCGCCGGGAGCGGGATCCAGGAACTGATCTTCAGTCCACAGTTTCTCCGAACGCTTCATACGCGTTTGTTTGGGTGGAAGGAAGTCGCTACCCACGGGAGAAATAGAGGTAAAGTGAAGGCGCGGACGACTTTGGACACGATGTCACCCTCGTCGCCGCAGGGCAAGCAGGAAAGTAAAACTCGATGCGGTCCCCATATACCCCGGCACATACGCCTGCGGGCACAATTGGGGAAGAAGAGCATCGTTGAATCATAAATCCATGCACCGGCGTCAGTTAATGCCAGTTAGGGAATAAGGTATGGCCAATTGCGTAAAAATCTTACCCCGATGTTCGCTTGATACAAAGAAATAATTTGGAAAAGTGGGCTTCGAAAGCAAGCCCTTTCCGCAACTTCTTCCCTCAATAGCTCGCAGAACAAACGTGCTCTCTTGCATGGAATGCAGCAATATACACGAAAAATCCTGACGCAAAAGGACCCTCCCTCGGATCTATCGGCCAGGCGATTCTGATCTGAAGCACAAACGGAGCCTAAATGTTGAAAAATACGCAGAGCACGCGAAAAGGATACATCGCGTCCACGCAGATATTTTACTGATCCCGGGAAGCGCAATCCGCCGGTTCAGCAGATTTGCCGGAAAGACCATGCGACCGCAGCGTCTCTTCCAGCGTTTTGATGCGTTCCAGCAACTCCGGCAGGCGGCGTGTGAGAGCTTCCACCTTCAGGCTGTCTCGGAGAGGAATGGCATGGCGACCCGCCACAGTCGTCTTTGCCGGGACGTCTTTGCTTACGCCGGACTGCGCCGTCACAATGGCGCCATCTGCGATTGTAATGTGGCCAACGGTGCCAACCTGACCCGCCAGCGTCACGTAATTGCCAAGAGTGGTGCTGCCGGAAATACCGGTCTGGGAGACGATAAGACAATGCTTACCCACACGTACATTGTGGGCAATCATCACCAGATTGTCGATTTTTGTTCCTTCGCCGATCCATGTGCGGTCGAAACGGCCGCGGTCGATCGTCGTGCCCGCGCCCACTTCAACGTGGTCATCAAGCTGAACGTAGCCAATTTGCGGAATCTTCTGGTGGCGCCCTGCACGGAAGTCGTATCCAAAACCATCGCCGCCGATAACGGAGCCACAATGTAAAATGACGTGATTGCCAATGACGGAATCTTCCCGCACCACCACCTGGGGATACAACAGGCAATCCTCACCCAGCACAGCGCGGGCACCCACATAAGCGTTGGCGCCGATAACCGTACGGGCTCCGATCCTGGCGCCGGCTTCAATCACCGCGCAAGGCTGCACGGAAACTCCTTCGCCCAGAATGACATCCGCGGCAACTACGGCGGAGGGATGCACCCCTGGCTGATAAACAGGAGCGGGCGGCGCAAACAGATCCACTACTTTGGCAAAGGCAAACGAAGGTGACTCCACCCGAATCTGCGTAAAAGAAAACTCCTGGGGATCCTGGTGAGACAGCAGCACGACACCCGCTTTGGTACGTCGCGCCTGCGCCAGGTACTTGGGATTACCCAAAAAAGAAGCGTGGCGGGATTCGGCTGAAGCCAGATCCGCCACGCCGGAAATGATGTGCGAAGAATCGCCCTGTAGCGCCCCGCCAACATGGGATGCAATGAACTCAGCAGTATATTGAGGCACGGGAAAACAAGGCGATCAAACAGTGAAAACGAAGGCTGCCAATACAAAACGAAAGACGCTGGATCCGAGTTCCATACGATGACCAAGTCATCTGTGAACAAGAGATCCAGCGTCGCGCTGACAAATTAGGGGGTTACCGGACGAGGGCGGGGAGCTGTCGTCGAACCTGCGGGAGAAGCGGGGCGGGGAGCAGTTGTGCCCACAGGAGCAGCGGCAGGTGCGGCCGAGTTCAGCTTGCGGATCACGTCGTTGGTGATATCGCGAACACCCGTCGAGGCAAACAGCAGCACGCTCGTGCCAGACATCGCCATGGCGGACTTGTCGAAGATCAGATCGCCGCTGGTCGGCCCCATGGTCGTGATGGCCTTGTTGATATCCGTGATGATTTCGTTGCGGATGCGGAGCGTTTCGTCGCGGAACAGCGACTCGCGGCTCTGCTGGAACTCGCGAAGCTTCTGCTCGAAGGTCTTGAGGGCGGTGTACTTCTTTGTGAATTCATCCACCTTGGCCTTGCGGACGGCTTCCGCGATGCCGGGAGCTTTTACTTCCTGCTCAAGCCTCAGCGCTTCGTCGCGCATCTTGGTGTAGTCGCCAACCATGCCCTGGATATCGGCCTGTGCTTTTTGAGCTTTGCCCTTGAGTTCAGCCTCGGCAGTGATGGAGCGGTTATACTTCTTCATTACTTCGCTCATATCTACCACGGCGATGCTGGGCGCACCCTGAGCGTGAGAGAAAGCGGGGAAAACGAAGAGCGCGGCAATCGCGGCGAGGAAGAGTAGTGAGGTTTTCATGGATAAAACGGTCGCAGGCTGCCCTGCATTTATTACATCAGGCAGCCGTACGAGCGTGAGAGAGGGTGATTTTTTAAGTGCAGGCGTTGTGGTTAGAATTGGTAACCGGCATCGAAGCTGAATTTGCCAGAGGATTCGTTGTACTTATCCGCCTTAAGCGGGACACCGAAGTCCAGGCGCACAGGGCCAATGGGCAGGTTCATGCGAAGGCCCACGCCCACCGCAACCTGCAGATCCTCGATCATATCAGCATAGTGGAAGCTCCGGGCGTCCACAAAGCCTGCGTCGGTGAACACCGCACCACGGACCTGATTGATGATCGGGAAGGTGAGTTCAATCGTCGCATTACCAAAGGTGTTACCACCAATTGCCGTTCCAGTGCTGTCTCTCGGGCTGATCTCACGGTTATCAAAGCCGCGAACAGTTCGGGAGCCGCCCAGGAAGTACCTGTCGAAGAGAGGTACGTTAGCGGTGTCATCATAGCCTGACACACCGCCGGTTGCAATAGCAGTCGTCAGAATCATATCGTACGGCAACAGGAAGTATTTCTGTGCGTCGATCTGGAACTTATAGATATCGGTGCTGCCGAAGAGAGGACCGCCGGCAAACTCAGCGGACAGCTCCACGCGCTCACCGCGGCGGGTCAGCATCAGGTTGTCGCGGCTGTCATACGTAAGGGCCAGCGAGATCGAGCTCTTGGTGCGGGCGCCTTCTTCTGCCTTCAGAGTGGGCGAGACGCTGTCGTCGAAGTTATAGAGCTCAATGCTTTCCAGCTGATACTTGGCGGATGCGAACAGGAACTGCGTGATGGCGCGCTGAACCTTGACCGACATACCGTAACGGCGCTGATCGTAATCGCTGGAAAGGTACTGGGCATCGTTACCGAAGACATCCACGCCGAGCGACAGGCGCTGGTTGAGGAACCACGGCTCAGTGAACGACAGCAACAGATCCTTACGGGAGAGACCGTACTGGACACGAGCGCGGAACTTCTGGCCTGCGCCGGTGAACTGGGGCCAGTTGGTAATGTCGAAGTTACCCTGAGTCAGTTCCACAAAGCCCAGCACGCTGTCCACGGAGCTCAGACCGATACCGAAGTTGATCGAACCCGTGCGCTTTTCCTGCACCGTGATGACCATGTTCTTGCGGTTAGGAACGGCCGTATCGCGGGCATTGATATCCACTTTCTCGAAGAAGCCGAGACCTTCCAGGCGCTTCTGGCTGGCATCGGTACGCACAGTGTCGTACACGTCGCCAGGAGCCAGCGCCAGTTCGCGGCGCAGCACTTTATCCTTCGTACGGTTGTTACCCTGGATGATGATCTTTTCCAGATAGGACTGCGGGCCTTCGGTAATGACGAACACGAGATCCATCTTGCCGCTTTCCACGTTCGGCAGGCGCTCAGGGGAAACCTTGGCGTCCACGTAGCCCATCTTGCCGTAGAGATCCTGAATGGCCTTCTGATCCTTGGCCAGATTCTGCGGAGAATACACCTTGCCGTCGGTCAGCACGCACTTTTCGCGAATCTGCTCGGTGGTAAAGACCTGGTTGCCTTCGTAGCCAACCTTGCCAACGTAGTACGGGATACCTTCGAAAATCGTGATGGTCACGACCAGCTTGTCGCCAGTGGGATAATCCAGCTTGATATCCCGGATCTGCATGTCGATAAAGCCCTTGCTGAAGTAAAAGTCGCGCAGCTTCTTCAGATCTTCCTTAAACTGATCGTCTTTGTAGAGACCCGACTTGTTGACGATGGAAAGCCAGTCTTTGCGCTTCGTCTTCAGTTGCTTGCGCAGTTCGGCGGCAGCGATGTTTTTGTTGCCGATGAAATTCACTTCACTGACGTAGGCCTTGGCGCCTTCGTTGATTGTAAATTTAACGACAGCGCGACCGTATTCCTGGTTAACGTCCGTCTTGTAGCTCACCTGGACCTGATCGAAGCCCTTGGTCTGGTACATCTCACGGATCTTATCCGAGTCTACCACGACCTGCTGTTCGCTCAGAGGATCGCCGATCTTCGACTTGATCTCTTTGCGGACGCGCTTCTCATTGATCAGGCTGGCGCCCTCTACAATGATTTCTTTGACCAGCGCCTTGGGCTGTACAATGACGACAACCTTGACGCCGTCGGCCAGGGGCTCGTCGGAGATACGAAGGTTAACAAAGCGGCCTGTGGCGTACAGGTTACGGATATCCTCTTCAACAGCGCCGGGGGAGTAGGGCTGGCCTACAGTCGTGCGCATGTTCGCCAGAATAAGGCTCTTCGAGATCACCTTGGGGCCGGCGTACTCCACCTCGATTTCCTTGACGATAGGGCCGCGGCCCTGGCTTTGCATGCCTGCGGCTGAGCTCACCAGCTTGCGGGGACGACCGCCAGAAGCGTCTTCGGGGGTTCCCTCTTGTGCGGAGAGCGTACCTATAGCCAAGACGGCGAGAAGAGCCGCGAGAAGGCTGAGGTGAAATGATTCTCGAAATGCCATATTTCTATATACAATGGGATGGTCGCGCGGTTCTTCTCATTATCCTCGAACGACTTAGGCAAAGCAAGCGCGCGACTGCTGCCTTGTCGTTACTGGCAGGACTCTGTCTGGGAGATAAATAAAGGTCAAGAAAAAGAAGCTGTGCGGGTGAATGGAGAGATTGAAGGTCTTAACCAGGTGGTTATAAAAAGGCAGTAAAAAGTCGTGAAACATGTTTAGTAGGAATCTATTCCGTAGTCACTACTTTTTTATTCAAACGTCAAAAAAATTTTGAGATCCATTCTCGATTCCACGGACGCACCGATGTGAAAACCATGCAAAAAAAGAGCTCACAAATGCCGCGATTGGCACTTGTGAGCTACAGAATTAAGTAAAGCTTATTTTCCAACTTCTCTTCTATCAGTGCATCTTAGTTAGACACTATACACACTAATAGAGAGTTGTTGCTTAAGTTACTAATCAGGCATTCGCTTTTTTGGAGCGATACTTGCTCCGGCGCTCGTTTGCGGCCACTTCTTCTTCCGAAGGCTCTTCAACCTTAGGGGCGGCTGCAATGACTTCCACCTTGATGCGGGCGGTAACGCCGTGGCTGAGGCTGATAGCGACTTCATGCTCACCGGTTTCCTTCAGGCCCTTGGGCAGATCCACCTTCTTCTTGTCGATCTCGAAGCCCTGTTCCTTCAGCTTCTCGGCAATGTCGTTGGCGGTAACGGAACCGAATACCTTATCAGAGCCTTCGCCGGCGGCGAGGGTGAAGGAGAGCTTGACCTTGCTGAGCTTGGTGCCGAGCTCGGTGGCCTTGTTCAGTTCTTCAGCTTCGCGGGAGGCGCGCTTGCGCTTCAGGTCTTCCACCTGCTTGCGGGAAGTCGCCGTGGCAACTGCCGCGAGATTGCGGGGAATCAGGTAATTGCGGGCGTAGCCGGGCTTTACAGTAACGACGTCGGCTTCAGCGCCGAGACCGTCTATCTTTGTTTTGAGGATGACTTCGAGTGCCATGGTGATGGGGAGGGTGATGTGTTGAAATTGACCAGCGCCAGCGTGATGCCGGACCCGGTTTGGGGTTGGGGGACCGCCGCTATCTCTTTATTAATAGCGAGGCGGGAGAACCCCTGTGAATTTAGAAGGGGATATCTCCTTCGTCGGCGTCATCCGGGGGCGGAGGCTGCGGGGCGCGTTCCTGGCGGGCAGGCCGTTCGGTACGGGCCGGGGGCTGTTCACGGAAATCGTCGCCGCCTCGGCGCTGGTCACCACCGCCACGGCTTTCGCCGCCACCGCGGGATTCAGAGCGAGGATAATCGTCGGACGATCGGGGAGCGCTGCCGCCACCAGCCCCGCCGGCACCGCCTCGGCTGCTGAGAAACTGCACGCGTTCGGCCCGCACACGCAGCCGGGACTTCTTCTCACCTTCCTTGGTTTCCCACTGGTCCAGCTTAAGCCGGCCTTCGATAAAGACTGGGGATCCGCGGGTCAGGTACTGCTTGCACGTCTCCGCCTGGCGGTCCCACACTTCGATGTCTACGTAGCAGACTTCTTCGCGGTTGGTGCCGTCCTGGGATCGGTACGTGGAGTTGATCGCGATACCCAGCTCGCCGACAGCGGTACCCTTGGGGGTATAACGCACTTCCGGGTCGCGCGTCAGGTTTCCCATCAGCATTACTTTATTGAGGTCGGGCATGGAGATACAGGGGGTGAAAAGGGGGAAGAGGCGGCGTTAGGTGCTGAGATGCAGAGGCTTATGTGCTTCGGCGAGGCGGAAGTGATGGGCAAATGCGGCAAAAACGCACTGCCGCTGCGGGCGACCGGTGCGTTTGTGCCAGCATGACGCTGGAGCTGTTGAAGAGATCAGCTGCGGATTGATTAAGCGGCGGCAGGCGCTGCTGCTTCTTCCTTTACGGGAGCCGGTTCGGAATCTTTCACGATGTAGAACTGGCGGTAAACCACTTCGTTGAGCTTGAGGCGGTTTTGGAGCGTCAGCAGAATCGCGGGATCGATCGTGAACTGAACGTTGACGTAGAAGCCGGAATCCAGCTTGTCTGCCTGACGTTCAAACTTGCGGCGATCCATCTTCTGAATGCCGTACACGCGGCCGCCCTGGTGGGCCACTTCGCGTTCAATGAGTTCAATAGCTTCCTTCAGGCCTTCTTCTTTGCCCTGAATATTGAGGATGTAGAGTCCTTCGTAGTACATGGTCGTTTCTTTCGGGTGCGGTGCGTGTAGCGGGTGCGGGGGGAATGAAATTGCAGATTGTCTTTGCGTTGTGCCCAGTATCCTCACGGAGGTAAGCCGCAAAGTTATTCTTGTGTTAGTCGTGATGTAATATCGCGGGCGGAAAAGCAGGAACGGAGAGTGTACCGCCTCCTGGCGCTTAGGGAAAGATTTATTGTAATAGGCTGTGTCAGGCCGCCGGCGACGGGCGCTGCCTGGCGTTCACGCGATTCATGGCGCGTTCCATGCCGTCTTTCAATAAGGTATCGATCGATTCTGCCGCTGTGGTGAGAAGCTTTGCGTAAAGCTCCTTTTCCGGCGGCGTAAATTTGCCGAGGACAAAGCGCTCCAGAGGCCACCCGGGTGGGATAGGCCCGACGCCGCAGCGCAACCGGGGATAACCCTGGCCGCCGGCTTCGGCTTCTATGGAGCGAAGGCCGTTATGTCCGCCGCTGCTGCCGGAGGGACGAAGCCGTACGGAGCCAAGCTCCAGAGCGACATCATCCACCACAACAAGAACGGACGAAAGCGGTGCCTTCATCCAGTCCATCCAGGCTCGTACCGCGCGGCCACTCAGATTCATATAAGTGGTCGGCTTTACCAGCAGGATGGGCATCGCGGCACCATCGGGTCCAGTCCCCTGCCCTTTCGCCACCATTGCGGGCCCCAGCCTTTCCTGGCGGAAAGCGGTGGCGCCATGGGCGGCGGCCCAGACATCAAGAACATCAAACCCGACATTGTGTCGCGTGTGATCGTAAGTCGGGCCTGGATTACCCAGACCCACCACGATCGAAACCGGCGTTGCGCTCGACCCGGTTTTAGAGGAAGGCTTTTGCATGTGCGAAGACATCGCAGGAATCACATCCTCAAAAAGCGGGTCCAGCGTCACACTGGTCGCGCAGGCTGATTACTTCTTGCCGGCGGGCTTGGCGGCAGGAGCGCCTTTAGCGCCACCCTTGGCCTTGGGATCAGCGGCGGGTGCTTCCACCTTCTTTTCCTTGATCACTTCAGGCTGCTTCACGTCGCCTTCATCAGCGGCTTCCTCTTCCTTGGCGGGAGCAAGCACGGCGATGATCGTCGCGTCGGGAGCGTTCAGAACGGTAACACCGGCGGGCAGCTTCAGGTCGCTGACGTGGATGGACTGATCCAGATCCAGGTTGCTGATATCAACCGTGAAGAATTCCGGCAAATCGCGGGGCAGGCACTCCACGCGCAGGGAACGGAGGGTCTTTTCGAGGATACCACCGTTGGACTTTACGCCAATAGACTCACCGACTTCCTGGACGGGCACTTCCGTGTGCAGCATTTCGTCCTGAGCAATCTCGTGCAGGTCCACATGGACAATATAATCTTTAAGGGCATGGTGCTGAACATCCTGCAGCAGCGCCAGGCGGCTGACGGTATTGCCTTCGTGCGTGTAGGCGAGGTCCAGAAGCACGTTCTCCGAGGAGAGACCGCTAAGAACGGAAGAGAGCTCCTTGGAGTTGATCTGAATGGGAGTGGGCTCCGTCTTCTTCCCGTAAAGGATACCGGGAATGTTTCCGGTAGTGCGGGTAGATTTGGCGCCGGCGCGGCCGAGGCGGGCGCGACTGGTGACTTTAAGTGGCAGGATTTTGGCCATAGGGACGTTGCGTTACGGGGTTCGGTGAAAACCTCCATCAAAGTAAAACGCGGCTAAGGTGTCAACTGGAAAAGGCCCTAAAGTGAAAATTACCCCCGAAAACTTATCAATCCTATCCAGACCACAGCCATTTTCACAGCAGCGCCCCGTTTATTTTCCGCATGATCAGCACGATACATGCAGAATGCTTATTTGACCAGTATTTTTATGGACACTTTATTGAAAATTCATTAATTCTACGTCCATGGAAAAAACGGTCGCCGTAGAACTGGAAGACGAACTTGAACTCCTCGCCGTGGAAGCCGCCCTGCGCGGCATCCCTCTGAACGCCGTCATGGTCGAAATCATCCAGCACAAACTGGACCACGGACTCCTGCCCCCATGCAGTCCGCCCAAACCGCCCACCTGACGTCTTCTGCCGCAAAGTTCTTTCCTTTCCTACACTCTGCCAAGAGGTTCCGCTTTCGAAGAATCCCTGTTCAACTCCCAGACGCGGTACCCATAATTCGTTAATGCGCCCGCCACCCAGATTCCGGCGAATGGCAATGCTATCCAGATTCTTTCGTATATCGTGGAATCCCTGGGAACCCGACCGCCTCCCAAAATAATTGATATCCACAGCATGGCAAAACACATCAGCGCAACCGCAAAGCTTTCCGGTTTGACACCGCCCTCCGCACGCGAAAACGAGCCGCCCGCCGCAAGTGCGAACGGCGCCACTAAAACGATATAGCCGAACATAGTATCCCAGGGTTCCGGGAGGGGAAACTTCATTCCCAGCGAAACAACAGCACCCATTGCACATCCTGCAATCACAAGCGCTCCAGGCATCACTACAAAGGGCGAAAAGACCCAGGGAGACCATTCGTCAGATATTATCTTCGGCGCAAGCCAGCGCATGAACGCATAGCAGAGAAAAGTGCTTAGAAGTTGAAGCACCAGGCTGGTATCCTTGTGCGGCTCGCCTCGAAAAATACCGGTTACGGTGCCGAGCAAAATAGTAAAGACCGCCCAGTAAAGGAAAAGCCATCCGGTTAGCCCCTCTTTCAGCGCTCCTTCTCTAATTAGGGGGAAGACAGAAGGAAATTTCATAGAATGTGACGCTTTCGCTCGTATTTACAATGGAGAGTATGTGCTACGTTATACAGTCATGCAAGGATCACAATCCACTTCTCGTTGCGGATCACAACCCCGTATAATACCCAAAAGCATCATACAGGTGCGATTAAAAGTTGCTCGGACGGTCAACTTTTTAAATGTACAAGGATAAGAATTCCTATCCGAAACTTGATGTCTTCGTGTCTTGATGGTGAAAAAATCCCTATCCCAAACGCTCAAAGGGAATTTTAACCACCAAGATTCCAGGACACCAAGTTTCGGACGCGGATTTTCCCAGGTTCGTGTTGTCAGTTGATCTTCAAACGCACCACTTCTAATCACATCCGTATCATACCGCGATTTCTCCTTCCCCCCTCCACATCGCCCTGCTGGCACTGTCCGCGGCGCTCGTGATCACTTGCAGCCATCTTCTCCCCGGTCAGTTCATTTGACAGTGTCACACAAATCTGTGACCGGCGCCTCCACTCCGTGCTTGCCACCCAGGCCAAACACGTGCTCAATAGAGACAAGTTGAGATTTACACCATAGCCGCCGAGGCCATGCGCTTCTCCTGCCTGCCGCCCTGCTTTCAGAGGCCGCACGCCATCCCACTTCCCTGCCTCTTTCCCACTAGCGCACACACGCCCCCGCCGCAAATCTCGGCATTCGCCTA